>JAKFXR010000056.1 GCA_021731285.1 Polaromonas sp. | reverse complement strand
GGCGACAACGTGTCGATCACCGTCAAGCTGATCAACCCGATCGCCATGGAAGAGGGTCTGCGTTTCGCCATCCGCGAGGGCGGCAAAACCGTCGGCGCCGGTGTTGTGGCCAAGATTCTTGCGTAATAAATTTGTTGAGTTGATTGGAGACAGGCCGGAAAAGCCCAGGCTTTTTTGCCCTGCCCCCCGGTGATCAGGAGATAAAGGGGTATAGCTCAATTGGCAGAGCGTCGGTCTCCAAAACCGAAGGTTGTAGGTTCGATTCCTACTGCCCCTGCCACGCGGCTTTCAGCAGTGCTTGAGGCCGAAAGTGGTGTTTAAGTAGAACTATGTGAGCCCGTCGGGAGTCCCAAAACCCCCAGGCGGGCTTAAGCGTCTTGAAGGGCGCATGAAGATGAACAGGAAATCAGGCAGTCATGGCCACTTCTCAAGTTGAAACCGTCAGCACGACTGCTGACAAAGCCAAGCTGGCGCTGGCCGTGGCCGTGGTGCTGGGCTCGTTGGTGGGCTTTTACCTGCTCGCAAAACAGGGCCCCATAGCCCAATGGGGTGGCCTGATTGCCGGTTTGGTGCTGGCTGTCGTCGTGTTCATGACTTCAGAGCCCGGAAAACAGTTTGTTGCATTTGGCCGTGACTCATGGCGCGAAGTTAAAAAAGTGGTGTGGCCTGCCCGCAGGGAAGCCATGCAGATGACTGCTTACGTTTTTGCGTTTGTGGTGGTCATGGCGCTATTTTTGTGGCTCACCGATAAGACACTCGAATGGGTGTTTTACGACCTGATACTGGGGTGGAAGAAATAATGAGCGATATGAACGGTGACGTGGTCAGCGAAGTAGCGGCTGGCGCATCCTTGCAGCCAATGCCTGGCATGCAGTGGTATGTGGTGCATGCTTACTCTGGCATGGAAAAAGCCGTTGAACGCAATATTGTCGAGCGCATCAACCGCGCCGGCATGCAGGCCAAATTTGGACGTTTTCTGGTGCCCACCGAAGAAGTGGTCGAGATCAAGAACGGTCAGAAAAAGACGACGGAACGGCGCTTTTTCCCCGGCTATGTGCTGGTGGAAATGGTCATGGACGACGAGACATGGCACCTGGTGAAGCACACCAACAAGGTGACCGGTTTTGTCGGGGGTGCAAAAAACCGTCCCGCCCCCATATCGGAAGAGGACGTCCAGAAAATCGTCAACCAGATGCAGGTCGGCACCGAGAAGCCGCGGCACAAGGTTGAGTTCGAGACGGGTGAATATGTCCGGGTCAAGGATGGCCCGTTCACCGACTTCAATGGCACGGTCGAAGAAGTTAATTACGACAAGAACAAAGTGCGCGTGTCGGTCACCATTTTTGGTCGTGCGACGCCTGTTGAGCTGGAATTCAGCCAGATCGAAAAAACTTAAGTTTCGATCGGCTTTTAAATTTCGCGCCTTGCAACTCGGCGCGAAGGGTTCCTCAAGAACCATTGAAAGAGTTGTGTAAACCCCGGGGAGCCCGGACCTGTTTTTCAGAGTCCTGGCGTTTGTACCCGCAAGGAGAAAAGTATGGCGAAAAAAATCGTCGGCTTCATCAAGCTGCAAGTGCCAGCTGGTAAGGCCAACCCGTCCCCCCCGATCGGCCCGGCCCTGGGTCAGCGCGGTCTGAACATCATGGAATTCTGCAAGGCATTCAATGCCCAGACCCAGGGTGTTGAGCCGGGTCTGCCACTGCCTGTGGTCATCACGGCTTTTGCCGACAAGAGTTTTACCTTCGTCATCAAGACACCTCCCGCAGGCGTCCTGATCAAAAAGGCCATCAAGCTCGACAAGGGTTCTGCCACGCCGCACACGGTGAAGGTGGGCAAGATCTCCCGCGCACAGCTGGAAGAAATTGCCAAGACCAAAATGAAAGACATGACGGCTGCAGACCTCGACGCTGCAGTTCGCACGATTGCCGGCACGGCCCGCTCCATGGGCGTGTCGGTGGAGGGTGTTGTATGAGCAAGCTGACCAAGCGCCAAAAAACCATTGGCGACAAGATCGACAGCAACAAGCTGTATCCCGTGGCTGACGCCCTGGGTCTGGTGAAAGAGTTTGCGGTTGCCAAGTTCGATGAGTCCATCGATGTGGCCGTGCAGCTCGGTATTGACGCCAAGAAATCCGACCAGGTCGTTCGCGGCGCTGTCGTGCTGCCCAACGGCACCGGCAAAACCAAGCGTGTGGCCGTGTTTGCCCAGGGCGCCAAGGCTGAAGAAGCCAAAGCCGCTGGCGCTGACATCGTCGGCATGGACGATCTGGCTGCCGACATCAAGGCCGGCAAGATGGACTTCGACGTTGTGATTGCATCGCCTGACGCCATGCGTGTCGTCGGTACCCTGGGCCAGATTCTCGGTCCACGTGGGTTGATGCCCAATCCGAAGGTCGGGACGGTGACTCCTGATGTGGCGACCGCGGTTAAAAATGCCAAAGCCGGTCAGGTCCAGTTCCGTGTGGACAAAGCCGGCATCGTGCACGGCACCATCGGCCGCCGGTCTTTCGATACCGACAAGCTGCAGGGCAACCTGGCCGCGCTGATCGATGCTTTGACCAAGGCCAAGCCTGCGTCGAGCAAAGGTGTTTATCTGAGAAAAGTTGCGGTTTCGTCAACGATGGGTGTGGGCGTTCGCGTCGACACGCAAACCATCACGGCGTAATCGAAGTAATTTGAGTGTCCCGCAAGGGGCGCTCGAAGTGGTGGGCTGTCGGGGTGTCAATACCCGGGCAGGCCATCCAGGACCGTTGGTGCGGCAGGCTGAAAGGCTGGCCGCTTAATCGCCGCAAGGCAGCCAACGCAGATGGCGGTCCCGCTGCTGAATGATTTTGAAAAGAATCTGAAACAGTTGGTCGCTGAATACAGGCGTGTTGATTGGAGAGGGCGAAGGCGCCATCTGAAAAACACAATACTAAGGAGTAGACCTTGAGTCTCAACCGCAGTGAGAAACAAGCCGTCATTGATGAAGTGACTGGCCTCGCCGCTAAAGCTCAAACGCTCGTGGTGGCGGAGTACCGTGGCATCACGGTCGCTGACATGACCAGGCTGCGCAGCCAAGCCCGCGACAAAGGCGTGAACCTGAGTGTGTTGAAAAACACCCTGGCTCGCCGTGCCGTGGCAGGTAGCGCGTTTGACGTCTTGTCCGACCAGATGACCGGACCGTTGATCTATGGCTTTTCCATCGACGCCGTGGCAGCTGCCAAGGTAGTTGCCGACTTCGCAAAAACCAACGAAAAGCTGGTGATTCGCGCAGGTGCAATGGCTGGAAAAGTCCTGGACGTGAACGGCGTAAAACAGCTCGCAAACATCCCTTCGAAAGAAGTGCTGCTTGCCCAGCTGCTGGGCTTGATGCAATCCCCCATTTCGCGGACGGCACGTGTGCTGGCCGCGCTGGCGGAGAAAAAAGGCGCAGGCAGCGACGTTGTCGCAGCCGCAGAGCCCGCAGCAGAAGCTGCAGCGGCGTAACTTGTACCCAACTTTTTTAGGAAATCAAAATGGCATTCGATAAAGACGCATTTTTGACCGCGCTCGACAGCATGACGGTCCTGGACCTCAACGATCTGGTGAAAGCCATCGAAGAGAAATTTGGCGTGAGCGCTGCAGCCATGTCTGCTCCTGCTGCTGGCGGCGGTGCTGCTGCTGCGGTTGCAGAAGAGAAGACCGAATTCACCGTGATGCTGCTGGAAGCCGGCGCCAACAAGGTGCAGGTCATCAAGGCTGTTCGCGAGATCACGGGCCTGGGCCTGAAGGAAGCCAAAGACCTGGTTGACGGCGCTCCCAAGGCTGTCAAGGAAGCCGCTCCCAAGGCTGACGCCGACGCTGCCAAGAAAAAGCTCGAAGAAGCCGGCGCGAAAGTCGAACTCAAGTAATCCTTGTGTTTCGCGAAGGCTGGAAGACCGGGATCGGCTTCCAGCCTTTCGTGCTTTCAAGGAGGGCCTTCTGGGCGTCGCGCAAGTGCGCTTTCAAGACCTCTTTGGAAACACTGGCAAGCAGATTTGACGAAAATCTTCTTGCCAGTGCTTCCTGACCCCGACTGCAGGAAACGCCTTGGTTCGGGCAACGTGCAATGCGTTGCCGTCCGCCATGGTTGGTAGTGGCCAACCACCAAGTCTGTTTGGGTACGTGGTGTATTCATTCAAGACAGTCGCCAGAGCTTAACAAACGAGTGGCCCAGACTTGTTTGTGTCCCATAAAAGCGGAGAACTCATGGCCTATTCCTATACCGAACGCAAGCGAATTCGCAAAAGTTTCGGCAGCCGCGAAAGTGTGCTGAATGTTCCTTATTTGTTGCAGATGCAGAAAGATGCCTACACGGCGTTTCTGCAGGCCGATCGCGCGCCGCAAAAACGCACCGTCGAAGGCCTTCAGGCAGCATTTGAAAATGCTTTTCCCATCGTCTCGCACAACGGTTTTGTCGAGATGAAGTTTCTTGAGTACAACCTGGCCAAGCCCGCATTTGACGTGCGCGAGTGCCAGACCCGCGGCCTGACCTTTGCTTCGGCCGTGCGCGCCAAAGTGCAACTGATCATTTATGACCGTGAGTCATCGACCTCGCAGTCCAAGGTCGTCAAGGAAGTCAAAGAGCAGGAAGTCTACATGGGCGAAGTTCCGCTCATGACCGACAAGGGCTCGTTCGTCATCAACGGTACTGAGCGCGTGATCGTGTCCCAGTTGCACCGTTCCCCCGGCGTGTTCTTCGAGCACGACAAGGGCAAAACCCACAGCTCGGGCAAGTTGCTGTTTTCCGCCCGCATCATCCCTTACCGCGGTTCCTGGCTGGACTTCGAGTTTGACCCGAAGGACGTGCTGTATTTCCGCGTCGACCGCCGCCGCAAGATGCCGGTCACGATTTTGCTCAAGGCCATCGGCCTGAACCCCGAGTCCATCCTCGCGAACTTCTTCGTGTTTGACAACTTCCGTCTGATGGACAGCGGCGCGCAAATGGAATTTGTTGCCGAGCGCATGCGCGGCGAAGTCGCGCGCTTTGACATCACCGACAAAAACGGCAAGGTCATCATCGCCAAGGACAAACGCATCACGGTGCGCCACACCCGTGAGCTGGAGCAGAGCAACACCTCCACCATCAGCGTCCCCGAAGACTTCCTGATCGGTCGCGTCGTCGCCAAGAACATCGTTGACGCCGAGACCGGTGAGATCATCGCCAAGGCCAATGACGAGCTGACCGAGTTGCTTCTCAAGAAGCTTCGCGTCGCCGGCGTTCAGGACCTGCAGGTTCTGTACACCAACGAACTCGACCAGGGCGCCTACATTTCGCAAACCCTGCGTGCTGACGAAACCGCCGACGAGTTTGCCGCCCGCGTGGCGATCTACCGCATGATGCGCCCCGGCGAGCCTCCCACAGAGGACGCAGTTCAGGCCCTGTTCCAGCGCCTGTTCTATAACCCGGACACTTACGACCTGTCCAAGGTCGGCCGCATGAAGTTCAACGCCCGCGTGGGCCGCGACACTTCGACCGGCCCCATGGTCATGACCAACGAGGACATTCTTGCCGTCGTCAAGATCCTTGTTGACCTGCGCAACGGCAATGGCGAAGTCGACGACATCGACCACCTCGGCAACCGCCGCGTGCGTTGTGTCGGCGAACTCGCCGAGAACCAGTACCGCACCGGTCTGGCGCGTATCGAAAAGGCCGTGAAAGAGCGTCTGGGCCAGGCCGAGCAAGAGCCCCTGATGCCGCACGACCTGATCAACAGCAAGCCGATTTCTGCCGCACTGAAAGAGTTTTTCGGTGCATCGCAGCTGTCCCAGTTCATGGACCAGACCAACCCGCTGTCCGAGATCACCCACAAGCGCCGTGTATCGGCCCTTGGCCCCGGTGGTTTGACCCGCGAGCGTGCAGGCTTTGAAGTGCGTGACGTGCACGTGACCCATTACGGTCGCGTCTGCCCGATTGAAACGCCGGAAGGCCCGAACATCGGTCTGATCAACTCGCTGGCCCTGTACGCACGACTGAACGAATACGGCTTCATTGAGACACCGTATCGCCGCGTGATTGACAGCAAGGTGACAACTCAGATCGACTACCTGTCTGCCATTGAAGAAGGCAAGTACGTGATTGCCCAGGCCAACGCCCTGCTGGACGATGCCGGCAAGCTGACCGGTGACCTGGTGTCCGCCCGTGAAAACGGCGAGTCGGTGCTGGTCGGCGCAGAGCGTGTCCAGTACATGGATGTGTCGCCTGCGCAGATCGTGTCGGTCGCGGCTTCGCTGGTTCCGTTCCTCGAGCACGATGATGCCAACCGCGCTCTGATGGGCGCCAATATGCAGCGTCAGGCCGTGCCTGTGCTGCGTCCTGAAAAGGCGTTTGTGGGTACCGGCATCGAGCGCGTTTCCGCGATCGACTCCGGCACGGTCGTCACCGCCACCCGTGGCGGTGTGGTTGACTACGTCGATGCCACCCGCATCGTGGTTCGTGTCAACGACGCGGAGGCACAGGCCGGTGAAGTCGGCGTGGACATCTACAACCTGATCAAGTACCAGCGTTCCAACCAGAACACCAACATCCATCAGCGCCCCATCGTCAAGATGGGCGACAAGCTGTCCAAGGGTGACGTGATTGCTGACGGCGCATCGACCGACATCGGCGAGCTGGCCCTGGGCCAGAACATGCTGGTGGCTTTCATGCCCTGGAACGGCTACAACTTCGAGGATTCGATCCTGATCTCCGAGCGCGTGGTGGCCGAAGACCGCTACACCTCGATTCACATCGAAGAACTCGTGGTCATGGCCCGCGACACCAAGCTGGGCTCGGAAGAGATCACGCGCGACATCCCCAACCTGTCCGAGCAGCAGCTCAACCGTCTCGACGAATCCGGCATTATTTATGTCGGTGCTGAAGTTCAGCCGGGCGACACACTGGTTGGCAAGGTCACGCCCAAGGGCGAGACCACGCTGACACCGGAAGAAAAACTGTTGCGCGCCATCTTCGGCGAAAAAGCCAGCGATGTGAAAGACACCTCGCTGCGCGTGAGCCAGGGTTCGCAGGGCACGGTCATCGACGTGCAGGTCTTCACCCGTGAAGGCATTGTGCGCGACAAGCGCGCCCAGCAGATCATTGACGACGAGCTCAAGCGCTTCCGCCTGGACCTGAACGACCAGCTGCGTATCGTGGAAGCCGACG
Organism: Polaromonas sp.; assembly: GCA_021731285.1. Lineage (GTDB taxonomy): Bacteria > Pseudomonadota > Gammaproteobacteria > Burkholderiales > Burkholderiaceae_C > Polaromonas. The sequence continues at coordinate 15,435 of JAKFXR010000056.1, read as the reverse complement.
CTTTTGACCGTATCGAGAAATTGCTGAACGGCAAGGTTGCCAACGGCGGTCCGAAAAAGCTGGCCAAGGGCACGAAAATCGACAAGGCCTATCTGGCCGACGTCGAGAAGTACCACTGGTTTGACATCCGCCCTGCGGACGACGAAGTGGCTTCGCAGCTTGAGAGCATCAAGAACTCGATGGAGCAGACGCGCCACAGCTTTGACCTGGCTTTCGAAGAGAAGCGCAAGAAGCTCACGCAGGGCGACGAGTTGCCAGCCGGCGTGCTCAAGATGGTCAAGGTCTACCTGGCCGTCAAGCGCCGCCTGCAGCCTGGCGACAAGATGGCCGGCCGTCACGGCAACAAGGGTGTGGTCTCCAAGATCGTCCCGGTCGAGGACATGCCCTACATGGCCGATGGCACACCGTGCGACATCGTGCTGAACCCGCTGGGCGTGCCTTCACGCATGAACGTCGGTCAGGTGCTGGAAGTTCACCTCGGATGGGCAGCCAAGGGCCTGGGCCACCGCATCGGTGACATGTTGCAAGCCGAAGCCAAGGTGGCTGAAGTGCGCAAATTCATGGACACGCTGTACAACAAGTCGGGCCGCCAGGAAGAGCTGGGCAAACTGTCAGACGCTGAAGTCATCGAGATGGCTGGCAACCTGTCCACCGGTGTTCCTTTCGCCACGCCCGTGTTTGACGGCGCGTCGGAAGCGGAAATCATGGCCATGCTGCAACTGGCTTACCCGGACAACATTGCCAAGGCCAAAGGCCTGACGGCAACGCGCACCCAGGCCCAGTTGTATGACGGCCGCACCGGTGACCAGTTTGAGCGCACCACCACCGTGGGCTACATGCATGTGCTGAAACTTCACCATCTGGTGGACGACAAGATGCACGCCCGCTCGACCGGACCGTACTCACTGGTGACGCAGCAGCCTTTGGGCGGCAAGGCGCAATTCGGTGGACAGCGCTTTGGCGAGATGGAGGTCTGGGCGCTGGAAGCCTACGGCGCAGCCTACACCTTGCAGGAGATGCTCACCGTCAAGTCCGACGACGTGCAGGGCCGTACCAAGGTGTACGAAAGCATTGTCAAGGGCGAGCACGCCATCACGGCCGGCATGCCCGAGTCGTTCAACGTGCTGGTTAAAGAGATTCGTTCACTCGGTATCGATATCGAGCTGGAACGCAGCTGATCAACAGGAAAGAAAAGGATTTAAAAATGAAATCATTACTCGACCTGTTCAAGCAATTCACGCCGGATGAGCATTTCGATGCCATCAAGATCGGCATGGCCTCGCCCGAGAAGATCCGTTCGTGGTCTTTCGGCGAAGTCAAGAAGCCTGAAACCATCAACTACCGCACCTTCAAGCCAGAGCGCGACGGTCTTTTTTGCGCCAAGATTTTTGGCCCCATCAAGGACTATGAGTGCCTGTGCGGCAAGTACAAGCGCCTCAAGCACCGCGGTGTCATCTGCGAAAAGTGCGGCGTTGAAGTCACACAAACCAAGGTTCGCCGCGAGCGCATGGGTCACATCGACCTGGCCGCACCGTGCGCGCACATCTGGTTCCTGAAGTCGCTGCCGTCGCGTCTGGGCCTGGTGCTCGACATGACACTGCGCGACATCGAGCGCGTGCTGTACTTCGAAGCATATGTCGTGACCGATCCCGGCATGACCCCGCTGAAGAAATTCAGCATCATGTCCGAAGACGACTACGACGCCAAGCGCAAGGAATACGGTGACGAGTACGTTGCCAAGATGGGCGCTGAAGGCATCAAGGACCTGCTCGAAGGGCTGGACCTCGACGTCGAAATCGACAAGCTGCGCAACGACCTGACCGGTTCCGAGATCAAGATCAAGAAAAACGCCAAGCGTTTGAAATTGATGGAAGCGTTCAAGAAGTCCGGTATCAAGCCGGGCTGGATGGTGCTGTACGTGCTGCCCGTGCTGCCGCCGGACCTGCGTCCGCTGGTGCCGCTGGACGGCGGCCGCTTTGCGACCTCCGACCTGAACGACCTGTATCGCCGCGTCATCAACCGCAACAGCCGTCTGCGCCGTTTGCTGGAACTGAAGGCGCCCGAGATCATTGCCCGCAATGAAAAGCGCATGCTGCAGGAAGCTGTGGACTCGCTGCTGGACAACGGCCGCCGCGGCAAAGCCATGACGGGCGCCAACAAGCGCGCACTGAAGTCTCTGGCCGACATGATCAAAGGCAAGTCGGGCCGTTTCCGCCAGAACTTGCTGGGCAAACGCGTCGACTATTCCGGCCGTTCCGTGATTACCGTGGGCCCAACGCTCAAGCTGCATCAGTGCGGTTTGCCCAAGCTGATGGCACTCGAGCTGTTCAAGCCATTCATCTTCTCGCGCCTGGAAGCCATGGGCATTGCGACCACCATCAAGGCGGCCAAGAAGGAAGTTGAATCCGGCACGCCAGTGGTGTGGGACATCCTGGAAGAGGTCATCAAAGAGCACCCGGTGATGCTCAACCGTGCGCCTACGCTGCACCGCCTGGGTATCCAGGCCTTTGAGCCCATCCTGATCGAAGGCAAGGCCATCCAGCTGCACCCGCTCGTCTGCTCGGCTTTCAATGCCGACTTTGACGGTGACCAGATGGCTGTCCACGTGCCGCTGTCCGTTGAAGCGCAGATGGAAGCCCGCACCCTGATGCTGGCGTCGAACAACATCCTGTTTCCGGCCAACGGCGAGCCCTCCATCGTCCCGTCGCAAGACGTGGTGCTGGGCCTGTACTACACGACGCGTGACCGGACCAACGGCAAAGGTGAAGGCCTGATCTTCTCCGACACCGGCGAAGTCCAGCGTGCCTTCGATGCGGGTGAGGTTGACCTCAATGCCCGTGTCAATGTGCGCCTGACAGAGTACGTCAAGAACAAGGAAACCGGTGAGTTTGTCCCGTCGACCAAGCTGTGGGAAACCACCGCAGGCCGTGCGCTGCTCTCCGAGATCCTGCCCAAAGGCCTGCCGTTTTCCAACATCAACAAAGCGTTGAAGAAAAAGGAAATCTCCAAGCTGATCAACGTGTCTTTCCGCAAATGCGGATTGAAGGAAACAGTTGTATTTGCCGACAAGCTGTTGCAGGCGGGTTTCCGTCTCGCGACGAAAGCTGGCATCTCGATCTGTATCGACGACATGCTGATCCCCAAGGAAAAGCCGGCCATCATTGCGCGCGCGCAAAAGGAAGTCAAAGAGATCGAGCAGCAGTATGTCTCGGGCCTGGTGACTTCCGGCGAGCGCTACAACAAGGTGGTGGACATCTGGGGCAAGTCAGGCGACGAAGTCTCCAAAGTGATGATGGCCCAGCTCTCCAAGGAAGTTGTGACCGACCGTCATGGCAAACAGGTTGAGCAGGAGTCCTTCAACTCCATCTACATGATGGCCGACTCCGGCGCCCGCGGTTCTGCAGCGCAGATTCGCCAGGTGGCCGGCATGCGCGGTTTGATGGCCAAGCCCGACGGCTCCATCATCGAAACGCCGATCACTGCCAACTTCCGGGAAGGCCTGAACGTGCTGGAGTACTTCATCTCCACCCACGGTGCCCGTAAGGGTCTGGCTGACACGGCGCTGAAGACCGCCAACTCCGGTTACCTGACCCGCCGCCTGTGCGATGTGGTGCAGGATCTGGTGGTGACGGAAGAGGACTGCGGCACGGCGGACGGCTCGGTCATGCGCGCCATCGTCGAAGGTGGTGAGGTGATCGAGTCGCTGCGCGACCGTATCCTTGGCCGCACTGCGGTCGAAGACATCCTGCACCCCGAGAACCGCTCGGTTCTGGCCAGCGCTGGTGTCATGCTGGACGAAGACCTGATCGAAGAGCTGGAAACCGCTGGTGTCGACGAAGTCAAGGTGCGCACTGCACTGACCTGCGAAACCCGCTTTGGTCTGTGCGCCAAGTGCTACGGCCGCGATCTGGGCCGCGGTGGCCTGATCAACATCGGCGAAGCAGTCGGCATCATTGCCGCCCAGTCGATTGGCGAGCCCGGCACGCAGTTGACCATGCGGACTTTCCACATTGGCGGTGCCGCATCGCGTGCAGCGATCGCGTCCAGCGTCGAGGCCAAGTCCAACGGCGTGATTGGCTTCAACGCACCGATGCGTTATGTCACCAACAGCAAGGGTGAACTGGTCGTGATTGCCCGTTCCGGCGAGATCGTCATCCATGACGAGCATGGCCGCGAGCGTGAGCGTCACAAGGTGCCTTACGGTGCCATTCTGGCGGTCAAGGCGGACAAGCAGGTCAAGGCTGGCGCCATTCTGGCCAACTGGGACCCGTTGACCCGACCCATCATTACCGAGTTCGCCGGCAAGGTGGCCTTCGAGAATGTGGAAGAAGGCGTGACCGTTGCCAAGCAGCTCGACGAGGTCACCGGCTTGTCCACCCTGGTGGTGATCGATCCCAAGCGCCGCGGCGCGACCAAGGTCGTGCGTCCACAGGTCAAGCTGATCGATGCCTCTGGCAATGAAGTCAAGATCCCCGGTACCGATCACTCGGTGACGATTGGCTTCCAGGTCGGCGCGCTGGTTCAGGTGCGTGACGGTCAGGACGTGGGCCCCGGCGAAGTGCTGGCGCGCATTCCGGTCGAAGGCCAGAAAACACGTGACATCACCGGCGGTTTGCCGCGTGTGGCCGAGCTGTTTGAAGCCCGCACGCCAAAAGACAAGGGCACGCTGGCGGAGATGACCGGTACCGTGTCCTTCGGCAAAGAGACCAAAGGCAAGGTACGTCTGCAGATCACCGACCCTGAAGGCAAGGTCTGGGAAGACCTCGTGCCGAAAGAGAAGAACATTCTCGTGCACGAGGGCCAGGTGGTGAACAAGGGCGAATCGATTGTGGACGGCCCGGCCGACCCGCAAGACATCCTGCGTTTGCTGGGCATGGAAGAGCTGGCCCGCTACATCGTCGACGAAGTGCAGGACGTGTACCGTCTGCAGGGCGTGAAGATCAACGACAAGCACATCGAAGTGATTGTTCGCCAGATGCTGCGCCGTGTGGTTGTCGAAAGCGTGGGTGATTCCAGCTACATCGCCGGTGAGCAGGTCGAGCGTTCTGCCATGCTGGACGCCAACGACGCCTTGCGCGGCGAAAGCAAGATCCCGGCAACCTTCAGCAACCTGCTGCTCGGTATCACCAAGGCATCGCTGTCGACCGACTCGTTCATCTCTGCGGCTTCCTTCCAGGAAACCACCCGTGTGCTCACCGAGGCTGCCATCATGGGCAAGCGCGACGAGTTGCGTGGCCTGAAAGAAAACGTGATCGTCGGCCGCCTGATTCCTGCGGGTACCGGCATGGCCTACCACGAGGCACGCAAAGCCAAGGACTTGATGGACGACGCCGAGCGCCGCGCCATCGCCGAGGCAGAAGCGGCAGAGCTCGAAGCCCTGCCCGAAGCAAGCAGCGAAGGCGCTGCCACCGAGTAGGTCTTTAGCCAAGCGCTATAAAAAGCAGAGCGCCTCACACCCTTGCAGCAAGGGCGTGAGGCGTTTTTTATGGTGCATCCGGATTTGTGCCGTCGCTTTGGATACATATGCCGGATGTTCGCTGCAGCCAGGCTGTACAGGGAGCCGGTTTGTCGGCTACAGTCCTTGGCCGGGTTGCAGCTCCTGCTGCTCAAGAAGGAAGGTCCCATGTCCACAACGTCTCTTTTCCTGATCGCCGTCGTTGCCCTGTTGCTGTTCTGGGCCGTTGGCGCCTACAACCGGCTGGTGCGACTGAAGAACCTGATCGCCAACGCATTCGGGCAGATCGACGTGCAGCTCAAGCGCCGTTATGACCTGATCCCCAACCTGGTTGAGGCCGCCAAAAAATACCTGCTGCACGAACGCGAGACACTCGAGGCCGTGATTGCCGCGCGCAACCAGGCGCGTGCGGCCAGCGACGCAGCGCGCAACCGCCCGACCCGCGCGGCGGAGGTGATGGCCCTGGCCGCTGCCGAGCAGGCGCTCGACGGCAGTCTGGCCCGTCTCTTTGCCGTTGCCGAGGCATATCCGGAGCTCAAGGCTGACCAGACGATTCGCGAGCTCAGTGAGGAGCTGACCAGCACCGAAAACAAGGTGGCCTTTGCCCGCCAGGCCTACAACGACGCTGTGCTTGACTACAACAACGCACAGGCGCAGTTTCCGCCGTTGCTGATTGCCAAGCTCTTTGGTTTTGCCCCTTCGGCGATGTTGCAGTCCACTGAAAACGTGGCAGAGCGGCAGGCCGTTCGCGTCCAGCTCTGAAGGGCGCTCACGGACTGACCGGCGCTTGTCAACATGCGCTTTTTCGAACATCAGGACAATGCCCGCACACAGACCCGGCATTTGTTGCTGGTGTTTCTGGCGGTGGTCGTCCTGCTGGTACTCGCTGTCAATGCGGCGCTGGCGCTGACCTGGCGCCTCGTCACCCCTGGCTTTACCGGCTACCCGGCCTATTTTTTCAGCGTCAACACCGCTGTCACCCTGCTGTTCGTTCTGGGCGGCTGGTGGCTGGAGACGTCCACCCTGGCCGGCGGCGGTGAAAAGCTGGCGCGCCGCGCAGGTGCCCGCGAGGCCTGGCCTGCCAGCCGGCCGGAAGAACAAAAGCTGTGCAACATTGCCAGTGAACTGGCCATTGCCGCCGGCATGGCTGTGCCGCAAGTCATGGTGCTGGAGCGGGTGGACGGCATCAACGCCTTTGCTGCTGGCTGGGATGAAGACGACGCCGTCATTGCCGTGACGCGCGGCGCTCTGGACCGCCTGACCCGCGATGAGCTGCAGGGTCTGGTCGCCCACGAGCTCAGCCATGTGCGGGAGGGCGATACGCGGCTCAACATGCGGCTGGCCGGAATGGTGTTCGGGCTGGAGATGATTTTCAACCTGGGCCGCTCCATGTGCGAGCGGGGCGAGAACTACCAGCGCTCGTTATTGGCTTTGCCCGGACTCGCGATCGTGGCGACGGGTTTTCTGGGCTGGGTGGCCGGGCGGGCGCTCAAGGCCGCTGTTTCCCGCCAGCGCGAATTTCTGGCCGATGCGCGCGCGGTGCAGTTCACGCGCAGCAAGGAAGGCCTGGGTGGTGTACTGCGCAAAGTGGCAAGCCAGCACGGCAGTGGAGCGGCAACAGGCTTTCACCCTGCCGTACAACACATGTTGCTGGTCGGGCAGCAGGAGGGCGTTCATTGGCTGGATTCGCATCCGCCGCTGGCCGAGCGCATACGCCGCATCTATGGCCGGTCCATGCCAGCCCTGTCCAGCAGCTTTGACGAGGCCGCCGCGCCCCTCCCGGATTCCCTGCCCTGAGGCATAAGCACATCACAAACGATTCGAACGCGGCGGTGGAGCAAACCGGCAAAGTACTGGATACTCCCAATGGCCTGCCCACCGGGGGACGTTAAATTGACTGGCAATAAAAAGGAGATGCTGTGAAGACAAAAAATTTCGCCATGACACTGGCTTTCTGTGCGCTCACTGCGTCGTCGGTGAGCCAGGCCCAGAGCCCCGCTTCCCAGACGCTGTACACCCGCGGCCTCGCCGCCACCTGTGCCAACTGTCACGGCACCGACGGCAGGGCGGTGCAGGGCTCCAGTGTCGTGTCGCTGGCGGGCATGGACAGGGCTTATCTCTCTACCCAGCTCAAGGCATTCAAATCCGGTGCCCGACCAGCCACCGTGATGCACCAGATCACCAAAGGCTACAGCGACGCGCAAATTGAGACGCTCGCCGTGTACTTTGCCGCACAGAAAAAATAAGGGGACACTCATGCAAAGACGATCATTCCTCCAGTCTTCCGCCGCACTCAGCCTGCTTGGCTTGAGCGCTTGTGCCTCCTTCGGTATTCCCTCCAAAGCCCGCGTGGTGGTGGTCGGAGGTGGCTACGGCGGCGCCACGGCTGCCAAATACGTGCGCCTGCTGTCCGACTACAAAATCGACGTGGTGCTGATCGAGCCTCAGGCCGCCTTCATTTCATGCCCCATCTCCAACCTGGTGCTCAGCGGCGGCAAGCAGATCGCCGACGTCACCACCCCCTACACGGGGCTGTCCAAAAACCATGGCGTGACGGTTGTGCGCGACATGGTCGCCTCCATTGACACCGCCAAAAAATTCGTCACCCTGGCTGGTGGCTCCACCATTGCGTATGACAAGCTGGTGGTGTCGCCCGGCATTGATCTGGTCTACAGCAGCATCGCTGGCCTTCAGGAGGCCCAGGCGGCGGGTCAGATCCTGCAGGCCTGGAAAGCTGGCGCAGAAACAGTGGCACTGCGCAAACAACTGGAGGCCATGCCCGACGGTGGTGTCTACGCCATCACCATCCCCGAAGCACCTTACCGCTGCCCGCCCGGCCCCTATGAGCGGGCGTCGGTCATTGCGGGTTATTTCAAGACTTTCAAACCGCGCAGCAAGGTGCTGATTCTCGACGCCAATCCCGATGTGACCTCCAAGGGACCGCTGTTCAAAAAGGTCTGGGCCGAGCAGTACAAGGGCATCGTCGAATACCGGGGTCAGCACAAAGCCACCGCGGTGGATGCCAGAGCCGGGGTGATCAAGTTCGACGTGCAGGAAGACGTCAAGGCCAGTGTGCTCAATGTGCTGCCGTCCATGCGTGCGGGCGCCATTGCCGTGCAGACGGGTCTGAACAACATGGCCAACAACCGCTGGTGCGGCGTCAATTACCAGACCTTTGAATCGACCGTGGCCAAAGACGTGTTTGTGCTGGGTGACTCCATCCAGATTGCGCCCGCCATGCCCAAGAGTGGTCACATGGCCAACAGCCACGGCAAGGTGGCTGCGGCCGCCATCGTGGCGCAGCTGTCCGGCTGGGACGTCAACCCCGCGCCCATGCTGACCAACACCTGCTACAGCTTCGTGGACAACAAAAACGTTGTCCACGTGGCCAGCGTGCACGAGTACGTGGCCGCGGAGAAAACCTTCAAGACCGTGGCTGGCTCGGGCGGCGTGAGCCCCGGGCCGACCGAACTCGAAGGCACCTATGCGCTCAACTGGGCGAGCAACATCTGGGCAGATAGTCTGACCTGATTTGGCCCCCACGGTCATTCGCTTCGCGTAACTCCCGAGGCCTTGCAGGCCGCGGCTCGCGAGACGCTTCGTCACTGTCGCCCGTCCAAGCCTGCGCAGGCAGGCTTGGAGCCGCGGGCTCCAGCCCCCGGGGGCCCCCCCCTGCGCCTGCGGTCCGGCGAGGCCGGTTCCGCGGCCCCTGCTGGTCTAATGGTGGGATCGCCTGCTTTTGGGCGTCTATAGAGCTCATGCAAGACAACCCTTCCCAAGTCCCTCTGTGGCGTCAGCTTCAGGGGGCAGCTTTTTTACTGATGGCGGTGCGCGCGGGCCGCTCCATGACGGCGGCCCTCGAGGACGTGGACGCGGCTGTCCGGCCCGGTGTGCAGGCCTTGGGTTTTCATGCCTTGCGCCAGTTGGGCCGCGCAGAGGCCTTGCGCAAGCTGCTTGCCAGCCGCCCGCCGCCGCCCGAGGCCGATGCGCTGCTCTGCGTGGCTTTAGCCCTGATCTGGACAGAAGAGGGCGCGCCCTACACCGCGCACACGCTGGTGGACCAGGCAGTAGAAGCCGCCAAGCACAGCGAGGACACGCGTCACCAAGCCAGCTTTATCAACGGTTGCCTGCGCCGCTTCCTCCGAGAGCGCGAAGCGCTGGTGGCGCAGACGGAGAAAAGCCCGCAAGCGGTGTGGAACCACCCGCAGTGGTGGATAGACCGGCTGCGCAAGGACCACCCCAACCACTGGCAGGCCATCCTGCTGGCCAACAACGCGCGGGCGCCGCTGACGCTGCGGGTTAATGAGAAAAAAGTGCCTCTGGCCCTTTATCGGCGGGAACTGTTTGCTATGGATATAGAAGCAGTTCCGGTAGGCAAGCAGGGCGTGGTGCTCGCCAGTGCCCGGTCCGTTCCCTCGCTGCCAGGTTATCTGCAGGGGCACTTTTCGGTGCAGGATGCTGCCGCGCAACTGGCCGCGCCTTTGCTGCTCGATCAGCTGATGCCGCAAGGGGAGGGCCGTCTGCGGGTGCTGGACGCCTGCGCCGCGCCGGGCGGCAAGACCGCCCATTTGCTCGAGCTGGCCGACTGCGAGGTCGTGGCGCTGGACATCGATGCCCGGCGCTGTGAACGGATTGGCCAGAACCTGCAGCGCCTTGGTCTGCAGGCAGATATCCGCGTCGGCGACGCCGCCCGCCCCTCCGACTGGTGGGATGGCCGGCCGTTTGACGCCGTCTTGCTGGATGCGCCGTGCACCGCGTCCGGCATCGTGCGCCGGCATCCGGACGTGCGCTGGCTGCGCCGGCCCACCGACATTGCACAACTGGCGGCGCTGCAGTTGCAGCTGTTTGAGGCGCTGTGGCCCCTGGTGCGGCCGGGCGGGCGGCTGCTGTACTGCACCTGCTCGGTCTTCCGTGCCGAAGGCGAGCAGCAGGCGCAAACGTTTGTTGCGCACCACACAGACGCCCATTTAATGCCTTCCCCCGGTCATTTACTGCCCCAAAGTGGCGATGGGGAGACTGTCTTCCCGGACAATTTGAAGGGTGACCACGACGGCTTTTATTACGCACTTTTCGAAAAGCGCATCCCTTAAACCAGCCATTGGGCGGGCGCTGGCCTTTTGCATCTGGATGGCGCTGGTGTGGACCGGCCCCGTGCAGGCGGCCGAGGTCTCGCAGATGCGGCTTGAGCGCTCCGAAGAAACGGTTTATCTGTCGGCCAATGTCCGGTTTGAGCTTCCGCCTGTCGTTGAAGACGCCCTGCTCAAGGGCATTCCCATGTTTTTTGTGGCTGAAGCCGACATTTACCGGGACCGCTGGTACTGGTACGACAAACGCATCACCACGGCGACCCGTACCCTGCGCCTGGCTTATCAGCCGCTGACCCGGCGCTGGCGCCTCAATGTGCTGTCGGGCGCCATCAGCGTCCCCGGTTTGCGTGCTTCGCTGACGCAGACCTACGACAACCTGCCTGATGCCATCGCCTCCATCCAGCGCATCTCGCGCTGGCGCATCGCCGACGCAGCCGAGATCGAGCCCGAGGCACGCCACAGCGTGCAGTTCCGCTTCCGGCTCGACCTCTCACAGTTGCCCCGACCCTTCCAGATCGGCGTGGCCGGGCAAAAGGATTGGGCCATTGCCGTCGAGGAAAGCCGGCAGCTCGTCGCCGAAACCATACGCGAAGCGGTCCCGCCACCCCGGGACGCCGCGTCCGAGGCCAGCAAGTGAGCCTCCCGGGCAACGTCTCTGCCCTTAAAAGCAGCACGGCTTTTCGCTGGACGGTGGGTGTGGGCGTTGGCACCATGGTGGCGCTCGGCCTGGTGCTGCTCTTCCTGCTGACACAGGCCACCGGCAACCGCGAGCTGTACGAGCGCAACTATGTGCGCCTGTTTGCGCTGAACATTGCGGTCGCTGGTCTGTTGCTGCTGGTCATTGGCTGGATCGTGTTTCGTCTGGTGATGCGTTTGCGCAAAGGCAAATTCGGCAGCCGCCTGCTGGTCAAACTGGCGGCCATCTTTGCGCTGGTGGGTTTGCTGCCCGGCATGATGATTTACGTGGTGTCCTACCAGTTTGTCTCGCGCTCCATCGAGAGCTGGTTTGATGTGAAAGTCGAGGGCGCGCTCGACGCCGGCCTCAACCTGGGGCGGGTCACGCTGGACACGCTTGCCACCGAACTGGCCAACAAAACCCGGCTGGCGGCGGGACAACTGACGCAGACCTCCGACGCCACCGCTGCGCTGGCGCTGGAGCGCCTGCGTGAGCAGCTGTCCGTCAGTGATGTGGTGTTGTGGACCGCCTCTGGCCAGATGATTGCCAGCGCGGGCGACTCACGGTATTCCCTCAAGCCCGAGCGACCGCCCCCGCAACTGCTGCGTACCGCCCGCTCCCAGCGCGTGGCCACCCAGGTCGAAGGTCTGGACGACGTCACCCTGCCGGGCGCCGAAAGCGCCAGCGGTGCGAGTGGTACGGTGGGTGCGCCTGCCACGGTGCCTCGCATCAAGGCACTGGCACTGATCAACAACCCCAGCGTCGGCCTGCTGGGCGAAAGCCGTTTCCTGCAGGTGACCGAAGTGCTGCCGGCCGGCCTGGTCGCCAATGCCATTGCGGTGCAGGAGGCCAACCGCGAATACCAGGAGCGCGCGCTGGCCCGCGGCGGGCTGCGCAAAATGTACATAGGCACACTCACGCTCAGTTTGTTCCTGGCGGTGTTCGGCGCGGTGCTGCTGGCGGTGGTGCTGGGCAACCAGCTGGCCCGGCCGCTGCTGCTGCTGGCCGAAGGCGTCAAGCAGGTGGCTCAGGGCGACCTCACACCCAAGGCCGCCCTGCAGGGCAAGGACGAGCTGGGTGGACTGACCCGGTCCTTTGCCGACATGACGCAGCAACTGGCCGACGCGCGCGGGGCGGTGCAAAAAAGCATGGACCAGGTCGATGCCGCCCGGGCCAACCTTCAGACCATTCTGGACAACCTGACCGCCGGCGTGATGGTGCTGGACCTGCAGGGCCGCATCCTGACCAGCAACCCCGGCGCCACCCGCATCCTGCGCGCACCGCTGGCCGCGCACCATGGCCAGCGTCTGAGCGAGGTGCCGGGCCTGGAGGTGTTTGCCCAGGGCGTACAGACCCAGTTCGACACCTATTTCGGCGAAAACCAGTCCCACGACATCGAGCACTGGCAGCAGTCCTTCGAGCTCAACGCCGCCCAGCCCGGCGCCCCGGACAACGCCATCACCCTGATTGCGCGTGGCGCCAAAATGCCGGGCAGTGAATGCCTGCTGGTGTTTGACGATGTGTCCGAGATGGTGTCGGCCCAGCGCGCCCAGGCCTGGGGTGAGGTGGCGCGTCGCCTCGCGCACGAGATCAAAAACCCGCTCACGCCGATTCAGCTGTCGGCCGAGCGGCTGGAGATGAAGCTCACCGGCAAGGTCGGCGAGACAGAACAGGTGTTGCTGACCAAATCCGTCAAAACCATTGTGGACCAGGTGGACGCCATGAAGCGCCTCGTCAACGAGTTTCGTGATTACGCCCGCCTGCCTGCGGCAGAGCTCAAACCGCTGGACCTCAACGCACTGGTGAGCGACGTCATTCAGCTTTATGCCAGCGACAACGCGGCTGTGCCCCTGTACACCGAGCTCGACCCCGCCAGTCCCGAGATCAAGGGTGACGCACAGCAGATCCGGCAGGTCATACACAACTTGTTGCAAAACGCCCAGGACGCCCAGGACAGCGTCCCGGCAGGGCAGCAAAAACAGGTCACCCTCAAAACCGAGTACTCGCCGGTCTCGCGCCGGGTGCGCCTGATCGTGCGCGACAACGGTACCGGCTTCCCCGAGCACATCCTCAAACGGGCGTTTGAGCCTTACGTCACCACCAAGGTCAAAGGCACCGGCCTGGGGCTGGCGGTCGTCAAGAAGATTGCCGACGAGCATGGCGCCCGCATCGATATTTCCAACAGAGTGGCCGACGGCGTCGTGCAAGGGGCCCAAGTATCGTTATCATTCGCAGTGGCAACTTGACAACACTTGCGGCGCAGCATCTGCCTTCGCAGGATAGATAACTGGCGGGCTGGGGATAACGATTCAATCATGGCAAATATTCTGGTAGTCGATGACGAGCTGGGCATACGCGACCTGCTCTCGGAAATTCTCAATGATGAAGGCCATCAGGTCGAACTTGCGGAGAACGCGGCGCAAGCCCGTGCGGCCCGCACCCGGTCCCGGCCTGACCTTGTGCTGCTGGACATCTGGATGCCCGACACCGATGGCGTCACCCTGCTCAAGGAGTGGTCGTCCAGCGGCTTGCTGACCATGCCGGTGATCATGATGAGCGGGCACGCCACCATAGACACCGCCGTTGAAGCCACCAAAATTGGCGCGATGGCCTTTCTTGAAAAGCCCATCACCCTGCAAAAGCTGCTCAAGGCGGTAGAGCAGGGCCTCGTCAAATCGGCAGGCCGCAAGCCGACGGCCGTGCCGGCCACGCTGCTGCACGCTGCCGACATGACGGTTGAAGCTGCCATGACAAGCGGGGCAGTCCCCATGCCTGCTGATCTCGGCCCGCAATCGACGCAGAGCTTTCTGCTTGAAAAGCCACTGCGTGATGCACGCGACGAATTTGAAAAAGCCTACTTCGAGTTTCACCTCGCCAAAGAGGGTGGCTCCATGACCCGCGTGGCCGAAAAGACAGGCCTGGAGCGCACCCACCTGTACCGCAAACTCAAGCAACTCGGCGTGGACCTGACCCGGGGCAAGCGCGCAGCCTGATATATAATCGTGGGCTCAGTCAGGCCCGGTAGCTCAGTCGGTAGAGCAGAGGATTGAAAATCCTTGTGTCGGTGGTTCGATTCCGCCCCAGGCCACCAAACAGCTAAGCCCTTGAGTCTTGACGGACTCAAGGGCTTTTTTAATTTTGGCCTCAGCCGCGCCTGGCGGCTTCGATGGCGGCGATGTCGATTTTTGTCATCTCCATCATCGCTTTAAACGCACGCTTGGCTGCCGCTTTGTCCGTATCGGTGATCGCTGCAATCAGGACGCGGGGCGTGATCTGCCACGACAGGCCCCATTTGTCCTTGCACCAGCCGCAAGCGCTTTCCTGCCCGCCATTGCTGACAATCGCGTTCCACAGGCGGTCGGTTTCGGCCTGGCTGTCGGTCGCCACCTGGAAGGAGAAGGCTTCGTTGTGCTTGAACACCGGGCCACCGTTCAGGCCCAGGCAAGGGATGCCCATCACCGTGAACTCCACCGTCAAAACGTCGCCCTGCTTGCCGTCAGGATAGTCACCGGGCGCGTGGTGGATGGCCCCGACCGCGCTGTCGGGGAAGGTCCTGGCGTAGAAAGTTGCGGCGTCCAGCGCGGTACCGTCGTACCAAAGACAAATCGTGTTTTTGCTGACCATTGTTGGCTCACCTGGTTGGAAGATCACGAGTATTCAAGGTGTGCAAATTGGGAGCTTGCAGGGATCCGGCTTCTCGTGGCGTCAGCGATTTTCGCAGCGCGTCAGCTCACTGACACCCTGTCCCATCGTACCCGGCCAATCACCTCCAGTACGGTAGTCGCTTGCCTGGATGTGAAGGTCAGTAGCGTCCGAGCTGCCCGAACCCCGACGACGGCCGGGTTTTGCGCGGTGGCACATAGGTCGGCGCTTCGTCTGGCGCCACGACGTCAATCAGCCCCAGGGCCAGCAGTGTCTGAAGGGATTGTTCCAGTGAGCGCAGCGGCATGAACTGCTGGAGTTGCTGAAACCAGATCCCCGAGCCACACATTGTCAGCACGTCCTGCAGATAGCGCGACAGTGAGCCCATGGTTTGCCCGCCCGAGTCGGCAAAGTCCACGCAGGCCCGTCCCTTGGGGGTGAGGCGGTAGCAGCGCGAGTCGAGGCGCGTGGGCGCGGCAGGGGCATGGATCGAGTCCATGGTTGTCTCCTTCGTGGCGGCCTGGTGTTCGGGTGAAGCAAGGCTGTGTCATTGGATGGGCGCTTCGATACACCTA
>JAKFXR010000002.1 GCA_021731285.1 Polaromonas sp. | reverse complement strand
GCGTCAAAGTCGGCGTCGGGCTCGCCATAGGCGGTGTACACGGCTTCCAGTTGCGCCTTGGCGGCAAACACCGCGCCCATGCCAGCTTCAACGCTTTCCCGCACGGTGTGCTCGGGGTTGAGCTTGTGCTCCTGCGGCAGGTAGCCGATGTTCAGCCCCGGCATGGGGGTGGCTTCGCCTTCGATCTCGGTGTCCAGCCCGGCCATGATCTTGAGCAGGGTGGACTTGCCCGAACCGTTGGTGCCGAGCACGCCGATCTTGGCGCCCGGGAAAAAGCTGAGGGAAACGTCCTTGAGAATCTGACGTTTGGGCGGCACGATTTTGCCGACCTTGTTCATGGTAAATACGTACTGGGCCATCGGAATAAGTCTCTAAATGAAAGGGGGAATGGATAAAAAACGGAGCCGCTTCCCTCGGGGGATTTTTGCGGCAATCCATGGATTATCGTTCCATGCGACAATACGCAGGTTGCTGGCTCCAGTTGCTTGCGACATTTAGGCACACCTTCGGTGACAGTTTGGGTGCCCAGCCTGACTTTTTTACCCGTCTGCCTTCACTGGCGGAGGCCCTCACAGGCCCCCGACTGGCCGATCTTTAGCATCCACAGCGGTGCACTACCAATGACTTTTGAAAATCTGAACTTGGCCCCGGCCATTCTTAAAGCCGTGCTTGAGCAGGGCTATGACACACCCACTCCCATCCAGGCCCAGGCGATCCCCGCCGTGCTGGCCGGCGGCGACCTGCTGGGCGGCGCCCAGACCGGTACCGGCAAGACGGCGGCCTTTGTGCTCCCCATGCTGCAGCGCCTGTCTACGGAACCAGCCCTGAAAAACAAGCGCGGCGTCAGCGCCGTGCGCTGCCTCATCATGACGCCCACGCGTGAACTCGCCGCACAGGTTGAGGAAAGCGTTCGCGTCTACGGCAAATACCTTGAACTCTCCTCCATGGTGATGTTTGGCGGCGTCGGCATGGGTGCGCAAATCGACAAGCTGCGCCGCGGCGTCGACATCCTGGTGGCCACCCCCGGCCGCCTGCTGGACCACGCGAGCCAGGGCACCCTGGATTTGAGCCAGGTACAGATCCTGGTGCTGGACGAAGCCGACCGCATGCTGGACATGGGCTTTATCCACGACATCAAGAAAGTGCTGGCCCTGGTGCCCAAGCAAAAGCAGTCGCTGCTGTTTTCCGCAACCTTCAGCGACGAGATCCGCGACCTGGCCAATGGCCTGTTGCGCGACCCGGCGCATATCCAGGTGACACCGCGCAACACCACGGTGCAGCGCATCACGCAAACCATTCACCCTGTTGGCCGCGGCAAGAAAAAAGCCCTGCTCACACACATCATCAACCAGCACAACTGGAGCCAGGTGCTGGTGTTCACCCGCACCAAGTTCGGCGCCAACAATGTGGCCGAGCATCTGACCAAAAACGGCATCCCGGCGATGGCCTTGCACGGCAACAAGAGCCAGACCGCCCGCACCCAGGCCTTGCAGGACTTCAAGAGCGGCAACATCCGCGCCCTGGTTGCCACCGACATCGCCGCACGCGGCATTGACATTGACGAGTTGCCACACGTGGTCAACTACGAAATCCCCAATGTCAGCGAAGACTATGTGCACCGCATTGGCCGCACCGGCCGCGCCGGCAACAGTGGCGAGGCCGTCAGCCTGGTGTGCCTGGACGAAGAAGGCTTCATGCAGGACATCGAGCGTTTCACCAAGCAGAACATTGACAAAGTCATCGTGCCCGGCTTTGAAGCCGAGCCGGGCGAGAAGGCCGAGCCACTGGCTATGGGGCGCCAGACCATCTGGGGTGGACTGGGCAAGCCGCCAAGCCGCGACGTGATGCAGGCCGCGGCCAAGGCAGCACGCAGCGAAATGATGACGCGCATTCGCGAAACCAAACCGCAGCAGGGCCGTGGCCCGGGTGGCGGTGGTGGTGGCGGCGCGCGCAGCGGCCCCGCTGGTGGTGGCCGCAGCGGCGGCGGCAGGGGTGGCAATGGCGGTGGCCGTGGCCAGCAACCTGCGCAGCCGCGTCAGGATGCAGGCTACAGCCGCAATGCCCAACCTCGCCCTCCCGCAAGGACCAACCATGATCTGCAGCCTCCCGCAAGCTACAACCCGCAAGAGCGAGGCGACCAGCAACCGGCCAGCCACGCCTCTTCCGGTTTCCCTTCCTCCGGTCAACCCGGCAACCGCGGCAATGGCGGACGCGGTGGCAACCGCTCCGGCGGCGGCGCGGGTGGCTCTGGTGGCCGGAGCAACGGGGCTCGTCGGTCGGGAAATTCTGGCTCGTTTACTGGCCGATAAAAACTACTCGGCGGTTCACTGCGTGGGCCGCCGCAGACCGGTTGCATCGTCGAACAAACTGGTTGTACATCTGACAGATTCACTGGCCAGCTACCAGGCGCCACAGGTCGATGATGTGTTTATCGCCCTGGGCACCACCATCAAGGTGGCGGGCAGCCAGCAGGCCTTTCGCGCTGTCGACTTCGAAGCGGTGGTGGCGCTGGCCCACTCGGCCCGCCAGGCCGGCGCGCACCGGCTGGGCATCGTGAGCGCCATGGGTGCCAACGCCAAGTCCCAGGTCTTCTACAACCGCGTCAAGGGCGAGATGGAGCAAGCCGTCAGACTGCTTGGCTACGAAAGCATCACGCTTGCGCGGCCATCGCTGATCACCGGCGACCGGGCATCCCTGGCCCAGGCCGATCGCAGCGGCGAAAGCATGGCGCTCAAGGCCATGACCGTTTTCAGCGCACTCATTCCCGGCAACTACCGCCCCATCGCTGCCGCAGATGTGGCGGACGCATTGACCCATGCCGTCCGCACGGGTTTGCCGGGTTGCCATGTATTGTTGTCCGGCGATATGCAGCCCGGATGAAGCCGAAGTTCTGAATGATTTATGCCTTGCGCCCTTGAACGGCGGGGCACAGTAGCTATCAATTAAATAGCAAATCTTCTCACGGCCAGCGCGCCAGCACGGCAGCCACGATGGCCTCGGCAGGCAGCACCACATCACAGCTCAGGACTTCCTCGTCCGCGCCCGGCTCCTCCAGCGTGCTGAGCTGGCTGGCCAGCAGCGACAAGGGCATGTAGTGCCCGGTACGCGCGGCCATGCGTGACGCCAGCAGGCTGTGCTCACCCTGCAGATACACAAGTCGCAGGTCCGGCGCGCCCTTGCGAAGGATGTCGCGATAAGCCCGCTTGAGCGCCGAGCAGGACAGCACCAGCCCCCGCCCTGCCGCACGCGACTGCCTGATACGTTCTGCCAGCGCCTGCAGCCAGCCCTCCCTGTCGTCGTCTGTCAGGGCGAAGCCCGCAGC
Organism: Polaromonas sp.; assembly: GCA_021731285.1. Taxonomy (GTDB): domain Bacteria; phylum Pseudomonadota; class Gammaproteobacteria; order Burkholderiales; family Burkholderiaceae_C; genus Polaromonas. The sequence continues at coordinate 19,285 of JAKFXR010000002.1, read as the reverse complement.
CATGCGCGCCACATTGCGCGGCGGATGCAGAGTGTCGCCTTCCAGAAATTCCAGCCCCAGGGCTTGAGCCACTTGCAGGCCGACCGTGCTTTTCCCGCAGCCGCTGACCCCCATGACCACAAAAATGTCGGATTTCTTCACGGCTTGTTGTGTAGAGATGAAATCAGCGCAAACCTCAGGCTGTCGCCTGCCGGTACTGCGTCCAGGCGGTTGCCGTGGGTGTGGTGCCCGCGCCGGGCAGTTCAGGCCGGCGGAAATAACCGTCCACCACCTCCGCCGGGTCGGTAAAGCAATGCTTGATCCACGGAATGAATTCCAGCACCTCACAGGCGGGATGCGCATACGACAGATGCACATGCACCTGGCTCATGTCGCCTGCATGCGGTGCCACGGGCAGGCGAAACCCATGCGCCAGCTCACAGACCCGCAACACCTCGGTCAGCCCCGCCAAACGTGTCACATCGGGCTGCACCCAGGCAATGGCTTGCTGGGCAAAAAATTCCGAGAACGCATCGACTGTGTACAACTGCTCACCCAGTGCCACCGGGATGGAGGTCGCGCGAGCCAGTTGGGCATGCCCCTTCACATCGTCGTACCACAGGGGCTCTTCAAACCAGAAAACATCCAGGTCTTGCGCAGCGTGGCAAAAGCGCCGGCAGGTGGGCAGGTCCCACTTGCCATTGCCGTCTATGGCCAGCGTGACGTCAGGGCCAATGGCGCGGCGCACTGCGCTCAGGCGTCGCAAATCGCGCTCTACCGTGGAGCCCACCTTGATCTTGATGCCGGTGAATCCCTGCGCCACCGCGCGCTGCGCTCCTTCGAGCAGTTGTTCGTCGGACAGGCTGAGCCAGCCGATGTCGGTGTTGTAGGCCCTGACCCTGTCACGCACCTGGCCGCCCAGCAGTTTCCACAAAGGCTGATGCGCCGCCTTGGCCTTGAGGTCCCACAACGCCACATCTATCGCCGCATGCGCCAGGGTGGTGATCCCGGCGCGGCCAACCCATTGCAGTGCCGGATTGCGCGCCAGTTTCTTCCACAGGCGATTGATGTCTCCCGCGTCTTCCCCCACCAGAAGCGGCGCATGGCATGTTTCGATGCAGCGCGTGATGAGCTGGTCGCTCGGCAAATGGGCGTGGGTCCCGGTGTAGCCGAACCCGGTCAGGCCATCTTCAGTTTCAATCTCTGCGCCCACCACGCCCCAGTGGGAAATGCTGTGGGTGCTGTCGGCAATCTGCGAACCGGTGACGGGCACATGCAGGATGAAAGGACGGACAGATTTGATTTTCATGGGAAGTCTCCGATTCGCTTTTTTTGCCGGATGCTCAATCCGGCACCGACACCCGAACCCTCGCATCTGCGCGCTTGTGCAAATCGGGCAGCAACTCCAGACCGAGCCCCGGCTTGTCATTCAGGCTGAGCATTCCTTTGTTCACGGTCGGCAATTCGGTCACGAGTTCCTTGTACCAGCCGGTGTAGAAGGCGCGAACGCTCTCCTGAATCAGCGCATTGGGTGCATGCAGTGACAAGTGGCTGGAAGCGGCCCATACCACCGGACCGGTGCAGTCATGCGGAGCGACCGGTAACTGCCAGGCATCGGCCATGGCGGCAATTTTGCGCGCCTCGGTCAGGCCACCGCACCAACTCAGGTCCAGCATGGCCACGCCAGCCACACCGGTCTGCAGGTAGTCCTTGAAGCCCCATTTGTAGCTGAGCGTTTCGCTGGCGCAGATCAGCGCGTCGCAGTCTTTTGAATACTGTTTGAGCAGGTCCAGCGAATCCATGCGAATCGCATCTTCATGCCAGAAGGTGTTGAAGGGCTTGAGCGCCCGCGCAATTTTCTGCGCCATCGGCAGCCGCCACAGGCTGTGAAACTCGACCATGATGTCCATCTGCTCACCCACCGCGGAACGAATCTTGCGAAAAGGCTCCAGCGCCAGATCGAGATCGGCGTTGCTGATGTACTGCCCGTCGCTTTTTTCCGCGGCCGGATCAAAAGGCCAGATTTTCATCGCGGTGATGCCTTCAGAGAGCAAAGACTGCGCCAGCTCATCGGCGCGATGAAGAAAGCCTTCGAGGTCTTCATACGGTCCGGCGTTGGCCTTCTTGGCATCGCCTATGCCCCAGTTCGCGGTGTTCTGGTTCACGGTGCTGCGCACGTACTGGTAGCCGGCGCAGGTGTTGTAGATGCGGATGCTGTCGCGGCTCTTGCCGCCCAGGGCCGTGTACAGCGGCATGCCGGCGGCTTTGCCAAAAATGTCCCACAGCGCAATGTCGATGGCGGAGTTTCCCCGGGTCTCCACGCCGGAGCCGCGCCACCCCAGGTAGCCTGTGATGTCCTTGTTGCGCGCTTCGATGGCCAGGGGGTCCTTGCCCAGAAGCTTGGGACCCGCCCATTCGTGAATGTAGGCCTCTACCGCCTGCGCGCCCATGAAGGTCTCGCCCAGCCCCACCAGACCTTCATCGGTATGGATACGCACCCAGATGATGTTGGGAAACTCGTCCAGGCGCAGGGTTTCAACTTTGGTGATTTTCAATGCAGGCTCCAAAAAAAAGCCGCAAGAGCTTGACCTCTTGCGGCTTTCACAAACACCGGAATCAGCCGCCGCGCGCTTTTTTCAGGGCATCGATCACCACTGTCACCGCTTCCGCGCCAATGGTCGGCACGTTGCGGTCATACACGGGCTTGACCTTGTCAAACATGCGGCGCTGCTCGGCGCCGGTGACCTCGTTGACCTGCATGCCTTTGGCTTTCAGGCTGGTCAGGGATTTTTCGTTGAGGGCACGGTTGGCAGCGCGCTGAACTTTCTGGCCTTCCATGGCAGCCTCACGCAGCACAGCCTGCTCCTGCGGGTTCAACTGGTCCCACAGCTTCTTGCTGTACAGAATCAGGAAGGGCGTGTACGCATGGCGGGTGACGCTCAGGTACTTCTGCACCTCATTGAACTTGGAGGTTTCAATCGTCACAAACGGATTTTCCTGACCATCGATGGTTTTTGTTTCCAGCGCGGTGAACACTTCGCCAAAAGCCATGGGCACGGCATTGGTGCCCAGGGTCTTGAAGGTGTCGAGGAAAATATTGTTCTGCATCACACGAACCTTGACGCCGTCAAAGTCTTCCGCTTTTGCAACCGGCCGCTTGCTGTTGGTCAGGTTGCGGAAGCCGTTTTCCCAGTAGGCCAGATTGACCAGGCCAGCTTCTTCAAGCTTTTTGTTGAAGTAGGCACCGGCAGGACCGTCCAGCACGGCATCAGCTTCTTTTTCGTTGGCAAACAGAAAAGGCAGGTCAAAGGCACCGAGTTCCTTGACGATGCCCACCAGCGGTGAAGATGATGTGCAGACCATTTCCTGGGTACCGGCGCGCAGAGCCTGCGTGGCTGGCAGGTCACCGCCCGCGGAGCCGCCCCAGAAGGCGTTGATTTTCATCTTGCCGCCGGTCTTGGCCGCAAGTACTTCCTGCATCTTTTTGACGCCAACGCCGACCGGATGGTCTTCGTTCACGCCGTTGGTGAACTTGATGGTGCGCTCGGCAAATTGAGCAAAGCTCGAAGTTGCCACCAGCAAGGCGGCTGCGGCCAGGGCCGTGGCGAGGACTCTACGTTTGAACATGCTTGTCTCCTAGGTATAAAAATAAACTGACAGGGTTGAAAAAAATTACCGCATCCACCACTGGAGAGGGACGGTAACGATGGCAGGAAAAAGAACCAGCAGAAAAAGTACAGCGAGCTGGGCAAGCAGGAAGGGCAAGACACCCTTGAATGCGTCGTCCATGCTGATTTTTGCGACACCGCAAACGACGTTGAGCACGGTACCCACGGGCGGCGTGATCAGGCCGATGGCGTTGTTCATGATGAACATCACTCCAAAATAAACGGGATCAATGCCGGCCTTGAGGACCAGCGGCATCAACACCGGCGTCAGAATCAAAACAGTAGGCGTGAAGTCAAGCGCTGTACCCACGACAACAATCAGCACCATCATGATCAGCATCAGCAACATTTTGTTGCCCATGAAGGGCTCCATCATGCTGGCCACTTCTGTGGGGATGTTGGCCACCGTGATCAGCCAGGCGCTGACCATGGCGGCAGCCACCAGAAACATCACGACTGCCGTTGTCTTGCCGGCAGTCAGGACCAGTCCGTACAGCTCAGACCACTTCAATTCGCGGTAAATAAACATGCCCACCACAAAGCTGTAGACCGCTGCAACCACCGCCGCCTCAGTGGGCGTGAAGATGCCGAACTTCATCCCGCCGATGATGACAACCGGCAGAGCCAGCGCGAAGCCGCCTTGCGCGGTGATGCGCAGGCGCTCCCCCATCGGCGGTTTGGGTGCTGGCCTGACGTTTTCCTTCTTCGCCAGCCACCACCAGGTCATGGCAATGGCCATGCCCATCAGCAGCCCCGGCACAATGCCCGCCAGAAACAGCTTGGTGATGGACACGTTGCCGGCCACACCAAAAATGATCAGGCCGATGGACGGCGGGATCACAGGCGCAATGATGCCGCCCGATGCCACCAGCCCGGAGGCCCTGCCCACGTTGTAGCCGGCGGCGCGCATCATGGGAATCAAAAGTGCAGCCAGGGCTGCTGTGTCTGCAATGGCCGAGCCCGACAGCGACGCCATGATCACCGCCGCGATCACCGTGACATATCCCAGGCCACCGCGAAAATGCCCTACCCAGGCCATGGCCAGGTTCACGATGCGGCGGCTCAGGCCCCCGGCGTTCATGAATTCACCGGCCAGCAGGAAAAAGGGCACGGCAAGCAACGGAAAGTTGTCAGCGCCTTCAACAAAACGCTGGGCCAGGATCTGGCTGTCAAAAGTCACCAGACCGCTGGTGGCGGCCAGAAAAGCCATGAGCGTGACGCCGCACACCAGCAAGGCGTAAGCGATGGGCATGCCGATGGCCATGGCCGCCAGCAGGCTGAGAATGAATACGCTGACTGTCATGCTTTGCCTGCCTGCATTTGTTTTTCCACCTCGGCGAGACCCTCGGTTTCAATCACCTGAATCAGCTCTTGCTCGGTGATGCGCCCCGTGACCAGCCGGTAGATCACGTTGAGGTTGATGATGGCCATCACCACCGACACCACATAGCCGATACCAAATACCCAGATCATGGACAGGCCCACCACCGGCGAGACATTGCTGACCTGGAGATCGTGCATCTTCCAGGTGCCCAGAAAAAACAGGCCATTGCAAAACAGCATCAGTGCTTCGCTGAGAAAGAGGCAGACCTTTTTCCCCAGCACCGGGAGGTGCTTGATCAGGGTGTCCACACCCAGGTGGCCACCTTCGTGCATGGCCACCATGGCGCCGATGTAGGTCAGCCATATGAAGAAGTAGCGCGACATTTCGTCGGACACCGAAATGCCTGAGTTGAAGGCATAACGCAGCACGACGTTGCCGAAAACCATGATGACCATGGCCACCATGCAAACCACCACCAGCAGCTCCAGCAATTTGAAGAACCAGTGGATGGCCCCATCGATTGTTTTTTGCAAATTCATCTCGTGCCGGGATTGGGTTGGTGGTTTTTCAGAACGCTTTGAGGTGGGCGGCGGGGTGGTTCAGACTGGGCAGGCGCCGGCGCGAGGCCAGCACTTCATCAATATCTTCCTTGGCCCCGTCAATCAGCATCCGGATCGCAGCTTCCGCCTTGTCGGGCTGATGGGCAATCACCGCGTCAAGCACCGCACGATGCAGCGGCAGGGAATGGGCCGGCCCGTCCTTGCGGCGCGTCGAGATCTCGAAGCTGGTGCGCAGCAACGCTGCCAGCGCCTTGCTCATTTGCACCAGCATGCGGTTGCGACTGGCGCGCAGCAGGCCCTGGTGAAACAGAAGGTCATAGGTCACATAGTCACCGCCCTCTTCCACAGCCCGCTTCATTCCTGCATAGGCGAATTCCACCTCGGCAATGTCCTGGGCTGTGGCGCGCTCGGCTGCCAGCCGCATCGCAGCGGGTTCAACAACACGCCGCAGATCCTGCAGGTCACGCAAAAAATCAGCCGTCAACCCCGCTTTGGACTGCCAGATGATGACGTCGGGGTCGAACCAGTTCCAGTGATCGGACGAGAGAACCCGTGTGCCGACTTTGGGCCCGGTGGTCATCAGGCCTTTGGCGATCAGCGACTTGACAGCCTCACGCACCACGGTCCGGCTGACACCGAGTTCTGCGCACAAGACCGGTTCGGGCGGTATCGAAGCGCCCACGGCATAACGCCCGGCGACAATCGCTTCCCCGAGGTGATCCACCGTGTTGCCGTGAACGTTTTTGATCATCTGCGTTTGCCTCAACCGCGCACGAAAAGCGTGACCAGGGGCTGGTCGCCGACCTGACGGCTCCAGTGGCCATGGATGGCAGGATCAAACACAGCCCCCGCAGGCAACAGGTCGGCAGAATAAAAATGCTCTCCGGGTTTGAAAACCCGGGAGACGCCGTCTTGCAAGCCAATCTCCATGGCGCCTGCCAGGATGAACACCCATTGCGCAGTACCCGTGCAATGGAACTGGCTGCGAAAGCCAACCGGGCTGTGACGCAATTGCAGGCCATCCGCCGGAAGCAGTGCGGAGAGCATGGACTGGGGTGAGCCTTCAGGCAGGGCCACGGCCTCCTCACGGAATTTGGCGCGGCCATCGCTGTCGGTATAAAGAATCACCTTGGAAAAAACGGTCACGGGGAACTCCGGTAGAAGATGCGGCGGACTGGATCCATCGCCACTGCGCCGTCAAAAGCGATCTGGATCCAGGGACGGGCGGTTGCCGTGTTCATTGTTATCATATGATGATTAAAGTCGCCGGTTTCTATGGAAAACCCGAACATTCACTGGCACTCCGGCACCGGGCTGAGCAAGGGCTTGCCGGAAAAGTGTGCATTCAGGTTGCCGGCGGCGAGGTCGGCCATGGCCTGACGGGTTTGCAGCGTGGCGCTGGCAATGTGCGGTGTCAGCACGACCTTGTCCATGCTCCACAGCGCCTGCGGCGGATGAGGCTCTCTCTCAAAAACATCCAGGCCGGCGCCAGCGATCACGCCGCGTTGCAGCGCATCAATCAGTGCGGCTTCGTCCACCACCGAGCCACGCGCAACATTGATGAGGTAACCCTTGGCGCCAAGCGCCTGCAGGACTTCGGCGTTGATCAGGTGGCGTGTGCCCGGGCCGCCAGGCGTGATGACCACCAGAAAATCCACCTGTCCGGCCAGCGCTGCGGCCGTCGGGTAATAGGTGTAGGCCACGCCGGGCTGGGCCTTGCGCCCGGTGTAGGCAATCGACATCGAAAAGGCTTCAGCCCGTTTGGCGATGGCCTGGCCTATGCGGCCCAAACCCACAATGCCCAGGCGCGCGCCCGAGACCTTGCGCGTCAGTGGCATGTTCCCTTCCTTGCCCCAACGGCCTGCGCGCACATACTGATCGGCTTGCGGGATGCGCCTGGCGATGGACAGCATCAGGCCCATGGCCAGATCGGCCACTTCATCATTGAGCACGCCGGGCGTGTGAGTGACGGGAATCCTGCGTTCAAGCGCAGCGGACACATCCACGCCGTCGTAACCCACACCCATGATGGACACCACTTCAAGCGCGGGCAGCTGGTCCATCAGCGTACGCGGGACTTTCGATTCGCCGCTGCCGGCAATACCGCGTATCAGCGGGGCAACTTTCGCAAAGGCGGCAGGGTCGATGTCGTGCAGGCGGTCATGGACTTCATAGGCATCGCCCAGCTGGTCTGCAAACAAGGGGGATAGCTTGGCAACTGTCAGAAGATGGGGACGGGACAAAAGGTCGCTCCTGCGCTCATGGTTATTACTAGGGATGGCGGCGCAATGGTATGACGATAATATGTTTACCATTTAAGGATTTTCCCTATGACCGAACCGAAGACGCCCAGAAAGAAACCTCAAGACCTCCGCAGCCAGCAGTGGTTCGGCCGCCAGGACCGTGACGGTTTTGCCTACCGCAGCTGGGTCAAGGGCAAGGGCGTGCCGCACGACCAGTTTGATGGCCGGCCCGTCATTGGCATCTGCAATACCTTCAGCGAGCTGACCCCCTGCAACTCGCATTTCCGCACGATTGCCGAGCAGGTCAAGATTGGTGTCTACGAGGCGGGCGGCTTTCCGCTCGAATTTCCGGTCATGTCGCTGGGCGAGACGCTGCTGCGGCCCACCGCCATGCTGTACCGCAACCTGGCCAGCATGGACGTGGAGGAAAGCATACGCGGCAACCCCATTGATGGGGTGGTGCTGTTGATGGGCTGCGACAAGACCACGCCCTCGCTGGTGATGGGTGCGGCCAGTGTGGACCTGCCCACCGTGGGTGTCAGCGGCGGCCCCATGCTGAGCGGCAAATGGCGTGGTCAGGAGCTCGGTTCGGGCACGGGCGTGTGGAGCATGAGCGAGCAGGTGCGTGCCGGCACCCTCAAGCTGGCCGATTTTTTCGAAGCCGAAAGCTGCATGCACCGCAGCCACGGCCACTGCATGACCATGGGCACGGCCAGCACCATGGCCAGCATGGTCGAGGCGCTGGGCATAGGCCTGCCGGGCAATGCCGCCTACCCGGCGGTGGATGGCCGCCGCAATGTGCTGGCCCGCATGGCCGGGCGCCGGGCGGTGGAGATGGTGCATGAGGACCTGACGCTCTCAAAAATCCTCACCCGCGAAGCTTTTGAAAACGCCATCAAGACCCTGGCAGCGATTGGCGGCTCCACCAATGCGGTGATCCACCTGATCGCGATGGCGGGCCGCATTGGCGTGAAACTCACAGTTGACGATTTCGACCGGCTGGCCAGCGAGCTGCCTTGTCTGGTCAACCTGCAGCCCTCGGGCAAATTCCTGATGGAAGACTTTTGCTACGCCGGCGGCCTGCCGGTGGTGATGAAAGAAATCGCGCAGCATCTGCACACGGGTGCCATCACTGCGAACGGAAAAACCATAGGCGAAAACATTGCCGACGCACAGAACTACAACACCGAAGTGATCATGCCGCTGGCCGCTCCTTTCAAGGACAAGGCAGGTATTGCCGTGTTGCGCGGCAACCTGTCACCGCGCGGTGCGGTCATCAAGCCCAGCGCCGCCACCCCTGCGCTGATGGTGCACACCGGGCGCGCCGTGGTGTTTGAAAACATCGAGGACTTCCATGCCCGCATCGACGATGAAAACCTGGACATCGACGAGACCTGCGTGATGGTGCTCAAAAACTGCGGCCCCAAGGGCTACCCCGGCATGGCCGAAGTGGGCAACATGCCCTTGCCACCCAAGGTGCTGCGCAAAGGCATCACCGACATGGTGCGAATCAGCGACGCGCGCATGAGCGGTACCGCCTATGGCACGGTGGTGCTGCACACTGCGCCGGAAGCCGCCGCCGGAGGGCCGCTGGCGATTGTGCAAAACGGTGACATGATTGAACTCAACGTGCCCGGGCGCAAGTTGCAGTTGCTGATCAGCGACGAAGAGCTCGCGCAGCGGCTGAGCCAGTGGACTGCGCCCCCGCCACCCTTGTCGTCGGGTTACTGGAAGCTGTATGTGGACCATGTGCTGCAGGCCGACCAGGGCGTGGACCTGGACTTTCTGGTTGGCAAACGCGGCTCCTTTGTGCCGCGTGACAATCACTGACTTTTCCAAGGACTGACATGAAATTACTCGTCACCGGCGGCGCCGGTTTTGTCGGCGCCCGGCTGTCCCGTGAGTTGCTCAAAAGCGGTCAGCTCAATGGCCAGACCATTGCAGAACTCCACATCGCCGACCTCTTTGCACCACCCGCCGATCTGGTCGCAGACGCGCGGGTGCGCGTGCACACCGGGTCGCTGCTGAACCAGGGCGCGCTGTTTGCCAGTGGCTTCGACGCCGTGTTTCACCTGGCCTCGGCCGTCTCCGGCGAGTGCGAACTGGACTTTGAACTCGGATTGCGCTCCAACCTCGACAGCACCCGCCTGCTGCTGGACGGACTGCGCCAGGCAGGCAATGCGCCGCGCCTGGTGTTTGCAAGCTCGGTGGCGGTCTTCGGGCCAGACGACGCCAATCCGCTGCCTGACCTGGTGACCGACACCACCCTGCCCTCGCCGCAGACTTCTTACGGTACCCACAAGCTGATGTGCGAATACCTGATTGCCGACTACACGCGCAAAGGTTTCATCGACGGCCGCGCTGCGCGCCTGATGACCGTGACCGTGCGACCCGGCAAACCCAATGGCGCAGCGTCCTCGTTTTTCAGCGGCATCATCCGGGAGCCACTTGCCGGTGTTCAGACCACCTGCCCGGTGGACCCTGATGTAACCCATCCGGTGTCTTCGCCGTCCAACACGGTGCGTGGGCTGATCACCGTGTTTGAGGCCAGCCGCCAGGCCATGGGTGGACGACTGGCACTGAATCTGCCGGGGCTCAATGTTCGCGTGGGCGACATGTTGCAGGCGCTGGAAGATGTGGCTGGAAAAGAGGTGCGGCAACGTGTGCGTTTTGAGCGCGACGAGCGCATTGCCGGCATTGTCGCCAACTGGTCGCGTGGCGCAACTGCCGACCGCGCACACGCACTCGGCTTGCGGCCCGATGCCTCTTTCAAAGCCATCATCGAGCAGTACATCGCCGATTGCCGCCAGCCCACCTACCCATCAGACGCGCTGCGGGGCTTGCAGGTCTGAAACCCGTGCAGTCACTGGTGGCCGTGGATTGGGGCACCTCCTCCCTGCGCGGGGCGAGGCTGGACAGCACAGGCGCCGTGCTGGAAGAACGCGCGTTTGCACGCGGCATCCTGACGGTGACGCAGGGAGGGTTTCCAGCGGTGTTTGAAGAGTGCTTCGGCGACTGGATGAAGCCAGCGGGCAGCTTGTGCCTGATTGCCGGCATGGCAGGCAGCCAGCAAGGCTGGATGCAGGCGCCCTACTGCCCCTGCCCTGCAGGTTTTGAGGAAGTCGCTTCGCAGCTCAGCTGGGTAGAGGCCGGGCGCATCGCCATCGTGCCAGGCCTGAGCTGCATGCACGGTGAGGTTCCCGACGTGATGCGCGGCGAGGAAACCCAGGTGCTGGGCGCGCTGCAGTTGCTGAACTTGCAGGAAGGCCTGCTGGTGCTGCCGGGTACCCACAGCAAATGGGTGCAGGTCAGCGGCGGCAGGATGGAAAATTTCTCTACCTTCATGACCGGCGAGTTCTACGCCCTGCTGCGCAAGCAGTCCATCCTGGCACGCAGCCTGCCCGAAGCCGATGGCGATTTCGACCGCCCGGCCTTCGAGCAGGGCGTGAGCCTGGCTTTGCGCGGCAGCAGTTTGCTCAGCACCGCGTTCAGCGCACGCACGCTCTCCCTGTTCGGCCGCATGGACAGTGCGGCACTGCCCAGCTACCTGTCGGGGCTGGTGGTCGGTGAGGAACTACGCACGCAGCCACTGGTTCCGGGCGCGGATCTTGTCCTCATAGGTTCGGATACGCTGACCCAGCGTTACGAGGACGCGCTGGCCCTGCGCGGCATTTCCGCGCGTCGCGTAGGCATGCAGGCCAGCTGGCACGGCCTGTGGAAACTGGCGCAAACTCTGGATACCCGGGAGCCCTGATTGAGACCACACGACAAATATGCAGCCGCACTGGCTCACATTCCGCTGATCGCCATCCTGCGCGGCCTGCGGCCTGATGAAGCCCTGCCCGTCGGTCAGGCGCTGGCCGTCACCGGCTGGTCGCTGATAGAGGTGCCCCTCAATTCACCGCAGCCGCTGCAAAGCATTGAGGCCATGTCCGCGGCCCTGCCCCAGACGCTGGTGGGTGCCGGTACGGTGCTCACCGCCGCCGATGTGCGCAATGTGCATGCAGCCGGCGGGCAGCTCGTGGTCTCGCCCAATTTCAATGGGGATGTGGTACGGGAAGCGGTGCGTCTGGGCATGGTCTGCCTGCCTGGGGTGATGACGGCCACCGAAGCCTTTGCTGCGCTAGACGCGGGTGCGCATGGACTCAAGCTGTTTCCAGCAGAAATGATCACGCCCGCTGTGGTGAAAGCCCTCAGTGCCGTCCTGCCCGAAGGCACACGCCTGATGCCGGTAGGCGGCATCACCCCTGCCAACATGGCGGCCTTCCGCAGCGCCGGCGCCTGCGGTTTCGGCATTGGCTCGGCGCTCTACCAACCCGGCATGAGCGCTGCCAGCGTCACCGAAAACGCTATGCAATTCATAGCAGCATGCGCTGGTACCATCAGGGCATGAGCCCTGAATCACTCCAAACTCCAGCACCTGTTTCCTTCGGCCTGGGTGGCAAGGTCTGCATCGTCACCGGCGGCGCGCAAGGCATAGGCGAGGCCTGCGCCCGGCGCTTTGCGCGGGAAAGCGCCCACGTGGTGATCGCCGACATGGCGGATGCACCCGGCCAGGCGCTGGCCACGGAACTCGGTGCGCTTTACCTGCACTGCGACGTATCCGACAAGGCGCAAGTCGACGCGGTGGTCGCTGCCACGCTGCAAAAGCATGGCCGCATCGATGTACTCGTCAACAACGCCGGCATCTTCAGGGCGGCCGATTTTCTGGACATCACCGAGGCTGACTTCGACGCGGTGATACGCGTCAACGTCAAGGGTTCATTCCTGATGGGCCAGGCCGTGGCCCGGGTGATGGCCACCGCCGGCGGTGGCAACATCGTCAACATGAGCTCGGTCAACGGCGTGCTCGCCATTCCAACGATTGCCAGCTACAACGTGAGCAAGGGCGGCATCAACCAGCTCACACGTGTGATGGCTTTGGCACTGGCTGACAAGGGCATTCGCGTCAACGCGGTCGCACCGGGCACCATTGCCACAGAACTGGCCACCAAAGCCGTGCTGACCAGCGAGGACGCCAGGGCAAAAATCATGAGCCGCACCCCGATGAAGCGCCTGGGCCAGCCTTCCGAGATTGCCGATACCGTGGCCTACCTCGCCAGCGATGCAGCCAGCTACATCACAGGTGAAATTGTTGTAGTTGATGGCGGACGGATGACGCTGAACTACACGGTGACGGTCTGAGGGGTGGCGGGGGCGGGTGGCGTGCCTGCGGTTTTCAGCCGCCAGTTGATCTGGATCATGGGTGTGTGACGACGTTCTCACCTGAACCGGGGCAAGGTGCCTAGACTGGTGCGTCCACCACCGGAGTTCAACATGAAGCCTCTTCACCTGCTTTCGGCTATCGCAGCCACAGCCGCGCTCGGCCTGTCCGGGTGCGCCCAGACACCGCCCGGCCACGCGGCACATCACCCCGGCGCATCGGCACCAACTCAAGGGGCGGACATGCCGATGGCACACATGGATGAGCACATGAAAGCCATGCGCGCCATGCACGACCGCATGATGCGAGCCAAAACGCCCGAGGAGCGCAATGCACTGGCGGCCGAACACGCCAAACTGATGCAGGACGGCATGGCCATGATGGGTGGCATGAGCGGCAAGCATGGCTCCGGTCCCATGGCTGGTGGTGATCCGGCGGCACGCCACCAGATGATGGAAAAACGCATGGACATGATGCAATCCATGATGCAGATGATGATGGACCGCATGCCCGCGGCACCGTCCAGGCCCTGAGCAACCGATGCGTCCGGCAAAGGCGACGGTCCTTGTCTTTCCGGGAGGTAACAGACCGGCGGCATTTCGCCGGGGGAAGGTGTCACCTTTTCTTCCGGGCCTGATGCGGGCTCGCAGAGCAATGAGAACAGCCCTCATGACAGACACATCACCCGCTCACATCCCGCGTACGCGCGTAACCCCGGCAGCGAAAAAATTCTCATGCCACCGGACTATCCATCAGCGCTGCTTGGCCTGAGCCTTGCCCTCGGCATCGGGTTGCTGGTGGGCGCAGAACGCGAGCGCCGCAAAGGCAGCGGCCCCTCGCGCGGCGCCGCCGGCATCCGCACCTTTGCCCTGGCATCCCTGTCTGGCGCAGTGGCCATGCTGCTCGGTGGCGCGCTGCTGCTGGCAGCGGCCGCACTGGCCGTCGGCGCGCTGACTGTGGCTGCTTACCAGCGCTCGCGTGAAAACGATCCGGGCCTGACGACCGAAGTCGCCCTGCTGCTGACCTGCCTGCTCGGTGGCCTCGCGATGCGCAACGCCGTCCTGGCAGCGGGTGTGGGTGCAGCGCTGGCGGTCCTGCTGGCTGCGCGCAACCACATTCACCGTTTTGTACGCGGCGTGCTGACCGAGCGCGAACTGCACGACGCCCTGCTGTTCTGCGTCGCAGCCCTGATTGCACTTCCGCTGGCGCCGGACCGTTTCATGGGGCCGTTCGGTGCCGTCAATCCATACGCCCTCACCCAACTGGTCGTGATGGTGATGGCCGTCAGCGCGCTCGGTTATGTGGCAACGCGCGCCCTGGGGCCGCGCTACGGACTGCCGCTGGCGGGGTTTGCGTCGGGATTCATTTCAAGCACGGCCACCATTCATGCCATGGGTGTGCGCATGGCCAAACAGCCGGCGCAGACTGCAGGCGCTGTGGCTGGCGCGGTGCTTTCCAGCGTGGCCACGCTGATCCAGCTGGCGGTGGTGGTGGCTGCAGTGCATCCTGCGCTCCTGCAGACGCTGATGTGGCCCCTGCTGCTGGGCAGCGCCGCAGCGGGCGGCTACGGCCTGCTGTTTTTTCCGTACGCCACCCCGCCCGTCGCCCAGACCCACGCGCCATCCCCGCAACAGGAATTGGGCCGGGCCTTTGACCTGAAAACCGCTTCGGTATTTGCCACCATCGTTGGTGCCGTGCTGTTGCTGTCAGCGGCGCTCAGCACCTGGATGGGAGAACGTGGCGCCTTGCTGGGGGCTGCTGCCACCGGGTTGGTGGATGCCCACGCGACCGCCGCCTCGGTGGCTTCGCTGGCAGCGGTCAACAAACTGCCGGGCGACGTGGCCCTGTGGTCCATACTCGCCGGCCTGAGCACCAACTCGGTCATGAAGGCGCTGGTGGCTTTTCATGCAGGTGGGAGGGCTTACGCGGCACGTATCGTGCCGGGGCTGGTGCTGGTCATCGGGGCGGTCTGGCTGGGCGTGTGGCTGGCGTGAGCAGAAGATTTTTGCTACTGAATACATAGCTGCCTGAGCTCATGGCAACTGGGCAGGAGGCCACTTTTACTTCATACCCGGGCGGGTGGCATGCTTTTCAGCAGCCCGGCCGTGCTGCGCGGCCAGCCAACGCTGCCGAACCAGGCGCCACCGGAAATCGCCCAGGCATTGACCACGCCGTAAACGACAAGCGCCACGCCCTGGGCAACAAACACGGCGGTCAGGCCGGCTCCCCAACGCAAAGCCAGCCAGCCGCCCGTCACAGCCACGGCCAGACGTGCGATGTTGCCTATCACCGGCCACATCAAGCGGCCAGCGCCTTGCGATGCAAAGTACAGGGCGAGGCCCAGACCAAAAAATCCGTAGAGCGGCCCGACGGCGCGCAGGTACTGGCTTCCGGCCTCCAGCATGGCGGTATCGCTGTTGAAAAGCGAAAGCCACACCTCCGGAAAAAATGCAGCCCACAGGCCAATGGTTTCTGTCATCGCAAATGCCATGGCCGCGCCTATCCAGGTCGCCTGCAATGCGCGTTCCCGCTGTCCCGCGCCCATGCAGGTGCCGACCATCGCGACCAGCGGCGCGCCAAATCCAAACACCAGTGGCACCAGCAGGTACTCCAGCCGCGAGGCCGTGCCGTAGCCGGCGATGGCGGCGGTGCCAAAGCCGCCAACCAATGCGGTGGTCACGCCTATCGCCAGATTGGTTGCCAGTGTCGACACGGTGCCGACCAGGCCGACACGCAAGATGTCCTTGAACAAGGACCAACGAAAGCGGATGTGCGCAAAAGACGGTCGCAGCAGGCTGCGCGGTGACCACAGGTAGATGGCGAGCGCTACACTGCCCAACAGATAAAAAACCAGCAAGGCCACGGCGCCACCGGCGATACCCAGTGCTGGTACCGGCCCCCAGCCAAAGATGAGCAGGGGCGACAGCGGAACCAGCACCAGCGTGCCCGCCACCGTCACCACCGCAGGTACCGCCATGTTGCCCGTGCCGCGTATCACGGCCGACAGCGTGTTGAACACCCATATCAGCAAGGCCCCGGCAAACACCCAGTTGGAGTAGGTCAGCGCGGCAATCAGCGCGCCGCCCGTGCCACCCATTTCAGCGTACAGCCAGCGCCCACCTCCCAGCACCGCGGCCATGAACAGCAAGGCAAACACGCCCGCTATCACCATGGAGTGCAGCACCAGCGCGTCGGCATCCGCGCTGCGGCGCGCGCCCAGCGCCCGCGCAATCGCCGAGGCAATACCGCCGCCCATGGCACCCGCGGAGGTCATCTGCATCAGCATCACCACCGGAAACACCAACGCCATGCCGGCCAGTGCATCGGTGCCCAGCTTGCCGACGAAATAGGTCTCTATCAGGCCCACGCTGGCCTGCGCCAGCATGACCAGCACGTTGGGCGCGGCCAGGCGCAGCAGGGTGGGCGCAATCGGCGCTTCCAGCAGGAGGCGGGTACGTGGATCCAGACCAGCCCCCACGCTCCCCACTGCGTGTGGCTCGCTGCCCCCCGAGGGGGCGCTGCGCCTGCGGCCCGGCAGAGCCGGTTCCGCGGCCCCGACTTGACTTGAAGAGCCCACGCCTGGCGTCTTGGCGATGTCCATGCTATTCATCTTCAACTCCAGTTGAAGGAGCGAGGAGCTCCATGGACTCATCGATCAGGGCATGCAAAGCGATCAAACGCTCAGCGCCCAGCAACTGGTTGATGCGCTCTTGCGCCACACGCCAGCGGCGCTGGGCCTCGGTGCGTTTGTCACGCCCTTCCTCGGTGATGCTGACCAGGCGGCTGCGGCCGTCGCTGCCGGGCTCCAGCGCCAGCCAGCCGGCAGCCACCAGCGGCTTGAGGTTGCGTGTCAACGTCGAGGCGTCAACCTTCATCGCCCGGGCAAGCTCACCAGGTCGCAACGGGCCGAGCTTGAGCACATAGGACAAGAGCGAGTACTGCGTGCCCTTCAGGCCGGTCTTGCCGACCTCAGCGTCGTAGTGCTGGGCCACGCGCCGCATCAGCTGACGCAGCTTGAGGTTGGTGCAGCCCTGGGGCTTGAGAACCACCGGGGGTGTAGCGGGCGTGACAGTTTTCATGCTTCAATTGTAGCTACAATTGTTGTAGATGCAATCAAAAGGAAAAGCCATGACCCCTGAACAGACGCGTGAACAATGGGACCAGGAACGCGCCGCCATCATGGCCAGGATGCTGGCGGGCGGCGGCAAGGCTGGCCTGGCCCGGCCCGAGATGGTGGCCGGCAAAACCGGGCTGGAGGTGATGCATGGCATGCTGGCCGGCGAGATCCCTTTTCCGCACATTGCCGAAACGCTGGACTTTTCGCTGATTGAGATCACGGCCGGCCGGGCCGTGTTTCAGGGCACGCCGCAGCTCAAACATTACAACCCGCTGGGCACGGTGCATGGCGGGTGGTATGCCACCCTGCTGGACTCAGCGCTGGGTTGTGCAGTGCACACGCTGATGCCGGCAGGACGGGCCTACACAACGGCCGAGCTCAGCGTCAACATCGTGCGTGCAGCGTCCCACAAAACCGGCCCGCTGCGCGCCATTGGCACCGTGATTCATTGTGGGCGCCAGCTGGCAACCGCCGAGGCGCGCATTGTGGGCCCCGACGGCAAACTGTATGCCCACGCCACCACCACCTGCCTGGTGTTCGAAGTGTCGGGGGCAGCCTAGCCGGGGCTAGGAAGAATTCTGGACGGCTTGCGGCGCCATGGGACCGGTCTGCTGGCGGATCTGCTCCACGCGCCGGTTGATCAGCGCCGCAGCCAGCATCCATTTGACCCGCGTCAGCCAGCCCTGCTGCAGGTCTGCATTGGCCTTGTTGGTGTAGAAATGCTCGGGGTCATGGGCCACGCCCCAGTCAAAAAGCGGACAGCTGTCGGGGTCGGAGCCGCTGTACTGCGCATGTGCACCCTGGCGTCCATCCCAGAAGTGATTGCCCTTGACATGGATGCCGTAGCCAAGGCGAATGCCCTGCTCTTCCAGCAACTGGGTGGCGCGCGTTTCGAGCAGTGAGTCGGTCACGTAGGTATCTGTCTGCACCCAATGGCCTTCCAGATACACCTCCCCCACCGCATGGGTGATGGTGTTGGGTCCCGCATCGATGATGCCCTTGAGGAAAGCCCCGGAGAGCGTGACAAAACGCAGGCGGGCAGGCACGCCGACCGACCGCAGCATGGCGACAAACAAGGTGCCCTTGGTGTGGCAATCACCACGCCCCGCGCGAAGCACAGCGCCTGCGGGAACATGCTCGAAGCCGGCCACGCAGCCAAAAGGCAGTGACTTCACATAGTCATGTATGGAAACGGCCTTTTGCACTTCAGTCGTTGCCAGCTGCGTGATGCGCATGGCCTGGATTCTGAGCTTGGAGTCATCGAGATCAAGAAGGCGGGTGGGACCGGTCCAGTCTTGAGGGTGGTCGGTCAGGGAAGACAGGGGCATGTTTCAGGGTGCAGTTTGACGAGCGCTCATTATGCAGGCGGGCCCCCCGGGCATGCCAGTACAGAAGGCGCAAAGATGCACCTTGGGATACGATCATGTGCGAAATTCAACACAGACCCCACACGGACAACCGACCATGAGACTTTTGCACACCATGCTGCGCGTTGGCGACTTGCAACGCTCCATTGACTTTTACACCCAGGTGCTGGGCATGAAACTGCTGCGCACATCGGAAAACACCGAGTACAAATACAGCCTGGCCTTTGTCGGCTACGGCAACAACCCCGATCACGCCGAAATCGAGCTGACCTATAACCACGGCACCAGCAGCTACGACATGGGCACCGCCTTCGGCCACATAGCGCTGGGCGTCCCCGACGCTTACGCTGCCTGCGAGAAGATCAAGGCATCCGGCGGCAACGTGACACGCGAGGCCGGGCCGGTCAAGGGCGGCACGACCGTGATTGCTTTTGTGACCGATCCGGATGGGTACAAGATTGAGTTGATTGAGCGCAAGGAAGGGGTTGGGGGTGGTGGATTGCGTTGAGGACCGTTCGATGAATTGAAGACTGGGGTGTGCCTGGTAGCCGGGTCTCGCCCCGGCGGGCGACTTACTTTTCTTTGCTTCGCCAAAGAAAAGTAAGCAAAAGAAAGGCGACCCTGCTGTCTGCGGAGTTTTTGGGGTCAGAGTCCAAATTCGCCGAGCCTGTGGCTCGCCCTTCGGGTGCGTTGCAAGGCACCGCAGCGAAATTGGCGTCTGACCCCAATAACTCAACCTGCGGTGCTCGCCGAAAGTGGGGTCGAGCTCGAACTCGCTTCGCTCAGACAATCGCTCGCCCTGATCCACTTTCGGCTGCGCTCCT
>JAKFXR010000117.1 GCA_021731285.1 Polaromonas sp. | reverse complement strand
GGCCGGCTGCCCTGCCGCCGCGCTTGCCCGCAGCGGGTGCGCCGGACCAACCACCGCCACCGCCAGAATCCGAGGCACCGCCGCCAGAATAGCCGAGACCAGAATTTTCCGTGCCGGCATGCCCAGCACCGCCGCGACCCGCGCCTTTAGACGAACCACCCGAAGCCCTGAAACCTCTGCCCGAGCCAGTCGATCCACCGTCACCTTCGCCCGTGTGGCGACCCTCCAGTTGTCCCTGGTCGCCCGGTCCGTCGCCGGACACCGTCTTGTCCTGGCTGGCCGCATGCGCCTGAACAACTGCAGAAGGCGTACGCTTGACCAGTGCACGCAGATCGATGTCAACCATGACGTTTTGCTGGATCAGGTATTCATTGGCAGCGTGGTAGGCCTCCAGCAAATGCTCCGTCATCTGTTGCTGGATCAGATCCTGCACCACCAGCCAGGACTCGCGCGACAAAGGCGCGAGCGTCCACTGCTCCACCAGATGTTGCGACAACACCTCGGGACGAAAGATGTCTGTCTTGGCCAGCTCCGAAAGCCCTTCAAGGCTCTGGATGCGCAGGCGCAAATCGTTGAGCTCCCAGCTGGCACTGTCCAGCAATCGCAAAGCCAGCCTGGACGCGAGGATTTTGTTCTCCATCACCTCGTTGCCCATCAGCTCAAACTTTCCGCTGTCCAGCGACAGGCGGGTTGTTGGCGGGGGCGCCGTCAGCGCTTTCTTCCAGGCGTTGACCGTGGCATTGACCCAGATGTTCTGGTTTTCCTGAAAAGAGAGCCAGGCATCGCGACGGTCCTGCATCTCCCGCGCATTGCCCGCCTGGTCCATCAGGCCGGACAACTTGAGTTTGATGCCCTCGGCCAGTTCCGGGAGTATGCGCGCGGCATAGCCGACAAACCGCTCACGCGCTTGTCGGGCCAGAAGAAGTTCATTTTTATTGTTTGCAGCCACGCCCGTGATGTTGTTGTTGCGTTGTGCCTAAACCGTGGCCCCGGCATTGGGGTCGTTGGGATCTTCATCCTTCTTGCTGGTGGCCTTGATCAGGTCCTCGCGCTTGATGCCCAGCCACATGGCAATGGCGGCTGCGACAAAAACCGAGGAGTAGATGCCGAACAAAATACCAATGGTCAGTGCCAGCGCAAAGTAAAACAGCGTGGGGCCACCAAACAGGAGCATGGACAGCACCATGATTTGGGTAGAACCGTGGGTAATGATGGTGCGGCTGATGGTCGAGGTGATGGCGTTGTCGATGATCCCCACTGTATCCATCTTGCGGTAACGCCGGAAATTCTCGCGGATACGGTCAAAAATCACCACCGACTCGTTGACCGAATACCCCAGCACGGCCAGAACAGCGGCCAGCACCGAGAGAGAAAACTCCCACTGGAAAAATGCGAAGAATCCAAGAATGATCACCACGTCATGCAAGTTGGCAATGATGGCAGCTACCGCGTATTTCCACTCAAAACGGAAGGCCAGATAAATCATGATGCCAACCACCACCATGGCCAGCGCCTTCAGGCCATCCTGGGCAAGCTCTTCGCCGACCTGGGGCCCGACAAACTCGGTTCGCCGCAGAACAACCTGCGGGTCGCCACTTTTGAGCGCGGCCATGACCTTGTCGCTTTGCTGGGCAGTTGTCACGCCTTTTTGGGCCGGCAGCCTGATCATCACGTCGCGGGCGGTCCCGAAGTTCTGCACCTGGACATCCGTGAAGCCCAGACCAGCCACCGTGCCGCGTATTTTTTCAACGTCCGCTGGCTGCGAATAACTGACCTCCATCACGGTGCCGCCGGTGAACTCCACCGAGAGATGCAAACCCCGCGAAAACAGGAAAAACACAGCCAGCAGGAATGTCGTCAACGAGACGACATTGAAGATCAGGGCATGCCGCATGAACGGAATGTCTTTGCGGATTTTGAAAAATTCCATGAAGCCTTCTACCGGAGATTTGCTTGTCTAGTTTGCCGAAACGGCAGGCTTGTCGCCCCCCACCGGCCGCCACACGGTACCGATGGACACCGATTTGAGTTTCTTCTGCCGTCCGTACCAGAGGTTGACCAGGCCACGCGAGAAAAACACCGCGGAAAACATGCTGGTCAAAATGCCGATCACATGCACCACTGCAAAACCGCGCACCGGCCCGGAGCCGAAAGCCAGCAAGGCCAGTCCTGCAATCAGGGTCGTGATGTTCGAATCCAGAATGGTGGCCCAGGCACGCTCGTAACCGGTGTGAATGGCAGCCTGCGGCGACGCGCCATTGCGCAACTCTTCACGCACACGCTCATTGATCAGCACATTGGAGTCGATGGCCATGCCCAGAGCCAGTGCCATGGCGGCCATGCCGGGCAGGGTGAGCGTGGCTTGCAGCATGGACAGGATGGCCACCAGCAGCAGCAAATTGACCGCCAGCGCAAGACCGGAGAACAGGCCGAAGAGCATGTAGTAAGTCGCCATGAAAGCGACAATCACCAGGAAGCCCCAGGCCACGCTCTGGAAACCCTTGGAGATGTTTTCAGCGCCCAGCGTGGGGCCAATCGTGCGTTCCTCGATGATTTCCATGGGTGCAGCGAGGGAACCGGCACGCAGCAGCAAGGCCAGGTCATTGGCTTCCGTGACGCTCATGGTTCCCGAAATCTGGAAACGGTTGCCGAGTTCGCTCTGGATCACCGGCGCCGTCAGCACTTCGCCCCTGCCCTTCTCAAACAGGACGATGGCCATGCGCTTCTTGACGTTCTCGCGGCTGGTGTCGCGCATGATGCGACCGCCCTTGGCGTCGACCGTCAAGTCCACCTTGGGCTGCTGGCTTTGCGAGTCAAACCCCGGCTGGGCATCGGTCAGGCTCTCGCCGGTCAGGATCACCTGCTTCTTGACGATGACGGGGCGTCCGTCGCGCTCAAGAAAGCGCTCCGAGCTGAAAGGCACGAGCCCGGTTCCGGCTTCAGCGGCTCGCCCCTCGGCGCTTTCATCGACCAGACGCATTTCCAGCGTGGCTGTGCGGCCCAGAATATCCTTGGCCTTGGCCGTGTCCTGCACGCCGGGCAGTTGCACAACAATGCGGTCCAGGCCCTGCTGCTGTATCACCGGCTCGGCCACGCCCAGCTCGTTGATGCGGTTGTGCAGGGTGACGATGTTCTGCTTGAGGGCCTGCTCCTGCACCAGGCGCGCCGCCTCCGGTTTGATGCGGGCGCTCAGACGGAATTCGGCGCCGTCGGGCGCATCGGTTGACTGCAGGTCCGCGAACTGGTCCTGCAACACCTTTTTGCCGGCTTCAAGTGTTGCGGCGTCACGGAATTTGATCTCGATAGCCTGCGCATTGCGGCTGATACCGCTGTGCCGGACGTTTTTCTCGCGTAAAACCAGACGAAGGTCCCCGGCCAGCGACTCTGCCTTTTTGGTCAAGGCAGCCTGCATGTCGACCTGCAGCATGAAATGCACACCGCCCCGCAGGTCCAGACCCAGGTACATGGGCCGGGCGTTGAGCGCGGTCAACCAGGCAGGCGAACGCGAGAGCAAATTGAGCGCCACCACATACGAAGGTGACGACGGATCGGGCGACAGCGCTTTTTCGATCGCGTCCTTGGCCTTGAGCTGGGTGTCGGTATCGCCAAACCTGGCCTTCACCGACGTACCCTCCAGACTCACCGCATCAGTCAGAATGCCGGCGTTTTTAAGGGCCTGCTCCACGCGCGCGACTGTCGCGGCGTCAATCTTGACACTGGCTTTGGCGCTGGAGACCTGCACTGCCGGCGCTTCGCCGAAAAAATTGGGCAGCGTGTACAGAGACGCGATCAGCAAAGCGACAAGGATGATCGCGTACTTCCAGGCGGGATAACGGTTCATGAATGTGCGATTCCTGGGGAAACGGGTGTCGGGGCTGGCCGGTGGACACCGGCCTGCAGGAAAATCACCTTACTTGATGCTGCCCTTGGGCAACACCTGAACAATCGCGCTGCGCTGCAGCTGGACTTCCACGCCCGTCGCCAGTTCAATGCCCAGGTAGGCGTCACCCATCCTGGTGACCTTGCCCAGCAAGCCGCCGGCGGTGACCACTTCGTCGCCCTTGGCCAGCGCGTCGATCATGGCACGGTGTTCTTTTTGCTTCTTCATCTGTGGACGGATCATCACAAAGTAGAGCACCACGAACATCAGCACCAGCGGCAACATGCTGGTGAGCGAAGACATCATGCCGCCCTCGGCAGCAGCGGCAGGGGCGGTTTGGGCAAATGCAGAAGAAATAAACACGGCAGACTCCACAACAAAAAAGTAGCGCGCCCCTGACCAGGCGCCGGGGGCGCAAAGACCCTGATTGTATGCGGGCCTGCCCCGGTATTGACCTGTAACCGGGAGGGTTGTTCCTGTCGGGGTCAGGCCTGTCTCAAGCCACTTTTGGGAGCTCAGCCGCTGAGGGCTGGCGAAACGCGTCCATGAGGCCGGGCCACCGCTGCTGCGCCAACTCCACGTTGCGCGCCTTGACATGCCCGTAGCCCTTGATGAGCTCGGGAATGCGGGCGACCTCCAGCGCGGCGGCATGGTTGGTTTCGTTGAGTCCGCCCAGCACTTCTTCGATGCTGGCCTGGTATTGCGCGATCAACGCACGCTCCATCTTGCGCTCTTCGGTACGTCCAAACGGGTCCAGCGCCGTGCCACGCAGGCCCTTGAGCCGGGCGAGCAGCCTGAAAACCGTCAGCATCCAGGGTCCGAATTTCTGCTTTTGCAGTTCACCTTTGTCGTTTTCCCTGGCGATCATGGGCGGCGCGAGGTGGTAGTTGAGCTTGTAGTCCCCTTCAAACATGCTTGCTACCTTGTCATGGAAGCCCTGATCGACATGCAGGCGCGCCACTTCGTACTCGTCCTTGTAGGCCATCAGCTTGAACAGGTATTTCGCCACGGTCTGCGCAAGCTGCGTTTTCCCCAGCACAGATTCGGCCTGCTCGACCCGCTTCACGGCATCTTCATAGCGCTGCGCATAGGCGGCGTTCTGGTAGCTGGTCAGGAAAGCGACACGACGCGCGACGATGGCTGGCAGGCCCTGGCGAGGAGCCGGCATGCTGATGACCTGGGCCGACGCAAACAGCTTTTCCACAGACGGCAGGTCATGCGCAGCCCGCCGACCCCACTCGAATGCCGTCTTGTTGTTGTCAACGGCCACGGCATTGAGCTCGATGGCACGCATCAGGGAGGCGTATTGCAAGGGAATCCAGCCCTTTTGCCAGGCAAAGCCCAGCATCATCGGGTTGGTGTAGATGCTGTCGCCCATCAGCCTGGTGGATGCCGCGTCGGCATTGAAAGCGCCGACGCCGTCCATGCCCACAGCCCGGGCGATTTCCGCGGCGCAGGCTTCGCCCGGGTTCTGCCAGTTGGTGTTGTGCACAAAAGCCGCTGTCGGCGTACTGTAGGAGTTGAGCGCCACGTGGGTGCGGCCTTCCCGCATGCGCAGCACCGTCTCCTTGCCTGCCGTCACGATGGGGTCGCAGCCAATGATCAGGTC
The DNA here is from genome assembly GCA_021731285.1 of Polaromonas sp. Classification (GTDB taxonomy): domain Bacteria; phylum Pseudomonadota; class Gammaproteobacteria; order Burkholderiales; family Burkholderiaceae_C; genus Polaromonas. The sequence continues at coordinate 17,319 of JAKFXR010000117.1, read as the reverse complement.
AGCCCCGGCCATGCTGACGCGGGTGGTGCGGATGTCCTCCTGGGTGGCGCCTATCAGCACGTGGCTCCAGGTGGCGCCGCCTTTTTGCGCCAGGCCACCGGCATCCTGCGTGACGATTCCCTTGCCTTCGATGTGTCCGGCCATGCCAAGCAGCTGGCCAATGGTGATCACGCCCGTCCCGCCCACGCCGGCCACCACAATGCCCCAGACATCGCCGTTGACTCCGTGGGTGGCCGAAATTTGCGGCTCGGGCAGCGCGCCCATTTCAAACGGGGATGCCGATTTTCCCTTGGCTTTTTTCCTGAGCTGCCCGCCCTCCACCGTCACAAAACTCGGGCAAAAACCCTTCAGGCAGGACATGTCCTTGTTACAGGTGGACTGGTTGATCTGGCGTTTGCGGCCGAATTCTGTTTCCAGGGGCTCTACGCTCAGGCAGTTGGACTGGACGCTGCAATCGCCGCAACCTTCGCAAACCAGCTCGTTGATCACCACACGCCTTGCCGGATCCACCATGCTGCCGCGCTTGCGGCGGCGGCGCTTTTCGGTGGCACAGGTCTGGTCGTAAATGATGACGGTTGTGCCCTTGAGTTCTCGGAACTGTCGCTGGATGGCGTCGAGCTCGTCGCGGTGGTGCACTGTCACGCCCTCCACCAGGGCAACGCCTTCGTATTTCTCCGGCTCATCGGTCACCACGACAATTTTTGCAACGCCCTCGGCACGCATGGACTGGGCGATCTGTACAACCGAGTGACCCTCGGGTCGTTCGCCGACCTGCTGGCCACCCGTCATGGCCACCGCATCGTTGTAAAGAATTTTGTAGGTGATGTTCACACCCGCGGCAATCGACTGACGCACCGCCAGCGAACCACTGTGGAAGTAGGTTCCGTCACCCAGGTTGGCGAAGATGTGCTGATCGGTCGTGAAAGGCTGCTGACCGACCCATGGCACGCCCTCACCGCCCATCTGGGTGAAGCCCGACGTGCTGCGGTCCATCCACAGCGCCATGAAATGGCAACCGATGCCGGCCATGGCGCGCGAGCCTTCGGGCACTTTGGTCGAGGTGTTGTGCGGGCACCCGGAGCAGAACCAGGGCTGGCGGTCCGCCTTGACCTCGAGCACCTGCAAAGAACGCTCCTTGGCCTCCAGAATGGCAAGTTGCCCGTCGATGCGCGCCATCATCGCTGCATCCAGACCCATCTTCTTGACGCGTTGGGCGATCGCTTTGGCGATCAGCGCGGGCGACAGGTCGGCATTGGCGCGCAGCAGGGTGTTGGCCGTGGGATTGGGCATGGACCACTCGCCGCCGCTGAAGTCGCCGTCGACCTCGTTGAACTTGCCGTAAATGTTGGGCCGTACATCAGGGCGCCAGTTGTAGAGCTCTTCCTTGAGCTGGTATTCGATGATCTGGCGCTTTTCCTCGACCACCAGAATCTCGCGCAGGCCGGTGGCAAATTCGCGCGTGCCCTGGGCCTCCAGCGGCCAGACCACGCCCACCTTGTGCAGGCGAATGCCAAGCTGGCGGCATGCCGCATCGTCCAGACCGAGATCGATCAGGGCCTGGCGGGTGTCGTTGTAGGCCTTGCCGCTGGCAATGATGCCGAAGCGGTCGTTCGGGCCTTCGATCACGTTGTAGTTCAGGCGGTTGGCACGGATATAGGCCAGCGCGGCATACCACTTGTAGTCAAACAGGCGCGCTTCCTGATCAAGCGCAGCGTCGGGCCAGCGAATGTGCACGCCACCCGGCGGCATCAGGAAGTCGGTGGGAATGTTGATCTGCACACGCTCCGGATCAATCATTGCCGTGGCGCTGGATTCCACAATCTCCTGAATGGTTTTCATGCCGGCCCAGACACCGGAAAACCGGCTCATGGCGAAGGCGTGAATGCCCAGGTCCAGGATTTCCTGCACGTTGGCGGGGAAAAATACGGGCAGGCCGCAGGCCTTGAAAATGTGGTCACTCTGGTGAGCTGCGGTGGAGCTCTTGGCCACGTGGTCGTCACCGGCCACTGCAATCACGCCGCCCCACGGGGTGGTACCCGCCATGTTGGCATGCTTGAAAACGTCGGAGCAACGGTCCACGCCCGGACCCTTGCCGTACCAGATACCGAACACACCGTCGAATTTGTTGGTGCCCGGTGGAGAAAAACCCAATTGCTGCGTGCCCCACAAAGCCGTGGCAGCCAGCTCTTCATTGACCCCTGGCTGGAACACGATGTTCTGCGCCTTGAGGTAAGAAGAGGCCTTCCACAAAGCCTGGTCATAGCCGCCGAGTGGCGAGCCGCGGTAACCGCTGATAAAACCCGCGGTGTTTTTCCCCTGTATCGCATCACGCCGGCGCTGCAGCATGGGAAGCTTGACGAGGGCCTGCACGCCGCTCATGAAAGCCTGGCCATGCTCCAGCGAATATTTATCGTCCAGGGTAACGGTCTCGAGAGCCTTGCGGATGTGTTCAGGCAGGGGCGCGTTCATTGTTTGTCTCCAGTCGTGGGCAGTTGCCGCCTCGTGAGCGGGTTGTATAAGCGGGCAAGCCGGTTAGGCTGGCGCCCCTAGCTTCAGCAAAGTGTAGGCGCGATGCGCTGATAAGTCTTTGCTTTCTATGCCCTGTTAAACCCACTTAAAGAAAGATTCTTGCTTAAAATAGTTAATTATGGAAACGTTAGACAAGTTTGATCTCGCCATTCTGAATGAATTGCAAAACGACGGTCGCCTGAGCAACACCGAACTCAGCGCCCGTGTCGGCCTGAGTGCCGCCCCTTGTTGGCGACGGGTACGGGCACTGGAGGAGGGGGGCTACATCAAGGGCTATCGGGCAGAGATTGATCGCCGCAAGATCGGGCTGGGCGTTTTGGCTTTTGTGCGCCTGGATGCCGAGCGCAACACCGGGGACGCCACGACACAAATGGAGGAGGCGATCCGCAAACTGCCGGAAATCATTGCCTGCCACTACATCAGCGGCACCGGCACCTTCGAATTGCAGGTCGTGGCGCAGGACCTGGACAGTTTCTCGCGGTTTGCGCTGCGCAATTTATTGAATCTTCCCAACGTCAAGGACATGCATACCAGTTTTTCACTGGGCGAAGTCAAAGCCAGCAGTGTGCTGCCGCTGGGCCATCTGCCGGGCAAAAACACTTGACACGGAGCCACCATGGATACCAGACGCCTTTGCACCGTTTTTGTCCTGCTGTTTGCCGTCTCTCCCCTTGCAGTATGGGCACAAGTTGCTCCTGATTCAATAGCAAAACCGGAAGCGCTGCCCATGCGCAACCTGCAGATCGAGGTGCGCCAGCTGCGAGGCAGCAGCCAGTCCCAAAGCGCGCTGGGCGCATCCGGCGTCGTGGTGCTGCAGCCCGGGCAATCGCGGGGCCACATCGACATCACCGCGCAAAACAGGCAGCGGAGCGATGCCGGCGACCTGGTGCAGCGTGTGCTGGTGCTCAATGGCCGCAGCGCCAACGTCATGCTGGGCAACAGCGTACCGCTTCGGCTGTTGCAAAGCTTCATGCGCCATGGCGTGCTGCGTTATGGCAGTGCCACCGTCCTGGTCGAGGCCAACAGCGGTTTCTCCGCCAGGCCACTCTGGCGTGGAGACAATCTGGTCGAACTGGAGCTGAGCGCCGTCCAGAGCCAGCGCGGTGCAGCACCGGGGCCTTCGGGAAGCAGCGTGGTGAGCACGCTGGTTGTGCCTCTGAACGAGTGGGTCACTGTGGCGGAGTCGGACGAAGCGCTCAGCAGCAGCGCGTCCGCACCGACGGGTAACACCCAATCCAGCAGTCAATCTGGGCTGACGGTGCAGGTGCGCATGAGTGTGCGCTAGTTGCTACAATTTTAGTAGCGGACTTGTCCCGTCATTAAACGGCCGGAAGCCATTTTTCCTGCGCATGACGCGAGAGTCAGCGAGGCCACAGCACCCACAGCCGCAGCGGCTGGCTGACCCGGCTGGCCACCTCGCCCGCCTGAGGGCCGGTGCCGGCAAAGTAGTCGGCCCGCACAGCACCAACGATGGCGCTGCCGGTGTCCTGGGCCAGCACCAGCTTTTGCAGGTCCAGCGCCGGGCCGCGCGAAGCCAGCCAGACAGGCGTGCCATAGGGAATGCTGTCCTTGTCAACGGCGATCGAGCGGCCCGCCGTCAGCGCAACGCCCTGCGCGCCGCGTGGACCGGAGGCGGCGTCGATCTCGCTCAGGCTTTCCTCACGAAAGAAGATATAGCGAGGATTGCTCCAGAGCAGTTGCGGCACACGCTGGGGATTTTGCGAGGCCCATGCCTTGGTGGATTCCGTCCACGGCGCAGCCATGCGGCCCTGGCCCTGATCCGCCAGCCACTGGGTGATGCTGCGAAAAGGCTGCTCGTTGGAGCCTGCAAACGCCACCCGCACTGTCCGCTGGGCGCCATCGACCTCGGTGATGGCCAGCCGGCCGGAGCCCTGGATGTGCAGCGACATCGCGTCAATCGGATCGGCCAGCCATGCGATCTCCCGCCCTCGGAGCGCAGCCTGCGCCTCAGGCAAGGTATCGATCTCCTGGCGCGTGTACCACGGCTTGCGGCTGCCCAGGCCTGCAGGAGGCTGGTACAGCGGCACCGTGTAGGCGCCGCCGGACTGCCGGCTCGCCTTGAGCACCGGCTCGTAATAACTGGTGAGCAGGCCCTCGGCCTGCCCCTGCAAGGTCTCGACACGGTAAGGCTGCAGCCGGCTCACCATCCAGCTCCGCTGCTCCACTGCAGATGCAATGCTCAGGCGCCGCACCTCGCCACACAGCGGCGCAAAAACCGGCCCGGGTCGCTCACAGCTTTTCAGCCACGCGTTCCAGGCTTCGTACAGAGCATCGCTCTCGAAGCCCGGCAGGTCGCTCCAGCGCACCGGCACCCAGCGGCTCTTGCCCTGTACCTTGGGCGCCGGCATGCCCACGCCGTCGTCGGGCCGCGGCAGGCTGGACACACCTCCCGGAGGCGGTGGCGACAGGACGGGCGCCACCCCGCAGGACACCAGGAACAGCGCGATGGCCATAATGGCGGTGGTATGGGTGATCCGGGAGAAAACAGTCATGACCTTGCTTTTACTTGAAGCCCTGGGGGCTTTGCTCATTCTGGTTTTCATTGTCTGGTGGACGATGTTCTCTGGCCGAAAAAATGGGGAGCTCAAAGACGATGGCCGGCGTGATGCAGGCAGCGACAAACCCGGTGACTCGCTATAAATTGCGTAGCAGGTTCGCCAACTCCACCGCCGACTTTACCTTCATTTTTTCAAACACCCGGGCGCGGTGGACCTCTACCGTACGCACACTGATGTCCAGTTGGTCGGCCACCAGCTTGTTCGGCAAACCCTCCACCACCAGGCGCATCACATCGCGCTCCCTATCGGTCAACGCCTCCAGCCGGGACTGCAGGCCCGTGTGCTCACTGCGGTGGGCCAGGGCCGCCGCCGACTGCGCCAGCGCCTGCTCGATGCGGTCCACCAGCACGTTGTCGGAAAAGGGCTTTTCACAAAAATCGAATGCGCCGCGCTTGACCGCATCCACAGCGGTCGGCACATCGGCGTGACCGGTGAGGAAGATCACAGGCAAGGCGGGCAACAGTCCATAGGCGATCAGGTTCTCGAACATCGCCAGTCCGCTCATGCCGCTCATGCGCACGTCAAGCAGGGCACAAGACGGCGCGGTGACCTTGAAATTTCCGCTGACACGCTTGTCAAAGGCTTCGGCACTGTCGAAGGACTCGCTGGGCAGGCGGCGTGAGCGCAGCAGCCAGGCCAGCGCTTCGCGCACGCTTGCATCATCGTCAACGATGTACACCGTGGCATTTTCGATGGGCTCCATGACAACTCCTCAGGACAGCGCCGCCGTGTCCGGCGGCAACGCGGTAGCCGTCGCAGCGACCGGCAAGGTAAAGGTAAAGATCGTACCGCGGGGCTGCGCCGCCTCAAACCCGAGGAAGCCGCCGTGCTGCTCAATCACTGTGCGGCACAGGCTCAGCCCCAGTCCCATGCCCTCCGCCTTGGTGGTGAAGAACGGGGTGAACAGCTGCGCCGCCACTTTCTCGGCAATGCCCTCGCCCTGGTCAATGACCGCAAACTCCACCCACCGGCTCTGCGCGTTGGAGGCAGCCTGGCGCACACGCAAGGTCAGCACCTTTTCCGCAGGCTGGGCCGCGCCCTGCATCGCCTGCATGCCATTGCGGGCCAGGTTGAGCAGCACCTGCTCGACCATGGTGCGATCGCAGAGTACCGGCCCGCAGGTCTCGTCCACGTGCATCAACACCCGCACGCCCAGCTTGCGCGCCTGCAGGCTGACCAGGGGCATCACGGCGTCCAGCAAGGCGCGCGGCGCAATGGGCTCGCGCACCTGGTCACGCCGGCGCACAAAGTCATGAACACTTTTGATCACCTTGCCGGCACGCTCGGCTTGCTCGGCAATGCGGCGCATCGCCACCTGCAGATCTTCGCCATGGGGAAGCGGCTGCGCATCACTTGCAGCGCTTTGCAGCAAATTGAGCGAGCCGGTGGCGTAACTGGAAATGGCCGCCAGGGGCTGGTTCAGCTCATGACTGAGCAGCGAAGCCATCTCGCCCACAGTGGCCAGCCGGGCAGTCGCCTGTAGCCGGTCCTGGCTGGCCCGGGACAACTCCTCAATGCGCCGCTGTTCGCTGACGTCGAGGATGGCGCTCATCCACCCGGTCTGCTTGCCCACCGCGTTGATCAAGGGCGCCTCGATGATGAGCACCGGAAACCGGGTCCCGTCACGCCGCATGAAGACGGATTCAAAACCCTCGCGGGGCAGCGTCGCACCCACCGCCAGCCGGCTCGCCTGGCGTTGCTGGTACTCCTGCGCCTGCTCCGGCGGCCAGTAGGGGGGCGGCATGCTGTGCTGCAGGAGCTCCCTGGCTTCAAGCCCGACCATTTGACAGAAAGCGGGATTCACATAAGTTACCCGCCCCTGCAGATCCCGCGCGCGCATGCCGGTGACCAGCGAGTCCTCCATGGCCTTGCGAAAGGCCAGAGCATCGGCCAGGTCATGCTCGACCTTCAGACGCCGGCGCATGTCCCGGCCCAGCAAAATAAGCACGGCGACCAGCGCCATCGACATGGCGGTCACCAGTGCCGTCAGTAAATTGGGAAAGAGATCCGGCGTCCCCAGCCGGCTTTCGAGCCGGATCACCATCGTGTTGCCAGGCAAATCAAGCAAATGCTGGGCGACATAAGCACGGCTGCCGCGTGAGGGCGTGCCGTACATGGCCAGGCGGGTACCGTCGGCTTCGGTAAAAGCCACACCCTGGTCCCGCGCGAGCTGCTTGCCCACCAACTCGGACAGGATGTCTGGCAGCGAATAGGTCGCCACAAGATGGCCTGCGAGCTGCCCGGCCGTCAGCACGGGCAGGCACATGTCCATCACTTCCAGTCCCAGACCGTCAGACTGGGGCTGGAAATAGCTGCTTGAATAGGCTGGCCCACTGAGTCTTCGCGCAGCGGCGCAGGCCAGAGCGACATCGGTCTGTGAGCTCGCCCGGCCCAGCCGCTCGAAAACCGAGGTGCGATAAGGCGTCTCCACATGGGCCAGTGTTTCCAGCGCCGCGTCCCGCCATTCCATTCGCACGATCTCGCGTCGCTCGCGAAGCATCTCTGCGGCGGAAATACGCCATGCATCCGGCGTGGGGCTGCCGGCCTGCAGGGCCTGAAGTCCCTGGATATTGCGCGTCAGCGCCGCACGGATATCCGTCGCGGTCTGCGTTGCATCCTGCTCCAGACGGCTTTGAACCCGGCTCGATTCGTAACGCCCCGCCAACCAGACCAGGGTGGACAGCAGTCCCGCCAGAAGGGCGACCAGCAGCACCCACAAAGCCCAGCGACGACTCCAGCGCCGCGGACTGGGCGGGGGGTTGTCGCGGCCACCGGCCTCGCTCTGAGAAACCCTCACAGCACCCCGTGGTCCAGTGCGGGCAATTGCAGGCGCACTTCCCGCAAGCGCCCAGCCAGCACGTCCCCCATCACGACGGCAGCGCCCTCGGCGTGCTGGGCCAGAAGCTCGCCCCACGGGTCAACAATCAGGCTCTGACCCCAGGTGCGGCGACCGTTGTCGTGCACACCGCCTTGCGCTGCGGCCACGACATAAGCCAGGTTCTCGATGGCGCGGGCGCGCAACAACACCTCCCAGTGGGCCCGTCCGGTGGTACGGGTGAAAGCGCTGGGAACCAGCAGCAGGTCTGCCTTCATGGCGCGGTACAGCTCGGGAAAGCGCAGGTCATAACAAATGCTCAGCCCGACGCGGTAAAGGTGCCCGTCGATCGAAGGCAAATCGAATGTGACGGGCGCGCCGCCCCGCTCGATCACACGCGATTCGTCGTAATTCTCCTGTCCGTTGTCGAACCTGAACAGGTGAATCTTGTCATAGCGTGCAACGCAATGCCCGGTGGGCGCATAAACAAGCGAGCTGTTGCGCACGTGCTGCGGGTCGCTGGCTTGCAGGGGCACCGTGCCGCCCGCAATCCAGAGCTTGAACTCCTGGGCTGCGCGCGCAAGAAAATCCTGGACAGGCCCGGCGCCGGGGGTCTCCTTCACGGCCAGCTTGTCAGTGTCTTTCAGGCCCATCAGGCAAAAGTACTCTGGTAAAACCGCCAGTTCGGCGCCCTGGCCGGCAGCGCTTGCCAGCAATTGCCGGGCCGCATCCAGGTTGGCCTGAACGCTGGAGCCGGAGACCATCTGCAACGCAGCGACTTGCATGCCTAACGGTTCTCCCCGGTCGTTTCCGGCGGCTTGGGGTCGGCGGCAGGTTTGTTGTCCACCTTGGTGATTTTGGGGTTGGCCCAGGTTCCGTCGATATGAAATTCCTGCGTGGTCACCTGGGTGAGCGGGCGCTTCAGGATGTATTGCGCCAGGAAGGTTCCCAGGCCAATGGCCGGATTGATGACGGTGGCAATGAGGGAAGCCGTACCGGCGTTGATTTCCGGCACCACCACCACCCGCAAGCTCTGCGTTTCACGGGCAATGTCGGCACTGCCTTCCATCAACACAGCGGCGTTGACGCCCTTCATCTGCAGATTGTTGGTAAACGCCAGGCCCTGGGTAATGCTGACGTCCCCGCGCACGAAGTCAAATGAAAATCCCTCGGAAAACACGTCGCGAAAATCCAATGTCAGACGTCTCGGCAGCGCCTGCAGGCTGAGCACGCCCAGCAGTTTGGCAATGCCAGGGTCGGCCTTGAGAAACTGGCCCGACGCGACGTTGACATTGAATTGGCCGTTCAGGCTCGGGTAGTCCAGGCTCAGGGGCGAGCCTACCCAGGCCACCTGACCCTCCATGCGGCCCTTGCCGCGACGGATCACGTCGCTCATTCCGAAACGCTTGAGTAACTCACCGGAGTCGGCAATGTCCAGCCTGAAATTCATCACCGTGCGACGCCGCTCAACCGGCGCGGGCCGGCGTGTCATGCCTGCCGTCCCCTGGCCTGCAGGCAGGCTTGCCGCTTGCTGGGCATTGATGGCGGCCCAGTTGCCGGTGGCGGTCAGCGTGGCTTCGGGGAGGATGACATTGAACTTGTTCAGCCGCCACTCCCGAATGCCGCCCTCTCGTGCAAGCTGCCCCGGCCCACGATTGATCGCCTCGATTTCGATGCGTCCCAGTTTTTTGCCTCTGAGCTCCAGTTCCTCGACCACAATGTCCAGTGCCGGAATACTGGCGGGCTGCTCGTCAAGAATGGCCTCGACCTCGCTGGCTGTGCTCTGCCCCAGACTCAAGCGGGACAGGCGACCGTACAGCCGCCCCGCACCTGTTCCGCCAGCCTGGCGGAACTCGACATAACCATTGAGTTCGGTGGCGTCGATGTTGGCCCGCCAGGTCAGGCCTTCCCGCGATCCACCCAGAACCACGTTGTTCAGGGTGCGCCCTTCGACCACCAGCGCTTTGGCCCGGATGGCCAGAGTGGTCGGGAGGTAGCCGAGGGCGGGGTTGGCAGGGGTGGCGCGGCTGCCGGTTTCGCTGGCTGAAGGACCTGCCGTCGAACTCAGCACCTTCTCCCAGGCATCCATGTCCACAGTCGCCAGATTGATGTTGGCGGCCACCCCGTTGTCCGGCAATGGCACGCTCTCGCCAGGCTCCAGGCCCACCGCCATGCTGCCACGCAACACCCTGGGGTCGGGTCCGCTGATGTCGCGCACGTAGGTCATGGAGGCCACCTTGCCAAGCGTCAGGGCCATTTTGTCCTGCAGGGGCTGACCCCGCCCGGCGTCCCGCACCAGGGTGTTGTCAAAGCGGAACGGCAGCGCGGTATCGGCCGCTTTGGCCAAAGGTGCCGGGAAATTCAGGGCCAAACCCTGCAGGCTGCTGGCCACACTGATTTCCGTCATGCCGCGTCGGAACCCCAACGTGGCGGTGTAGGCCGTGCTGCCGCTTGCGCTGTTAGCCAGACGGGAGGCAAAAGGAATCTCCCGGGCCTGCCGCACCCCCTCGGCACTCAGGGTGCCTTGCGCGCGTATGACCACACTGGCATCGGGAAACTCCGCAGCCAGGGCCGGGGGTCGCGGCGCCCCCGCCGTTCGCGAACCACCTTCCAGCCGCACATCCCCGCCCAACATGCGGGCCTGACCGCCATTGACGGAAAACCCACCTTCGGTAAATGAGACCACTCCCCTCAGGCGCGTCAATTGCGGCGTATCCGGCGCAAACAGCACGTCGTTGCCTGGCAGGGTGACGCTGCCCTGCACGCGGCTTTTGTCGATGGTGTGCACCGGCAAGGTCAGTTGAACCTTGTAGTCAGCCACACCGGTCGCCACCGTTTTGGCCAGCGCCTGATCCATCATGCTGCCAAGCGGGGAAGTGTTTACAAAACCCAGCGCCTCTCCCAGCGGTCCCTTGATGTCGGCGTTGACCTGAACCGTGGCCGAATGCATGAGGTCCGCAATACGTGCATCCGCCTTGACCACCTGCAAACCAGGAAAACCGGCGATGCGCCCGGTTGCGCCATTGATCTGCATGGAGGCGCGGTCAAACACCAGCTCACCGTCCAGTTCGCTCAGGGCGGGCCAGGCGCTGGCATCGCGCGGCTGAATGGAGGGCGGCACATAGGCAAAGCGGGCGTTGTCCACTTTGGCCGAGATGCGGAACTCGCCTTTCTTCGGGTCAGAAAAAGGCAAATCCTCCAGATTTCCCTTGACCTTGAATCTCACATCGGAAAGTGACCCCCCGGCGATCGCATCACGTACATAGTGGCGAACCGTATCGGGCAGGACCAATGGCAGGTAACGATGGACCTTGCTGCCGTCACCCCGGCTGAGGGCGCCCTGCAAGTCGAGCACGCCTGGAAAGCGCACATCCTTTTCTGCGGTCGGCGCGCTCGAGGCAACAGGGTCCGCCGTACGCCAGCTGGCCTGCGCCGTACCCTGAACATCCGCATTGGCAAAAGTCAAATTGCGCAATTGCAAGTCGATTTTCGGGCCCACCCGCTTCCATTGAGCATCCACCGCGAGCTGATCCAGCGCCAGCCGGGGATCCTCGAAAACACCCGGCAAATACAGTTCACCGTCCACGATCCGGACCCTGGCCTGCCCGCCGGCGTGGGTCAGGTCAAAATCCACCGTAGCGCCACGCACGCCAGGGCGGCCAGTGGCTCCCTTTGCGATGGTTGCGGCAGCCTGCGGCGCAAGTTCGAGCTGCGCGACCCGTCCCCTGGCAGAAAAAGTGCTTGGTGCGTCCAGCGGCCCCTCCCACCTCGCCTCGACAAGTTCAACCAGTCCCTTGGGCGCCAACGCCGCAATCATCGAATGGGTGGCGCCGCCCAACGGCAGCCGGTTGGCAATCAAGGCCAGGGCTGTCAGGTCAAGTTTGTCGGCCTTGAAATCACCCCGAGCCGGCACTTTGCCGTGCGCATCGATGTAGGTGATAGCCGCGTTGCCACCTGGCCACTGCAATCCGTCGCGTGTCCGGAATTGCAGCCCCTGGGTGGAAAACTCAAAGCCGCCGGACAACTGGGTGCCCCCAAAACGTCCGGTGACCGCCTCGAGCGCCAGCGGTTGCAGGGTCCGGCCGAGACGGGCATCAACTTCCAGCAGCGCTACGTCGGCGGTTCCCCCAATGACATCGCCCCCGCGGACATCGACCCAGGCGCGCAGCGCCCCGCTGCCTGCCTTGAGGTCCACCCCCAGTTGGTCGAGACTGGCATAGCGTTTGACTTCGGAAACGTCAACGCGAGCGAACTCGGCGTAAATTTGACCGGTCCACTTCTGCCAATACCCGGCTCCGCCCGACAGCAAGGGCTCGCGAAAAACCCCGCGCAAGCTGAAGCGTTCGCCCCAGGCCGCAGGTGGCGTCGCGTCAAGCCTCATCAGGTGACTGCGCCCGGGATTGCGCAAGGTCCAGTCCACCTGGGTCAAGGCCAGCACAGGCGCCAGTCGCGACTCATCGGTCCAGCGCACAGTACCGTCCCGGATGACGAACTCCGTCTGCGAAAACACCCAGTCGGCCATGGCACTGCTGCCATCGTCGAGCCTGTCAGAGATCTCCAGACCGGCGACATGGATTTTTCCATCCAGGGAGCGCCGGATCTCCAGTTCAGGGGCCTCGATATGCAGGCGCTCAAAGCCCAGTTTCCACAGGGACTTCACCGACAGCGCGGCCGTCACACGCGGCAGGCGCAAAGCCTCCCGTGCCTGGGCATCCAGCAGGGTGACATCGCGCAACTCGAAGGAGGGGAACAGCCCGTTGGAATGTGCGCTTATCTGGCCTATGCGCACCGGCACACCGAGCGCCCGGCTTGCCCCGATTTCAAGGCGCGGGCGAAACTCATCGATTCGCGGCACAATCCAGCCGTGGATCAGGGCCAGCGCAATACCGAGCAAAACCCAGAAAGCCACAACCAGCCAGAGCAGCACGCCTGCGACGGCAGCGGCGATCTTGAGACGCCGTGCGGGCAACGCAGGCAAAGAGGGGGTCGTTTGATCCATTGACATGAGAATTATGACCTTCAGCGCCATCGCCCGTTCCATACGCCGCGGAGAAGTTTCCGTTGACTAGCGTGTTGCCCGTTTCACCCCCTGCCCAGCAGTCGGCGTCCGGCTATTCCCGCTTCGTGCAGCGGATACGCAGGCGCTATGCCGATCAGCTCGCCGTCCTGCCGCCCGGAGCGCCGGAGCGAAACGCCATGCAAACGGCTTATGCGGCGCTGCAGGCGCAAGGCCTGGAGACCGGCGCCGCATTGCGGGTATTGCGGCAACTTGTCATCGAACGGCTGGTGGTGCTCGATTGCGACTTTCAGGCCCCGCTGACCGTCATCACCCGTGCCATGACCGATCTCGCCGAAATGGCGCTGGATATCGCCATCCGCGAGTCGTGCGCTCCGCTGGACGCCCTGCACGGCGCGCCCCAGGCATCCGGACCACCCGGGAAACGAGCCCACCTGTGGGTGGTGGGAATGGGCAAACTGGGTGCCCGCGAGCTCAACGTCTCCAGCGACATTGATCTGATCTACGTCTACGACCATGACGGCGAAACCGCCGGCCGTGAGGGGGGCAGGGGATCCATTTCCAACCACGAATATTTTGCGCAGCAGGTCAAGGCCATTTACCACCTGATCGGGGAAACCACCGAACACGGCTTCGTTTTCCGCGTGGATCTTGCGCTGCGCCCCAATGGCAACTCCGGGCCGGCAGCGGTCTCGCTTTCTGCACTTGAGGAGTATTTTCAGGCGCAGGGCCGGGAGTGGGAACGGTTCGCCTGGCTCAAAAGCCGGGTGGTTGCACCCTCGGCATGTATCGAAAGTGGCTCGGCGCAATCCCTGCGCGGATCGGTGTTGCCCTTTGTTTTCCGGCGCTATCTCGACTACAGCGTATTTGACGCCTTGCGCCTGCTGCACCGCCAGATCCGCGAGCATGCAGCCAAACGCGCCGCCGGCCATCCTGAACGCGCCAACGACGTGAAAATGTCGCGCGGCGGCATCCGGGAGATCGAGTTCACGGTGCAGTTGCTGCAAGTGGTGCGTGGCGGGCAGTTTCCGGAGTTGCGTACACGGCCAACTGTGGATGCCCTGCAGCGTGTTGCCGGCGCCGGCCTGATGACGCAGGCGACCGCCGATGCACTGGTGCGTGCGTATGACTTTCTGCGCCGTGTCGAGCACCGCATTCAGTACCTGGACGACCAGCAAACCCATGTGCTGCCCATGCGTGATGACGATCTGGGATGGGTCGCGCAAACGCTCGGCTACAGCAGTTGCTGCCCCTTTCTGAGCGAGCTTGACGCCCATCGCGAGCTGGTGGCGCAGGAGTTCGACACCCTGCTTGGAAAAAAGGGAGACTGCAAAGGCTGCAACAAGACGCCAGGCGCCACACCGCAGGACCTGGACGATTTGCTGCTGCAGTTTTCCCAGCAATGGCCCGACCGGTTTCGCGCCCGGCTGGCCACGCTGCGCGCGCATCCGCGCGTGCTCGGGCTGCGGGAGGACACCCGCCAGCGCCTGACGCAGCTGGTCCGGCGCACCGCCCAATGGCTGCTGGAAGAAAAAGTCAACGAGGATTCTGCGCTGCGCATGGTCGACTGGATCGAGTCCCTGCTGCGGCGTGAAAGTTATCTGGCCTTGCTGATTGAGCGGCCCGCGGTGCACGAACGCCTGCTGCGCCTGCTGGGGGCGGCCAGATGGCCGGCGCGCTACCTGCTGCAGCATCCCGGGGTGATCGACGAGCTGGCCAGCAATGACCTGTTGCACGAGCGTTTCGATGCCCCTGCATTTGCCCTGGAGTTGCAGCAACGCCTGGCCGCCCTGCAGCGCACCGGGGAAGACGGCGAGGAAAGCTGCCTGAACCTGTTGCGCCGCGCCCACCATGCCGAGGTATTTCGCACTCTGGCCCGGGATGTTGAAGGTGTTTTGACGGTAGAGCAGGTAGCCGACGACCTGAGCGCGCTTGCCGAAACGATTCTGCGGATCACTGCCGACTGGTGCTGGCAGCGCCTGAAGATCAGGCATCGTGAGCTGCCGCAGTTTGCCATCGTCGCCTATGGCAAGCTGGGCGGCAAGGAGCTGGGTTATGGCAGTGACCTGGACATTGTTTTTGTCTACGACGACGACGACGAGCGGGCGCCTGAAATCTATGCCGCCTTCGTACGCAAACTGATCAACTGGTTGACCGTCAAGACCGCCGAAGGTGACCTGTTCGAGATCGACACGGCTCTGCGCCCCAACGGAAATTCGGGCCTGCTGGTGACGCGCTTCGAAGCCTATGCCAACTATCAGCAACAGCGCGGCAGCAACACCGCATGGACCTGGGAACACCAGGCCATGACCCGGGCGCGTTTCGTGCGGGGGGACGCCAGCCTGCACCAGCGCTTCGACCAGATCCGCCTGGCTGTCATTACCGCGCAACGCGACGTGCCGGCGCTACGACAGGAAATTGTCGCCATGCGCGAGAAGGTGCGTGCCGCGCACCCGATCAAGGGGGAGAAGGCAGGCCTGAAATTCGACGTCAAACACAGTCCCGGCGGGATGGTAGACGCGGAGTTTGCGGTGCAGTTTCTGGTGTTGTCGCAGTCCCGCAGCTATCCGGAGCTGGCCGATAACGTGGGCAACATCGCGTTGCTGCAGCGGGCTGAAGCCGCAGGATTGTTGCCGGTCGGTCAGGGTCAGGCTGCCGCAGCGGCCTACCGTGAGCTGCGACGCGCACAACACCGCGCACGGCTTGACGAGGAACCCACTCAGGTGGTACCGCCAGCCTACCAGGCTGAGCGCGAGGCCATTTTGGCCGTGTGGCAGTCGGTGTTCGGCGAGCAGCCGACGACCACTCTGAGCGGGCGGCTGAAAGACTAGCTTGTGGCAGCGCCGGATGCAGCCACCGCACCCAGGCTCAGATGCGCAAATTTCTGCAGCACTTTTTCGTCCGCAGCATGAAAGACGAACAGTCCGCGCCCCCTGGCTCGGACAATCAGGCGGGGCGCAATCAGCCAGCCCATGTAGGGCACAAATATGAATTTGGCCTGCGTGATGTCGGCCAGCGCCACCTCCTTGGGCCATAACCACGTCTGACGTATTGTGGTCGCATCAATGCTGGTGCGACTGTGCAATATCCAGTAGTAGCAGAGCGCGATCACGCCCAGGGTCACCGCCATGAACAGCGCGGCACTGGTGGACCACCCAGCCCCGGCGATCTGGTCTGCCGCACGGATCCCCCAGAAAACAAGGGCCGCCACCAGCAGGCTTGCCAGCACCTTGACCGGCCGCGGAAAGGCTGCGCCATTTGCAGATTCACTGTCCTCGCCCACGGAATCGGACTGCATGCTTACTTTTTCTCGCCAGCTGGTGGCGCGTTGGCGGCATCGGATCTGGCGGCGTCCTTGAACAGATCATCGACGTTTTTTTGTTCGTCCATGGCGCTGCCTGACTCCTCCTGAGCAGGCATTTCGATCTGTACCTTGTCAACGTCCACTTTGTTTTCCTTGTCCAGGAACATGGTCACTGTCTGGGGCAGGAAAATCACGACAACCACCAGCATCAGTTGCAGGATCACCCACGGGATGGCGCCGAGGTAAATGTCGCGAGACTTCACCTTTTCCGGAATCGCACCGCTCTTGAACAGCGTGTCCGAAATGCCGCGCAGATAGAACAAGGCAAATCCGAAAGGCGGGTGCATGAAGCTGGTTTGCATGTTGACGCAGAGCAGCACACCAAACCAGATCATGTCGATGCCCATCTTGTCGGCCACCGGCCCCAGCATCGGCAGGATGATGAAAGCAATTTCAAAAAAATCCAAGAAAAACGCCAGAAAGAAAATGAAGATGTTGACAACAATCAGAAACCCGGTCTGGCCGCCGGGCAGGCCGGTCAGCATGTGTTCAATCCAGATCCCGCCATCCACGCCCTGGAACACCAGCGAGAAGACGCGCGAACCGATCAGGATGAACACCACCATGGCGGTGATGCGCATGGTGCCGGTCATGCCCTCCTTGATCATGGGCCATGACAGCCGGCGGTGCAGCGCCGCAAGGATAAAGGCGCCGACAGCGCCCATGGCCCCGGCTTCGGTGGGGGTGGCAATCGCGGTATTGATACCCGGCAAGCCGCCCATGCTGCCCAGCACGGCAAAAATCAGGATGGCCGACGGGATGATGCCGCGCAGACATTTTTTCCACAGAGCCCAGCCGTCCAGCGTTCTGGCCGACGCGGGCACGCCAGGCAAATAGGCAGGCCGAAAACGTGTCAGGAAGAAGGTGTACAACGCAAAAATCACCACCTGCAGGATGGACGGACCCCAGGCGCCTTTGTACATGTCGCCGACCGAGCGGCCGAGCTGGTCGGCCATGACCACCAGCACCAGTGACGGCGGCACCAGCTGGGTGATGGTCCCCGAAGCGGCAGCAC
>JAKFXR010000140.1 GCA_021731285.1 Polaromonas sp. | reverse complement strand
GTCGCCAGGAATCTGATAAGAAACGTGCTCCAGGTCTCATGGACTGTACCCAAGCAGCTATCAAAAAGAGAGCGAATCAGTTTTTCCGAATCACGCTCCATGGACATTGCGCCGGGCTCGGACACCCGCAGGCTGCGCGTCGTCGGGTGGGTAGAAGATGCGCAAGGCCGCGTGATCGCAGCCGCGCAATCGCGCTGCGCCAAACCGTAACAGGGTGAGAAGTCGCCATCTGCCTTTGCGTATAGCGGGTATATGAACGCCGTCTCGCTTCCCGGGGCACAAGCGCATAGAATCAGTCACCGGGCCCAAGCAATTGCGCCCGGTTTTTTTGTGCCTGCAACCCCGGCACCAGAGAGCCGGCCCAATCCAAGCGCCTTCTGTCATCAACTCAGGAGCCTGGACACCATGGAAATCTTCGACTACGACAATGTGTTGCTGCTGCCGCGCAAATGCCTGGTGGAAAGCCGCTCAGAGTGCAACGCCAGCGTGCAACTGGGCGGACACAGCTTCCGGATTCCGGTCGTACCGGCGAACATGAAGACGGTGATCAGTGAGGCGATCTGCGTGTGGATGGCGCAGAACGGCTATTTCTACGTGATGCACCGCTTTGACCTGGACACCGTCCAGTTTGTGAGGAACATGGCGGCACAGGGTGTCTACGCATCCATCTCGCTGGGCGTCAAGAAGGCCGACTACGACACGGTGGATCAGCTCGTCGCCGAAGGCCTGGCGCCGGCCTACATCACCATCGATATTGCGCACGGCCATGCAGATACCGTCCAGCGCATGATCGCCTGCCTGAAGGAAAAATTGCCGGCATCTTTCGTGATTGCCGGTAACGTGGCCACGCCTGAGGCGGTGATTGACCTGGAGAACTGGGGGGCGGACGCCACCAAGGTGGGTGTCGGGCCTGGCAAGGTGTGCATCACCAAGATGAAAACCGGCTTCGGCACGGGCGGCTGGCAGCTCTCGGCGCTGAAATGGTGTGCCCGAGTGGCCACCAAGCCCATCATTGCCGACGGCGGCATCCGCGAGCATGGCGACATTGCCAAGTCCATCCGTTTCGGCGCGACCATGGTGATGATTGGCTCCATGCTGGCCGGGCTCGAGGAAAGCCCGGGCAAGACTGTGGAGGTCGATGGAAAGCTCTTCAAGGAATACTACGGAAGCGCATCGGACTTTAACAAGGGCGAGTACAAACACGTCGAAGGAAAACGTATTCTCGAGCCCGTCAAGGGCAGTCTGCAAGAAACCCTGCGCGAGATGGAAGAGGATGTGCAAAGCGCCATCAGCTATGCCGGCGGCAAAAAACTGATGGACATTCGCAAGGTCAACTACGTGATTCTGGGCGGGGACAACGCCGGAGAACATCTCTTGATGTAACAAGGGCGAGGTCTGCGGTGCAAGAAGGTTAAAGTCACCGGCTGACCATCAACATGAGCACCCGTGCCCACTGCAGCCATTGAAGTACGCCGCCCCTACTCAGGGCAAGAAGAAGCAGCACTGATTGCAGCCGTGCAGGCGGCGCTGGTCGATGCGCTCAAAGTGCCGGACTGGACCACACTGATCCGGCTGTTTGTGCACGAACCCCAGCGCTTTGCCGCACCGCCAGGAAAAAGTGACCGCTATACCCTGGTCACCATCGACTGCTTTGCAGGCCGCTCGGTGGCGGCCAAACGATGCCTGTACCAGGCCCTTGTACAGAACCTGGCCGGGTGCGGCATACCGGGTGACCATGTCAAGATCCTGCTGCGGGAGACAGCGCGTGAAAACTGGGCGATTCGCGGAGGCGTTCCCGCTTCTGAAGTTTCTCTGGAATACGACGTCGATATCTAGCGCACAGTTGCCTGAAGCCCGAGCAGTTCCAGCGCGAGGCCGTGCAGGCGATGACCGGGCTGCGCCAGTGCCTCCAGCACGCTGAAGTGGTTGAGCCCCAACAAAGCTTCACGAACCGGCACGGCCCTGCTCCCCCAGGCCTGTTCAATCAGCGCGTTGTGACGCAAAAATTCTTCGCTTTCATCGGCACCAGCAACGGTATAGAGGACGCCCGTCGATGGAGAAGGCAGCCAGGCCGGACTGGCTTTGGCAACCTGCGCGGGCGTGAGTCTGAGCGAGTCTTTCAGAAACGGCGTCTTCATCACCGAGTCCAGCTCGTACAGTCCGGAGATGGACAAGGCATTTTTGACCAGGCTTGAGGGCAGGTCGCTGGCGTACGCCGTCCACAAACACGTTAAAAGCATGGCCGCCAGATGCCCTCCGGCCGAATGTCCGACAACGGTGATACGGCCAGGGTCACCACCAAAACGTGCCACATGCCGATGGGTCCAGGCCAGCGCCTGAACCATTTGCAGGCAAATGTCGGGAATACTTACTGCGGGGCATAAATCGTAGTTGGGGATCACCACGCAGGCACCCGCATTTGCAAAAGCCGGCGCGATAAAAGAGTGGTCTGCCTTGTCCAGGGACCGCCAATAGCCGCCGTGGATGAAGACCAGCACGGGGGCTCCAGCAGGCGCGCCGCCGCCCCTGTCACCGACCGCAGGAAACACATCCAGCGTTTGTCCCCTGCTCCTGCCGTAGGCAATGTCCAGCTTGCACGGATGGGTGGTGCGCGCCAGCGCCGAGCTTTCAGCCCAGTGGCTGAAATGCGCGGCATGCCCGGGCACCAGTGCCCGGTTGTTGTACATGCGGTCCAGCCACGCCGGATCAGGTTGAGCCAGGGAATTCATCGTGTTGCTCCTGCGAATAAGGAGACCATCTTGGCACAGTTGGCGTGCCGGGCCAGCCACCGCAACGGACAAGGGTAAACCCGATTTACCGCTTCCAACCTTACTGTATTCTGTATACAAAGTTTTCACATGGCTGCCAATCTCATCCAAATTGAATCCGCGCCCGACCTGGTGGATCAGGTCTACCGCAGCCTGCTGGACGCCATCAGCAATGGGGCCATGTTGCCGGGCTCGCGCATCATGCAGGAAGACATTGCAGCGCAACTGGCGGTGTCGCGCCAGCCAGTGCTTCAAGCCCTGCGTCTTCTCAAGAAAGATGGCTTTGTGCTGGATGCCCCGAGGCGCGGCGTCCGGGTGGCGCCGCTGGACGTGGGGCGCCTGATCCAGATTTACCAGATTCGCGGCGCGCTCGATGGGCTGGCGGCACGGCTGGCGGCACGCGCCCGGTATCCCATGGATCTGCAGCTGATCAGCGAAGGCCGGCTGGCTGCCCGCAGCAACAGCTTCCAGGCCATGCTGGCTGCCGACGAACAGTTTCACGCCGCCATTTACGCCGGTTCGGGCAACCCGCTGATTGCGCAGAGCGCCCAGCTTCACTGGCAGCACATTCGCTGCGCGATGGGTGCCGTACTGCAGGTGACGCCTTTGCGGGAGTCCATCTGGGATGAGCATGAAGCCATCGCCAACGCCATCGTCCGCGGTGACGAGAACACCGCCGATGCGCTGATCCAGCAGCACGCCAAAGATGCTTCGCACACCCTTGCAGGTCTGCTGTCAACCGCACTGCACAGTCAAACCCACGGAGACACACAATGAAACTGCGACCTGATCAGCATGCCCAGTTCGAACGCGATGGCTACCTGTTTTTTCCGGGCCTGTTTTCTCCCGCGGAAACGCAGGTACTCAATGACGCCGTGCCCGAACTCTACAGCCGCAGGGAACAATACAACGTCCGCGAAAAAGGCAAGGATGCAGTTCGCACCAACTTCGCCGCACATATGTACAGTGAGCCTTTTGCGAAGCTGGCGCGGCACCCGCGCATGATTGAACCTGTTCAGGATTTGCTGGGTGAAGCCCTGTACATGCACCAGTTCAAGATCAACGGGAAAATGGCTTTTGAAGGCGACGTCTGGCAATGGCATCAGGACTACGGCACCTGGCTCAATGACGACATGATGCCGACCGAGCGCGCCATGAATGTGGCGATTTTCCTGGACGACGTGACCGAGCACAACGGCCCGCTCATGTTTATTCCCGGCAGCCACAAAAAGGGCGTTGTCGATGCCAGGCATGACCTGACCACCACGAGCTATCCGCTGTGGACGGTGGACAACGACCTGATCCGGCAACTGGTGCAGCGCGCCGGCGGCCCCGGCGGTTTTGACGCCGACGGTCGTCATGTCCCGGGCGGCATCGTCAGCCCCAAAGGCCCGGCCGGGTCCATGATTCTTTTCCACTCCTGCCTGGTCCACGCCTCGGGCAGCAACCTCTCGCCCTTCAACCGCGTCAGCGTGTATTTGAGCCTGTGTGCGGTCAGCAACCATATCCGCCGCCACAAACGCCCCGAGTACATTGCGCACCGGGACTTCACGCCCATTGACTGCCTGCCGGACGACTGCCTGCTGAAAGACTACCCGGTGGACCTGCCCTGGAAAGACGGCGTACCTGCCACGGCGCTGCAGACCTCAATGCAGGAAATCGCACCGGAGCGCAAGGCGGCCTGAACCTGCCCGCATGTCATGCCCGACCTGAGGAGCCTGCCCCGGACACCGATCCGGGGGCATCCATATTCGTCAACTGCTTCACTCCATCCACCATGGATTGCGGGTCAAGTCCGCAAAAACAAGGACAGTTTCCATGAATCTCCATAGCAAACTCCAGCAGCGGGCCGCCGACAACAAACCCATTCGCATCGGCCTGATTGGTGCCGGCAAGTTCGGCTCCATGTACCTGGCGCAACTGCCGCGAACGCCAGGCGTGCATCTCGTCGCCATTGCCGATCTGTCGCCCGATTTGGCCAGGACCAACCTCGCACGTGTGGGATGGAAACCGGATTCTGCCCAGGCACCATCGGCAGAAGCAGCTATCAAAACAGGAGCGACGTGGATCACCGAAGACTGGCAGGCGGTGGTCACGCACCCGCAGATCGACATCATTGTTGAATGCACAGGCAACCCGGTGGCTGCCGTCAATCATTGTCTGCAGGCTTTTGCCCACGGCAAACATGTCGTCAACGTGACGGTGGAAGCCGATGCCTTCTGTGGCCCGTTGCTGGCCCGCAAGGCTCTTGAGGCCGGTGTTGTGTATTCACTGGCCTTTGGCGATCAGCCGGCGCTCATTTGCGACCTGGTCGACTGGGCGCGCACTTGCGGTTTTCCTGTTGTGGCGGCGGGCCGTGGCCACAAATGGTTGCCGCACTTTGCCGAGTCCACGCCGGAAACTGTGTGGGGCAACTACGGCTTGACCCCCGAGCAGGCGCGGCGCGGCGGTCTCAATCCCAAAATGTTCAACAGTTTTCTGGACGGCTCCAAGCCTTCCATCGAGTGCACAGCCGTGGCCAACGCCACCGGCCTGACTGTG
Source organism: Polaromonas sp. (assembly GCA_021731285.1). Lineage (GTDB taxonomy): Bacteria > Pseudomonadota > Gammaproteobacteria > Burkholderiales > Burkholderiaceae_C > Polaromonas. Next base: position 18,450 of record JAKFXR010000140.1, on the reverse strand, counting down.
CCGTCCAACGGACTGCTGTATCCGCCGGCCAGCGTGGAAGACATTCCATACGTGACACGACCCGTCAGCGAAGGCGGCGTGCTTGAGCGCAAGGGCATGGTGGAAGTCATCTCGTCACTGGAAGCCGACGGGCGCAAGATTCCCTATGACATCCGCATGGGGGTCTGGGTCACAGTCGAAGCCGAGACGGACTACATCAAAAATTGTTTCGAAGAGTACAACGCCCACACCGACCCGAGTGGACGCTACTTCACCCTCTACAAGCGCTGGCACCTGATTGGCCTGGAGGTGGGCGTCTCTGTGGCCAGCGTTGCGCTGCGCGGTGAACCTACTGGCGTGGCCACCTGCTGGAACGCCGACGTGGTAGCCACGGCCAAGCGGGACCTGCGCCCCGGTGACATGCTCGATGGCGAAGGGGGATACACCGTCTGGGGCAAACTGCTGCCGGCGCCCACATCGTTGGCCATGGGCGGGCTGCCTCTGGGCCTGGCCCACCAGGTCAAGGTTGTACGCCCCGTCAAAAAGGGGCAAAGCCTGAGCTGGGCAGACGTCGCCATGGACACCTCCACGCCGGCATTCAAGGTGCGCCGGGACATGGAGGCCATGTTTTCCCCCGCAACAATGCCCATGCAGAAAGCTGCCTGACAGCTTTCTCCACACGTGCGGCCTCATCATGGCCGCAGATCCATCCACCGGACCACTCCATGACCAATGCAAGCGATGATGTGAGCGAGGGGCTCCACAGACAAATTGCCTTTCTGGGTATAGGCAACATGGGGCTTCCCATGGCCAGGCGCTTGTGCGAGGCAGGCCATGCGCCGCAAGTGTGGAACCGCACACACGCCAAAACCGATGCACTCGTCCCTCTGGGCGCAAGGGCGCACCCCTCCGCAAGTTCGGCCGTGTCAGGGGCGGACATCGTCTTGTGCATGCTGGAAAACGGCCCTGCCGTCGAAGAGGTGCTGTTTGCGCAAGGCGTGGCCGCGGCCATGAAGCCAGGTGCCCTGTTCATCGACATGGCCTCCATCAAACCGCGGGAGGCCCGCGACCACGCTGCCCGGCTGGGGGCGCTGGGCGTCGCGCATCTTGACGCACCCGTGTCCGGTGGAACAGGCGGCGCCGAGGCAGGAAGTCTCGTCATCATGGTGGGCGGCAAGGCAGCTGACTTCGAGCGCGCCCTGAGCATTCTGCAGGTATTTGGGCGCGCCACCCACGTGGGCTCACACGGGGCAGGCCAGCTGACCAAGCTGGCCAACCAGATGATCGTCGGGATCACGATTGGCGCGGTGGCAGAAGCCCTGCTGTTTGCCGCCAAGGGGGGTGCCGACATGGCCAAAGTCAAGGAAGCCATCACCGGTGGTTTTGCGGACAGCCGTGTTTTGCAGATGCACGGTCAGCGCATGGTGGACCGGGACTTTGTCACCCAGGCCAGGTTTGCCCTGCAGCACAAGGACATGCGCAACGCTTTGCAAACAGCCGAGGAGATCGGTTTTGAAGCACCCATCACCGGGCTGTTTGAACAGCTTTACGCCGACGGCATGAAACACGGCTTGAGCGATCTGGATCACTCGGGCCTGTTTGTCGAACTGGCCAGCCGCAATGGCATGAACTGAGGCGATACACCATCACCAAAAAAAAGGCCCGCAGAGCGGGCCTTTTTTATTGCGCCGCGCGATTAACGTGCGGGGCGTGCCGGGCGTTTCTGCGCATCGCGAGGAACAAACACCTTGCCTGCGGGCCTGGCGAATGCGGGCTTGCGATCTGCGAAATCTGCGCGCTGCGCAAAGCCTTCAGAACGGCCACCGAAGTTGCGGTCGCCACCCCGGTCATCGCGCTGTGCGAAACCGGTGTTGCTGTTGCCAAAGCCGCGGTCATCGCGGCGCGGGCCACGGTTATCACGATCGTTGAAAGCGCCGCCACCTGCCGGCGCCTGGAAAGGGGCGCGGTCGTTGCGGTTGTTGTTGCCGAATCCGCCACGGTCTGCACCGTAGGCGGGCTTCTTGCCGGCATAACCACCGCCATTGCCACCACCAAAACCGCCGGAAGGCGCGCGGTCGTTGCCGAAGCGGCCACCACCGCCGCCGCCGAAGCTGCGGCCACCGCGGTCACCACCGCCGAAATTGCCACGTGGGCGATCGGATGTAGGCGCAAAGCGTTGCTGCGGTTCCAGACCGGCAATCACGCTGGGCTTGAGGTTTTGCTGGGTGTAGTGCTCGATGTCCTGGATCTTGCGGCGATCGCGGAACTCGGCAATCGTGATCGCCTGGCCTTCGCGGCCAGCGCGGCCAGTGCGGCCAATGCGGTGCACATAGTCTTCGGCTTTCATGGGCAGGCCGTAGTTGATCACGTGCGTGATGGTTGGAACGTCCAGGCCACGGGCGGCCACGTCGGTCGCCACCAGGATTTGCACGCGGCCATCGCGGAAAGCCATCAGGCGGCGGTTGCGCAGGCCCTGGCCCAAAGCGCCATGCAGCGCCACGGCACTGAAGCCCTCTTGCACAAGATCGTTGGCCAGGCCATCACATTCCACCTGCGTGCAGGCAAACACAATCGCTTGGTTGATGCTGGTGTCGCGCAGCCAGTGGTCCAGCAGCTTGCGCTTGTGCGTCATGTTGTCGGCCCACAGCAGCGACTGCGTGATGGATGCATGCTTTTCGTGCGGCGAGTCGATCTCCACGCGCTGCGGCTGGCGCATCACGCGGGTGGCCAGCTGCATGATGCGCGGTGCAAACGTGGCGCTGAACATCATGGTCTGCTTGCGCTCGATGGTGAGCTGGTTGACTTCGGTCAGGTCGTCGGCAAAGCCGAGGTCCAGCATGCGGTCAGCTTCGTCGACGACGAGGAATTGCACCTGATCCAGCTTGATCTGCATGCTGCGCTGCAAATCGAGCAGACGGCCGGGCGTGGCCACCACGAGGTCGGCGTTTTGCAGTTTTGCAATTTGCAACTGGTAAGGAATACCGCCAACAACGTTGGCAATACGCAGGCCGCGGCAATGGCGAACCAGGTCGATCGCGTCGGCACAGACTTGCTGGGCCAGCTCGCGGGTAGGACACAAAATCAGGGCGCCGGGGGTGGCCGCCTTGAAGTTGCGCATATTGGTCGGGTCTTTGCGTTTGGGCTTTTTCAGGGGCGGCTCGCCACGGGCAACGGCCTCTGCGCTCAGGCGCTCAAACTCGGCGCGCTCGTTGCGATCAGCCTCTTCCTGCTGCTTGAGCAGGGTATGCAGCACGGGCAACAGGAAAGCGGCGGTCTTGCCGCTGCCGGTCTGGCTGGAAACCAGCAGGTCGGTGAATTTGGCCTTGGGATCGGCTTTGACGTCAGCATCCAGCGCCTGCATGGCTTTCGGGATGGTGGCCATCTGCACGGCGGTCGGCTGGGTGAAACCCATGTCGGCAACCGCTTGCAGCAGTTCCTTGGCCAGCCCCAGTTTCACAAAACCGTTAGGTGCTGCGACGATGGCGTCCAGCGAAGTTTCAGCTGCAGCGGGCGCATCGGAAAAATCCGCCGCCATATGGCTATCGGTGTCGGTGTCGGTGTTTGCTTCGGCCAAAAAGTCGCCGCGAGCTTCAAAAGAGTCAGTCATGTTTTTCTCACTAAGCACTTGCGCACCGCCCCACTTGTGGTTTTGGGCAGGCGAACAAGAAACTACCACCTGCCGCGTAACGGAAGGCTTCGTTTGTGGTTAATAAAACATCAACCATCAAACGAATATTTCGGCTCCAGGACTCCGGTCAACCGGTCTGGAAGCGATGGCTCTGTTGGTAGAGCCCAAAAGTGTGAGGTAGATGTACAAATGCGGTGCACCCTGTGCATCCGGCAAGCCATCGATTATGGCACGGATTGCGGGTTTTTACCAGTCCCCTGTGTTTGAAAGACCTCGGGCTGCGCTGCCATGCGCCGCGCCACCCCGAAACATGCTCTACTTTTTATAGCAATCGGTCTCCGCCAGTAAAGGGCCGGCGCCTGAATTACTTCAAAAAATGGGTGCGGTAGTGTTCGAGTTCGTCAATCGATTCGTGCACATCGGCCAGCGCGGTGTGGCTTTGCTGTTTTTTGAACGCGCTGTACACCTCGGGCCGCCAGCGCTTGGCCAGTTCCTTGAAAGTGCTGACGTCGATGTTGCGGTAATGAAAAAACGCCTCGAGCCTGGGCATGTATTTGACGAGGAAACGCCTGTCCTGACTGATGGTGTTGCCGCACATGGGTGACGTTCCCTTGGGCAGGTACTGAGCCATGAAGGCCAGCAGCTGCTTCTCGGCGTCTTCTTCGGTGACCGTACTGGCCTTGACCTTGTCAATCAGGCCGCTGCGTCCATGGGTTCCCTTGTTCCAGTTGTCCATCTGGTCCAGCAACTCGTCGGGCTGGTAAATCACCAGCACCGGGCCTTCGATGCGCGGCGTCAACTGGGGACCGGTGATGACCACCGCGATTTCGATGAGGCGCTCTTTTTCGGGATCCAGCCCGGTCATTTCGCAGTCGATCCAGATCAGGTTCTGGTCGGATTTTTTGAGTGTGGTTTCGGCGTCAAGCATCTTGTGATTCTCGCTGATCGCCTAAACTGCCAGCTATGCGCGACTATTCCCTGATTTTTACCGCTGTGTTTACCGCCGTGCTGGTGCTGGGGGTCCTACTCAAGCTCTACCTTGCCTCGCGTCAAATGCGCCACGTTGCGGCGCACCGCGACATCGTGCCTGCTGCCTTCGCCGCCACCATCTCGCTGGACTCTCACCGCAAGGCCGCCGATTACACCATTACCAAGGCACGCTTTGGCCTGCTGGAGCTGGCTTTTGGAACAGCCGTCCTGTTGGGCTGGACCCTGCTCGGCGGCATCGACATGCTCAACCAGGCACTGGTCGGGAGCAGCCTGGGCAGCTACGGCGCCATGGTGGTGCCTCTGGCCCTGCTGGCCGCATTTGGCCTGATCAGCGGTGTGCTGGACCTTCCCTTCACGCTGTACAGCACCTTTGTGATCGAAGAGCGTTTTGGCTTCAACAAGATGACTTTCAGGCTCTGGCTTGGCGACCTGCTCAAGTCCACCGTGGTGGGCGTCCTTATCGGCCTGCCAGTTGTGGCACTGATGCTCTGGATCATGGGCAGTGCGGGGCGCTGGTGGTGGCTGTGGGCCTGGGCCGCATGGATGGGATTCAACCTCCTGATTCTGGTTCTTTACCCCACAGTGATTGCGCCACTGTTCAATAAATTCCAGCCCCTCGAGGATGAAACCCTCAAGGCCCGTGTGACCGCCTTGATGGCGCGCTGCGGCTTTGCCGCCAAAGGCCTGTTTGTGATGGACGGGAGCAAACGCTCAGCCCATGCGAACGCCTACTTCACCGGTTTTGGCGCTTCCAAGCGTGTAGTGTTTTATGACACCCTGCTCAAGCAGCTCAACCCGGGCGAGGTGGACGCCGTGCTGGCGCACGAGCTGGGTCACTTCAAGCACAAGCACATTGTCAAAAGGATTGTGTCCATGTTCGCCATGAGCCTGGCCGGATTTGCACTGCTGGGCAGGCTGTCGACACAGGTCTGGTTTTATACCGGCCTGGGCGTGCGGCCCAACATGGCAGCAAGCAACGACGCGCTCGCACTGCTGCTGTTCATGCTGGTGGTCCCGCTCTTCAGCTTTTTTGTGTCGCCCCTGTTTGCGCTGTTTTCGCGCAAGCATGAATTCGAGGCGGATGCCTATGCGGTTGCACAGACCGACGGGCGTGACCTGCAAAGCGCACTGCTCAAGCTTTACCAGGACAACGCCAGCACGCTGACACCGGATCCGGTGTTTGTGAAGTTTTACTACTCGCACCCGCCGGCCTCCGAGAGGCTCGCACGCATGAGCGCCCCCGCCGGAGCTGCTGCATGAGCAACCCCGTCCATCTGAACCGGCGCGCCCTGAGTGCCACCGAGATCGTCACCCAGTTGAGCAAACTCAATGGCGAGCAGGCCATCGGCTGGCGCCTCATCGACGGCTCGCTGGAAAAAACCTACACCTTCAAAAATTTTCACGAGACCATGGGTTTCGTCAACGCGCTGGCCTTCATTGCCAACGCCGAGGACCACCACCCCGATCTGGCGCTGAGCTACGGCAAGTGCACAGTGCGTTTCAATACGCACGATGTGAACGGCATTTCGGTCAGCGACTTCTTCTGCGCGTCCAAAGTCGACGCGTTGCTGGCTTGACAGCTGTTTCGCAGTCGGGCGTCCAGCCCGGCCTGGTGGTCGCCGGTTTTGGCCGGCATTGTCTGGTGGAAACACCGGACGGTGAACGCGTGATCTGCCACCCCCGCGGCAAAAAAAGCCAGTCCGTTGTCGGCGACCGTGTCCAGTGGCTGCCGTCCGAGGACGAAGGAACCATCGAGAAGGTGGAGCCACGCAGCAACCTGTTTTACCGGCAGGATGAAATGCGCACCAAGTCCTTTGCGGCCAATCTGGACCAGGTGCTGATCCTGATCGCAGCCGAACCCGAATTTTCGGAAAGCCAGCTGACGCGCGCGCTCATTGCTGCGGAGGCCGAACGCATCACACCCATCATCGCGCTCAATAAAAGTGATCTGGCAGAACCTTTTGGACGCGCCTGGGCCAAACTCGCGCCCTACCGTGCCATGGGCTACCAGGTGTTGTCGCTGGCGATCAAGCCCAAAAACTCGGGGCCGGTGGCCAACGAAGCGCAAACCCGGCAGTTGGGGGACCTGCTGCGCGGCAAAAAAACCCTGGTGCTGGGGCCGTCCGGCGCCGGCAAAAGCAGCTTGACCAACCTGCTGGTGCCTGACGCACAGGTACTGACCGCCGAAATTTCACAGGCCCTTAACTCCGGCAAACATACCACCACCAGCACCACGCTGTACTGGCTGGATGCCGGGCGAACCAGCGCGCTGATTGATTCACCGGGGTTTCAGGAATTCGGCCTGCATCATCTGGATGCCATGCACCTGGCCAACTACATGCCGGACCTCAAAGCCCATGCGCAGGACTGCAAGTTCTACAACTGCACCCACCTGCACGAGCCCGGTTGCGGCGTGATATCTGAAGTCAAATCAGCCTCGGGCCCAGTCGTCATCAGCGCGAGTCGCTATCGTTTGTATAGCGAGCTGTTCGCGGAGCTGACGCAGGCGCCGCGCTACTGACCAGGGCTCAGCCCAGCAGACGGGCCAGGGTCAGCAAAGCCAGCAAGACCATCCAGAGCACCACCGAACGCCACACCAGTCCGACGATGCTGCGCAGATGCGCCACTTCCGGCTCCCTGCCGGGCGTGCTTTCCGTGGACGGTGGTGTCCCCGCATCCAGGCCCCCCGCATCAAAACCCTGCGTCGTACCTGGCGCAAAGGCCGCCTTGAGCGCCTCACCGCCAAGGCGCACATTGACCGCGCCGGACGTTGCGGCAAGTATGACCCCGTCGTTGCGATGGGGCGAGCCCGCAGGCCAGCGCTGCGCGTAGTTGCGCCAGCCATCAATCGCGTCCTCGAAACTTCCGACCACTGCAAAACCCAGCGAAGTCAAACGAGCCGGCACAAAATCGATGATGCCCCAGGCGCGAACGGCAGCGTCCTGCAAGGCGGGGCTCGCATCGTCGCCGGCCAGGCGGCCGCGGTTAGCCCAGTAGCGCGATACAAACTCACTCATGCGGTACATCACCGCGCCGGCAGGACCGAACCCCAGCGCGGCCAGCACCGAAAACCAGGCCAGCACACCAAAGACGTGCCGATGGGCCGCGAGAACCGAATACTCGATGACATGCCGGACAATTTCGCTGCGCGGCAACTCGCTGGCGTCGACCTGTCGCCACAACGCAAGCAGCTCACGCGCAGTCGTTTCGTCGCCATCGTCCAGCGCATCCCGAATGTCGGTGAAGTAGTGGCTGAACTGGCGAAATCCCAGCGTGACGTAAAGCACGGCCACACCCCAGACGAAAGCCAGCACCCCGTGGACGCTCCAGAGCAGCCAATGAATCGCAAGCGTGACCACGGCAGGCACGACCACCGCCATGGTCCACGCCACCCAGGCGTGTTGTGGCTTGCCCGCGTCCAGGCTGCTGCTGGTCCACCGGGCCCAGCGCCGCAAGCCCGCGTGGATGGGATTGCCCCTGGCCATGGGCCTGGCTTGTTCCAGAATAAGAGCAAACAAAACGGCGAAAAAACTCATGCTGAATGATACTTGAGCCCCCACGGTCGCTCACTTCGTGTAGCTTCCTGCCCCCGAGGGGGCCGCTGTGCCTGCGGACTGGCGAAGCCAGATCCGCGGCCCCTGCTTGATTGGAGAGCCTTCGCGAACGTTCGTTTCTTATCCGTTCGTCCTGAGCTTGTCGAAGGATGTCCCCGGTGTTGGCACACCTGTTGCTCCGCTTGTCGAGGGGATCGTCAAGCAATCAGGAAGCGGTAGAAATTTCGCAGCATGCCTGCCGTTGCGCCCCAGATATAGCGCTCTTTCGCGTCGTCGCTGGCCTCACCGGTGTAGGGCATGGACAGCCACTGGCGTAGCACGCCGTCGAACTCGAATTCATGGCGCTGGTGGTTGGCCGGATTCATCAGGTAGCGCAGCGGCACCTCAAAGACATCGGCCACCTCGGACGGGTTGGCTTGCAATGCAAACCCGGGCTGGACCAGGGCTACCACGGGTGTGATGATGAAGGCCGTACCGGTGACGTAGGTTGGAAGGATTCCCAGCACCTCGACATGGTCCCGGCTCAAGCCGATCTCCTCGTGGGCCTCGCGCAAGGCTGTATCCACCGCATCGTGGTCTGTCTCATCGGTTTTGCCACCGGGCAAGGCAATCTGACCTGAGTGGGTGGACAGGTTGTCAGCGCGCTCGGTCAGCAACAGCATCAACTCGTTGCGCATCACCAGCGGCAGCAGCACGGCGGCCAGAGCCGGCTCCCGGTCGGAAAATTTCTTTTCAACGCTGTGCTCGGGTGTCCAGACCGGGGGATGGCGAAAACGCTGGCGCAAGGCCTGCGGCGTCAACTCCTGCTCCGCCACGCCCGACAAATGCGTGTCCACTCCGATCACCGGAATGCTGCGCGGGTCAAACTTGGGAAGAGGCTTGGTGAACGTCATAGGAGGCACAGCGTAGCAGGCAAAAAAAAGCCGCTCCCGGGAGCGGCTTTCTGGAGGCCCAGCAGCTTACGCAGCTTTGGCGCCCAGCTTTTCCTTGATACGTGCCGACTTGCCACTGCGGCTGCGCAGGTAGTACAGCTTGGCGCGGCGCACATCACCGCGGCGCTTGACTTCGATCTTGGCGATCAGCGGGCTGTAGACCTGGAAGGTCCGCTCGACGCCTTCGCCGTTGGAGATCTTGCGCACGATGAAGCTGGAGTTCAGACCGCGGTTGCGTTTGGCAATCACAACGCCTTCAAAAGCCTGCATACGCTTGCGTGTACCTTCAACCACGTTGACGCTGACAATGACGGTGTCGCCGGGCGCGTACACGGGAATGGTCTTGTTGAGACGGGCTATTTCTTCCTGCTCAAGTGTCTGGATCAGATTCATAAAAATTCCATCTTGCTGCTTTTTCGTTCATACACGCGCTGCACTAAAGACCGCAAATCCATGGACACATCAATGATGGTCAAGATGGTTGCAGTGGCCGCCAGAGGACCGAAAAGCCTTTGATTATAGCCCGGAACCTGTCCGAAAATAACTGGCAAGTTCTAAGCGTCGCGATCTGGCGTTTCCATCAAATCGGCCAGGAAAGCCTCGTCCAGGGTGTCCAGATGCCCCGCCAACCTGGCTTTCTGCACCAAATCGGGGCGTTTGGTCTGAGTCAGGGCCAGCCGCTGGTCGCGTCGCCAGCGCTCAATATGGGCATGGTTGCCGGACAACAGCTTGTCCGGCACGCTCTGGCCGCGCCAGGTCTCAGGCCGCGTGTAATGGGGGCAATCCAGCAGCCCGTCCAGCGCGGGGTTAAAACTGTCCAGTTGGTGGCTGCCCTCGTCGTTGAGCACGCCGGGCTGCAGCCGCGCCACCGCATCGAGCAGGGCCATGGCGGCTATTTCGCCACCCGACAGCACAAAGTCGCCCAGGCTGATCTGTTGGTCCACGTGGGTGTCGATAAAGCGCTGGTCTAGCCCTTCATAACGACCACACACCAGCACGGCACCTGCGCTGGCTGACCAACCCGCAACAGCCGCGTGGTTCAGCGTATCGCCAACAGGAGAAAACAGGATCACGGGCGCTTGCAGGCTTGGTGACTCAGCGCGGTCCTGCCGGATTTTTTCAAGGCAACGCGCCAGCGGCTCCGCCATCATCACCATGCCGGGGCCGCCGCCAAAAGACCGGTCGTCAACACGTTTGTAGTTGCCCTCGGCAAACTCACGCGGATTCCAGAGTTTCACCTCGACGAGGCCAGATTCGTAGGCGCGACGCGTCACGCCGCTGGACAGGAAAGGCGCAAAAAGCTCGGGAAACAGGGTGATGACGTCAAAACGCATGGTTTGTATTTTGCGTCATGAAGCGACAAGGGTGGAGGCTCCCCCCCCCCCCGGGGGCTCTAGTAGTCCGGCTGCCAGTCTACGGTGATGGTCTTGCCGGGCAGGTCCACCGCGTCGACATAAGCCGCGACAAACGGAATCATGCGCTCCAGCGTCTGTTCGGCCTCGGTGTATTCGACACAGAGCACGGAATGAGGGCCGGTGGCCATCAGGTCGCGCACGCTGCCAAGGGCCAGGCCTTCGCGGTTAACCACACTCAGCCCCAGCAGGTCGACCCAGTAGTACTCGTCCTTGCCGGCTTTGGGAAAGCTGCTGCGCGGAACAAAAATCCGCGCACCGCGCAAGGCTTCAGCCGGCGTGCGGTCATCGATGCCCGCAAATTTGGCAACCACCGAATCGGAATGGGCTTTGGACTCGCTGACAGCCAGCGCCACCGTGCCGGAAAAGGCGTCAAAGCCCGGCCGGTGTTTGACATCAGGCGGCTGCAAATACCACCGGCCAGAAGAAAAAAGCGCCTCGGAAGAGGCGCTGTGTGCCAGGATTTTCACCCAGCCCTTGACGCCCCAGGCGTCAAGAATGCGCCCGACTTCGACGGCGTCGTCAGGCAAGCCCGACGCTTCCAGGCCAGGCAGCACAGGCAAGTTAAGCCGTTGCGGCTGCTTTGGTGGCGCCCTGCTTGACCAGGCGCTCAACGGTCGGGGAGGCTTGTGCGCCCACGCCCAGCCAGTGGGTCAGACGGTCCTGCTCAATGCGCAGACCTTCTTCGCCACCTTTGGCGATCGGGTTGTAAAACCCGATGCGCTCGATGAAACGGCCATCGCGACGGACACGTTTGTCAGCCACAACAATATTGAAAAATGGACGGTGTTTGGAACCGCCGCGCGAGAGTCGAATGACGACCATGATTTATCCTTCGGGTGGTGAGGTGAAAACAATTCACCCCAAAATGTTCCTGCAGCGCTTGAGACACACGACTTGGCACCCGGCCAGCGAAATGCTGCAAAGCCGCAGATTATAACCCGGCGCAGGTTTTTTCTCCATCCTGCCCACTTTCGGTAATTGCCATGCCCCTGATCAGAGACAGCCGCGACGACGACTTGCCGGCCATCACCGCCATTTATGCACACCACGTGCTCCACAGTACCGGGACCTTCGAAACCGAGCCACCCAGTGCAGCAGACATGGCCGCACGGCGCGCCGACGTACTCGGCAAGGGCCTGCCTTACCTCGTCGTGGAAGATGGCGGCACGGTACTGGGTTTCGCCTACGGCAACTGGTTCAAACCGCGTCCGGCCTACCGATATTCGGTGGAAGACTCGATTTACCTGGCGGCGGGCACACAAGGCAAGGGACTGGGACGTGCATTGCTGACCGCCCTGCTGGAGCGCTGTGAAGCCGCCGGCATTCGCAAGATCATGGCCATCATCGGGGATTCGGCCAACGCCGGCTCGATCGGCGTACACCGCAGCCTGGGCTTCACGCAGGTAGGCGTCATCGAGTCTTGCGGCTGGAAAATGGGCGCCTGGCGGGACATCGTGATCATGCAAAAGACACTTGGCGCGGGCGACACACTGCCTCCCGCCGACGCGCAGCCGGCAAAGGCTTCGGCATGAACACCAGAACCAAAAACAAAACCGGGGCGGCCTGGCTGGCGTTCATTGGCGGCCAGTTGGGACTGCACCGGTTTTACCTGTACGGTTGGGGCGATCTGTGGGGCTGGGTGCATCCCCTGGTGGCCGCGCTGGGCTGGTGGGGCATGGACCGCGTCCGGATGTATGGGCAGGACGATCAGACCGCGTGGGTGCTGATCCCCATGCTGGGATTTACCATTGCCGGCACGGCACTCACTGGCATCTATTACGGGCTGATGGCACCCGAAAAGTGGAATGCGCAGCACAACCCCGCAGCAAGTCCGCAAGCCGCTGCCGGCAAAACCAACTGGCTGACGATGGCCGCCGTGGTGCTGGCTTTGCTGTTTGGCACCGTCGCCCTGATGTCCAGCATCGTCTTCAGCTTTCAGCGCTACTTCGAGTACCAGGTGGCTGAGGCACGCAAGATAAGCCAGTAGCCGTGTGCCCCCACGCTTGCTCACTACGTGTATCCGCTGCTCCCCAAGGGGGCGCTGCGCCTGCGGCCCGGCGGAGCCGGTTCCGCGGCCCCTGCTTGGTTAATACCAAGCCAGCCGCGTGTTCGCGCGATCAAAAAATCTGAAGGCTGACCCAGTACGCGACTGCGGCAACAAAGGCCGATGCAGGGATGGTGAAAATCCAGGCCCAGACGATATTGCCGGCGACGCCCCAGCGCACCGCCGATGCGCGCTGGGCAGAACCCACACCGACGATGGCGCCAGTGATGGTGTGGGTGGTGGACACGGGAATGCCGAGTCCCGTGGCCAGAAACAGGGTGATGGCACCACCCGTCTCGGCGCAGAACCCGCCCACAGGCTTGAGCTTGGTGATTTTCTGGCCCATGGTTTTCACGATACGCCAGCCGCCAAACATGGTGCCTGCTGCGATCGCGACATAGCAGCTGAGAATCACCCAGCCGGGGGGTGCGGCGTCGCTGGCCGAGGTGTAGCCGGTGGCAATCAGCAGCATCCAGATGATGCCGATGGTTTTTTGCGCGTCATTGCCCCCGTGTCCCAGGCTGTAGGCGCCAGCGGAAACCAGTTGCAGACGCCGGAACCAGCGGTCCACCCTGGATGGCGTGGCCCGCCGGCACACCCAGGCCACGATCACCATCATGAGCGAGCCCAGGAGGAACCCGAGCAGGGGCGAGACAAAGATAAAGGCAACGGTTTTCAGCACACCGGCAGACACCAGTGCGCCGGCGCCAGCCTTGGCCATCACGGCCCCGACGATGCCGCCGATCAGCGCATGTGAAGAGCTGCTGGGGATGCCGTAGTACCAGGTGATCAGGTTCCAGGTAATAGCGCCTGTCAGTGCGCCAAACACCACATGCGTATCCACCACGCCGGGCTGCACAATGCCCTTGCCGACGGTGGCCGCCACGCTCAGATGAAAAATGAAGATGGCGACGAAGTTGAATGCCGCCGCGAACAACACGGCCTGTCCCGGTTTGAGTACGCCCGTCGAAACCACGGTAGCGATGGAGTTGGCCGCATCATGAAAGCCGTTCATGAAGTCGAACGCAATCGCCAGGCACACCAGCATGATCACCACCCACAGGGCAGTCTGTGCGGTCTCCATGCTCAGGAGTTCTCGAGGACGATGCCCTCTATCAGGTTGGCCACATCTTCACACTTGTCGGTGATGGTTTCCAGCAACTCATAAATCGCCTTGAGCTTGATGACTTCCCGCACATCGGGCTCTTCGCGAAACAGTTTGCTCATGGCCGAACGCATGACACGGTCAGCGTCAGACTCCAGCTTGTCAATCTCTTCACAGGTCTTAAGCGCCGCTTCCGCTGTAGCCGAGTCACTGAGCTTGTCGATCAGGCCAACCGCGTCCTTCAGTCGCTCGCAGCATTTGACGCTCAGGTCCGTCAGGCGCACGATCTCTTCGGTCATGTGCCGCACGTCATACAGCGCCATGGTTTCGGCCGAATCCTGGATCAGGTCGGCCACATCGTCCATGGTGTTGATCAAGGAGTGGATCTGCTCCCGGTCAATCGGCGTGATGAAGGTCTTGTGCAGCATGCGGTTGACCTCCTGGGTGATGCGGTCGGCAGCGCGCTCGGCGTTGTCGACTTCACGGTTGTAGGCTTCGCGTTTTTGCACGTCGCTGTAATTGGCCACCAGGTTTGAAAAGGCGCGTGCGGCCTCCACGATGCGGTCTGCGTGCTGATTGAACAATTCAAAAAAATTGCCTTCACGCGGCAGTAGCTTGCCAAAAAGCATTTTTCACTCCTGGGGATTCAATGTCTCGAATATGACAAATTTGTGACATGGGAGTTTAACCGCCACCTTTGCCACCTCAAGCCAGGTGAGGGAGAAGCAGCAAAACCAGCACCAGCGTGAAGAGAGCCAGCACCGTGGACACCACCACGCTGGCTGTGATCAGCTCTTCGGCCACTTCGTAGCGCTGCGAAAACAAAAATACGTTGGCGCCAATGGGCAAGGCAGCCGCCACCACCATCACCGTCATGGGCAGGCCACTCACGCCCAACAGTCGGCACAGCCCAAACACCAGCAGTGGATGCACCAGGTTCTTCACCCCGGCCAATGCCAGCGCCGCGCGCCAGTGCTTGCCCACCGGCGTGTTGGCCAGCGTCACGCCCACCAGTACCAGCGCAAGGGGGCCAAAGGCATTGGCCAGCAATTCCAGTGGCTTGTCGACCACCACAGGTATCTGCAACCCGGTTTGGGCAAACAGCAGCCCTGCAATGATGGGCAGGGGCACGGGATGCAGCAAGCCGTTTTTAACGGCTGTCAGGACAGTGACCACCGCATGGCGGGAGCCAGACGCCGAATCAGAACCGCCCGCGCGCGCCTGCTGCTGTTCGTGGGCGACAGCCAGCTCAAGCACCACGGTAGCGCTGGTCAGCAACACCAGGGCATGCACAGACACCAAGGGAAGCAGCGTGACCAGCCCGGCAGGCCCGTACATCAAACCCACCAGCGCGATGCCGATCATCACGGTGTTGGAGAACGTGGCAGCCAGCGCCAGCACGGCGCCACGCCGGTTGAATCCATGGAACAGCAGGGTCGCGAAAAAGAGGAGAATGACCGCCAGAAAATAAGCGGCCACGGGTGTGAAGTCGAGTTGCTCAACCCGAACCCGGCTCATGGTGCGAAACAGCAAGGCGGGGGTGAGCAGCAAAAACACCAGATTCGACAGGTCTTTGGTCGCGCCTGCTCTTATCCAATTGGCGCGCCCGGCAATGAAGCCCGCGGCAATCAGAAGCACAACCGGCACCAGGGAAGCGAAGACCAGCGAATTCATCCGGCGATCTTAGCCGTCGGCGCACTGCCGGGGTCCGTTCAGGCCCGGGCTATCCAGCGCTGGTGGGCAGCCAGTTTCTCGACATCACTCCATGAACGGCACTGCCCGGCCATCTGCGGCCAGATGCGCAGCAGCAGCTCGCATTCGGCCAGGGTGTCGGCGGCGGCCTGGTGCCGCGGCGTACAGACAATGCCGAAGTGGGCCAGCCATTCGTCCAGCGCACGCGCCTTCACTTTCTCGTGCGTCACTGCGCAGAGCTGCTCAATATCGAGCCAGCGGTTGGGTAGCGCAGCGCCCAGATGCTGTTTCACATGGCGGCCAATCATGGCCTGATCGAAAGGCGCATGAAAGGCCAGCAGCGGCGAGTGCCCTATAAAACGTGCGAATGCACGCAAGGCCTCTTCGGGTGGCACCCCCTGGCTCTGGCGCTGCAACCCGATCCCGTGCAGCAGGATGTTGTCTTTGGTAGAGCCCACCGACGACTGGCGCAGCACCACTTCAAAGCTGTCACCCGGCATGATGCTCAAACGCTTGCCTGCCCAGTCCACCTGCACGGCAATGGCGGCAATGGCCAGCAACTGGTCGCGCATGGGATCGAGCCCGCTGGTTTCCACGTCCAGTACCACCCAGCGCGTCTGGTCCACGCCCCCCACCACAGCCAGCGGCTTGCGAAACCAGTCAACCCAGCTCATCGCTCGTAATCCAGCTGCAGGCGCTGCTGCAGTGAGCGCACCACGCGAAACGACTCGCGCAGGATGCGCCTGTCGATGTCGTTGAGGCGGTCCACTTTCAGGTGGTTAGGCTGGTGCGGCGCGGCCGCTCCTTCAAGCTGCACACGCAATCGCAGGGTCTGCAGGAATTCAAAACCGCTGACCCAGGCCTGGTATTCCGGCGCGGCCAGCCCCAGCAGGGGGCCCACCGCTTCCAGCCGTTCGCGGGTAGGGGTGGCCGTCACACCGTGGCTCAGCGAATAGATGCGCGCCACATCCACAAATATTGCCGAGCCCTGCAGCTTCAGGTCAATCATGCCGGCATCGTCAACGGCAATGCTGCCGGTCCAGTTCAGTGGTGCACCGTGAAGCAGCGCGTTGAGCGCCAGCTGCTTGATGAAACGCGGCGAGCGCCGCGCGGCCGCGCTCACCTCCTCGCGCAGGCCGTCGGCCATGCGATGGTCACCGGCCAGGGCCCGGAAATCAAAATAGATGCTTGCGTTGAGCAAGTCCTGCGGCGCGCCATGCTCTATCCAGTGCGCGAACCGTTCACGCCACTGGCGCAGCGTCAGGCAGCAGGCCGGCTCACCGGCCATCACCCCGCCCTTGCAAAGCGGATACCCACAGGCGTCCAGTGCCACATTGACATCCCGGGCAAAACGCAACGCGGCCGCACGCTGCTCCGGCGTGGTGTCGTCGGGCAGGATCAGGGCGTTGTCCTGGTCGGTCGAAATGGTCTGCTCGCTGCGCCCTTCCGAGCCCAGCGCCAGCCAGCATACACGGCTCAGGTCCATGCCATGCTCCGCTGCCTTGATCTCCAGCAGCCGCGATGTCAGCACGTCGTTGAGGTGGCTGATCAGGGCCGTGAGCTGACGTGCATGCACCCCCTGCCCCAGCAGGGTGTGGGCAAAGCGCCGGATGTCCAGCGCAACCAGCTTGAGCGTGTCCACATCCGCAGCCGCCCGTATCGATGTGCTCACCTGCTTGAGGCTCAGGCGTTGCATCGCAAACAGGTCGCGCTCGGACACCATGCCGACCGCCACGCCTGCGCGCGTGACGGGCACATGGCGAATGCCATGTTTGCTCATCAGCAAGGCCGCGTCCAGCGCCGTGTGTTCATGCGTCAACGTCAGCACCGGTTGCACCATGACCTGCGAGATCGGCCTGTCCAGCGGCAAGGCCGGCAACGTCACGCGGCCCAGGATGTCGTAGCGCGTGAGGATGCCCAGCGGCTGCTGCTCCCCGTCGGTGACCAGCATGGAGCCGATGCGTAGCTGGTGCATTTGTGCAAGTGCTTCACGCAGCGGTGTCTCGGGCCGGCAACTCACAGGCGCCCGGCCGGCCACATCGCCCAGCGGTGTTTCCAGCGACTGTTCGGCCAGGGCTTGCGAGGCATAGGCCACCTGCAATGCACGTCGCGAGAGGTCAAGAAACTTCAGAATGCGGCGGTTCAGGAAATCGGCAAACGGCGGGCTCAGTACGGCCAGGGCATGCATGGCCTCCAGCGGAAGCGCCAGCACAAAGGTGTCGGCCACCGCGCGGTAAGTGGCGGTGACAGCGCGCCGGGCTACGGCGGCACTGACAGGAAACAGCTCACCCGGCTCATAGTGGAAAGCCCCACCGGACAGCTCGGCGAGCCCGCGCTCGCCGATCACCGCACCCTCGCGTATGAAAAACAGCTCCTTGACCAGGCCGCTTTCAGGCCCGATCAATATTTCTTCGGGGGCAAAGTAATTCTGGCGGGAATGCGTCAGGAAAAAATCCACCTCGGCAGCCTGCATCTGTGCAAACGGCGGATGGCGCATCAGCTCTTGCCGCAAATTGGCCAGAAGGCTGCTGGACGGACTCAAGTCGGTGTTGAGCGGGGCTAGAGGCTGGGCGGCATCCGTCACGGTCGTCTCCTGGTGGTTGAAAACGATTATCCGGGAAGGATGTGCTGCTGAACTGATTTAGCGCAAACAGTCCCTGATGTGCGCTCATTCCCCTTCCATCGTTCGGGCTGAGCTTGTCGAGGCGTCTTTGTCTCCTGCTTTGGTGGTGTGCCTGCAAGCCGGGGTTGCCCGGCGGCAACTCACTTTTCTTTGTCTCGCCAAAGAAAAGTAAGCAAAAGAAAGGCGACCCTGCTGTCTGCGTCCCCTGCGCTGCGCTCCGGGGAAACCTGCGGTGCTCGGTTCAGCCGGGGTCTCGCTCGAACTCGCTGCGCTCAAACAATCGCGAGCCCTGATCCGGCTGAACCTGCGCTCCTCGGCGCATACAGAAAGGGTGGGAAGCAGGATCGGGAGCGGATACGGGGAGACGATGACGCGCTCTGCGCGTCATCGTCAAACACGGGGCCGCCATTCATGCACGTGGCAGTGAGCACACGCGGCCAAATGAAGTCCCCCTCTCTCGCCCAGCGGGGCGAGGGAGGGGTTAGGGG
>JAKFXR010000154.1 GCA_021731285.1 Polaromonas sp. | reverse complement strand
TTTCTTGCGTCTTTCTTGTCAAGTCAAAGGGGGGCAGGCAGGGGGCCGGTGGCGGCGGCGCGGATCAAGTTTAAGACTTCAACGGCTGCATAAGTAGACGCACTTACCTGCGCCTCGGCTTCTGCGAGCTGGCCGGGTTCACGGCGCTTCAAAAAAAGGTCCAGCAAATCGTTGTCGGACAGATCCATTAAATCATTCAAGCCTTGAGCCTGGCTGACGGTCAAGGTCGCTTCATGGCGCCGGAAAAACTTCTCGATCAACAGGTCGTTTTCGAGCAAGCCCCGGCGGCAGCGCCACCGGAGTTTGCTCATTGCACGTTCGTCGAGGAGTTCGTCCATGGCATCTTGTCGTGTTCAGACCGCGCGGAGAACCATCATTTCCTTGATCTTGCCGATGGCCTTGCTCGGGTTCAGGCCCTTGGGGCAGACATCAACGCAGTTCATGATGGTGTGGCAGCGGAACAGGCGGTAGGGGTCTTCCAGGTTGTCCAGGCGCTCGGCGGTGGCTTCGTCCCTGGAGTCGGCGATGAAGCGGTAGGCCTGCAGCAGGCCGGCGGGGCCGACGAACTTGTCCGGGTTCCACCAGAAGCTCGGGCAGGAGGTGGAGCAGCTGGCGCACAGAATGCATTCGTACAGGCCATTGAGTTCGTCGCGCTCTTCCGGGCTCTGCAGGCGCTCTTTCTCGGGCGGCAGGTTGTCATTGACCAGGTAGGGCTTGATCGAGTTGTACTGCTTGAAGAACTGCGTCATGTCGACGATCAGATCGCGCACCACCGGCAGTCCGGGAAGTGGCTTCAGAACAATGGTGCCCGGCAGGGTGCGCATGTTGGTCAGGCAGGCCAGGCCGTTTTTGCCGTTGATGTTCATCGCATCAGAGCCACACACGCCTTCGCGGCAGGACCGGCGGAAGGAAATCGTCGGGTCCTGCGCCTTGAGTTTCATCAGCGCGTCAAGCAGCATGCGCTCGCTGCCATCGAGCTCGACCTCGATGGTCTGCATGTAGGGCTTGGCGTCCTGATCCGGGTCGTAGCGGTAAATTTTGAAGGTGCGTTTGGTCATGGGGTTGGCGCTTGTTTTTTCAGAAAGAGCGAACGGTCAGGGGAATGGAGTCCACGGTCAGGGGCTTCATCTGCACCGGTTTGTAGCTCAGGCGGTTGCCCTGGCTGTGCCACAGGGTGTGTTTGTGCCAGTCGGTGTCGTTGCGGCCGTTCGGGTGCTCCGGTGTGTCGCCGTAGTCGTCCACCGAATGCGCGCCGCGGCTCTCCTTGCGGGCAGCGGCCGAGACGATGGTGGCCTGCGCGGCTTCAATCAGGTTTTCAACTTCCAGCGCCTCAATGCGCGCGGTGTTGAAGATTTTTGACTTGTCTTTCAGGCCGATGTTGTTGACCCGTTCACGCAGGGCGGCGATCTTGACAACGCCCTCATCCATGATGGCCTGGGTGCGGAACACGCCGGCATGCTGCTGCATGGCTGCGCGGATGTCGTTGGCCACGTCCTGTGCATATTCGCCGCTGGTCGCATTGTCCAGGCGGGCGATGCGCGCCAGTGTGGCGTCGGCTGCGTCGGCAGGCAAGGGCTTGTGCGAGGTGGTTTTGTTGAACTCGACAATGTGGTTGCCGGCAGCGCGGCCAAACACCAGCAGGTCCAGCAACGAGTTGGTGCCCAGGCGGTTGGCGCCGTGCACACTGACGCAGGCGCATTCGCCCACCGCATACAGGCCGTTAACCACCACGCTTTTGTTGTTGGCGTCCTGGGTCACCACCTGGCCATGGATGTTGGTCGGCACGCCACCCATCTGGTAGTGGATGGTGGGCACCACGGGAATCGGCTCCTTGGTGATGTCGACGTTGGCAAAGTTGTGGCCAATCTCGAACACCGAGGGCAGGCGCTTCATGATGGTCTCGGCGCCCAGGTGGGTCATGTCGAGGTTGATGTAGTCCTTGTTCGGACCACAGCCACGGCCTTCCTTGATTTCCTGGTCCATGCAGCGTGACACATAGTCGCGCGGTGCCAGGTCCTTGTAGGCCGGTGCATAACGCTCCATGAAACGCTCGCCGTTGCTGTTGCGCAAGATGGCGCCTTCGCCGCGGCAGCCTTCGGTCAGCAGCACGCCGGCGCCATGCACGCCGGTCGGGTGAAATTGCCAGAACTCCATGTCTTCCAGCGGAATGCCGGCGCGTGCCGCCATGCCCAGGCCGTCGCCGGTGTTGATGAAGGCATTGGTGGATGCGGCAAAAATGCGGCCGGCGCCGCCGGTGGCCAGCAGCGTGGTCTTGGCTTCAAAGATGTGCACGTCGCCGGTTTCCATCTCGATGGCGCTGACGCCGACCACGTCGCCGTCGGCGTCGCGGATCAGGTCCATGGCCAGCCATTCGACGAAGAAGCTGGTTTTTTCCTTGACGTTTTGCTGGTACAGCGTGTGCAGCATGGCGTGGCCGGTGCGGTCGGCAGCAGCGCAGGCGCGCTGCACGGCTTTTTCGCCATAGTTGGCGGTGTGGCCACCGAAGGGGCGCTGGTAAATCGTGCCGTCGGGGTTGCGGTCAAACGGCATGCCCATGTGCTCCAGGTCATACACGACCTTGGGCGCTTCGCGGCACATGTATTCAATGGCGTCCTGGTCGCCTAGCCAGTCCGAGCCCTTGACGGTGTCGTAGAAGTGGTAGTGCCAGTTGTCTTCGGACATGTTGCCGAGCGAGGCGCCGATGCCGCCCTGGGCCGCGACGGTGTGTGAGCGCGTGGGGAACACCTTGGAGAGCACGGCCACGTTCAGGCCGGCGCGGGCCAGTTGCAGCGAAGCGCGCATGCCGGAGCCGCCGGCCCCGACGATGACCACGTCAAATTTGCGTTTGGGAAGCTTGGAGGATGCTGTCATGTTGGTATTTTTTTCAGTGGGGTATCGTCAGGGGCGGATCACAGGCGCCACAGGACTTGAATGGCCCAGCCGGCGCAGGACACCAGCCAGACAATGGTGGCGATCTGCAGCACCAGGCGCAGCCAGACCATGGAGGTCACGTAGTCCATCCAGATGTCGCGCATGCCGACCCACACGTGATAAAGCAGGGCGATGATGACGCTGAAGGTCAGAAACTTCATCCACTGCGCCGAGAAAATGCCGGCCCACTGGTCGTAGCCGATCGGGCCCTTGCTGAAGATCACCTGTACCAGCAGGAGGATGGTGAAGAGTGCCATCAGGGCTGCGGTCACGCGCTGGCTGAGCCAGTCGCGAAGACCATAGTGCGCGCCGACAACGAGACGTTTGGATCCGTAGTTCACAGACATAGACAAATTCCTAATCAGTTGGGGTCAGAGCTGAAGATCTGACCCGCAAATATTAATAAATACCGAACAGCTTGGCGCCCAGCACCAGCGTCAGCAAAATGCTCAGGCCCAGCGTGAGCAGTGCAGTGGCCTTGCCAAACTCATTGCTCAGGGAGTGGGTCACGTCCATGTAGAGGTGGCGCAGGCCGGCAATGAAATGGTGCAGGTAGGCCCAGATCAGTGCCAGGGCAACCAGCTTCCAGATGAAGCCGGGCAGACCCAGCATGCCGACGTTGAAGGCGGCCTTGAATTTCTCAAATGAAATCTCGGAGGAAATCGAGGTGTCAAACATCCAGATGATGAAAGGCATCAGCACAAACATGATGGCGCCGCTGGCGCGGTGCAGGATGGAGACCCAGGCCGCAGGCGTCATGCGGTAGGTGGTCAGGTCGGTGAATGCGTTGATGTTGCGGAACTCGGGCCGCTTGGGACGCTGTTTGGAGGCCAGCTCTGTCATTGTTGGACTTTCGTGGGGAGGACTGGTAACTGCTTGGTAACCCGGCTTGGACGCGACGCCGTTACAACTGAAACCTTCGAATTCTATTGCAATGCAGCATCGGTTTATTCCCGGCGGGCGTGGAGCGGAGGTTTTTTGTCGGAGAAACCCGGCCAGAGGGGCCATCAGGGCCTGAAATGGCGGCTAGCTGACGCCAACATTACAGGGCGTCCAGATCGGCCAGCATCGTTTGGGCCTGTTCGCGCACTTGCTCGCGTTCTTCAGGCCCCATGCGTTGCAGATGCTTGACCATCAGCGCCGTGCGTGGATTGGCGGCAAAAGACGCCTCATGCTGGTCCAGAAAATGCCAGTACAGCGTCGTCATCGGGCAGGCATTGGGCCCGGTCCGGGTCTCCGGCTCATAGCGGCACCCTGAGCAATAGTTACTCATGCGTTTCACGTAGGCGCCGCTGGCCACATAGGGTTTGGAGGTGAAGCGGCCGCCATTGGCAAACAGGGCCATGCCCGCCGTATTGGGCAGCTCCACCCATTCGACCGCGTCGACATACACGGCCAGGTACCAGTCACACAAAGCTTGCGGGGAGATCTGCGCCGTGACACCAAACATGCCGGTGACCATCAGGCGCTGGATGTGGTGCGAGTAACCCTTGTCCAGTGTCTGGCTGATGCACTGGCGCATGCAGTTCATGTGGGTCTCCCCGGTCCAGTACCAGGCGGGCAGGGGCTGGTGGTGGCCGAAGTGGTTGGCGGTTTTCAGCTCCGGCATGTCCAGAAAATACACGCCGCGCATGAACTCGCGCCAGCCCAGCACCTGGCGGATGAAACCCTCGACGCTGGCCAGATCAAGATCGTGTGTGCGATAGGCCTGTTCCGCCGCCTGCACCACTTCCAGCGGGTTGAGCAGCTTGAGATTGAGCGAGCTCGACAGCAGGGCATGCCAGCCGACGTCGAGACCGGTCCACATGGCGTCCTGGTGTTTGCCGAAATCGGGCAGGCGCCTGGTGACGAAATCGCCGAGTGCCACCAGGGCCTGTTCACGGGTGACCGGCCAGTTGAAGCGCTGGAGATCACCGGGGTGTCCCCCGAACAGCTGCTCGACCAGCATGATGACCTCGCGGGTGATCGCGTCGGGTTCAAACACCGGCGGGGGCGGCACGCCCTGTGGCCCGGCCCTGCCAAAACCCTTGCGGTTTTCAGCGTCAAAATTCCATTGCCCGCCGGTGGGCTGGCTGCCCTCCATCAACACCTTGTATTGCTGGCGCATGCTGCGGTAGAAAAACTCCATGCGCAGGCTGGCTGATGGGCCGGCCCAGCGGCGAAATTGCGGCAGGCTGCAGAGGAAGTGCCGGTCTTCACGCCAGTTTATTGGTGGTTTTGGCCCATCTGCCCTTGCTCCGTTTGGAGAGTTTGCTATCGATTTGAGAGTGTTCTCAAGCTGCTGGCGGACCCGCATGTCCCCGGGTTCGACCCCCAGCACGGCTTGTGGGTCATACATCGAGATGGCAGCCTGCAGACCGTCCGCGAGGGTGCTGTCACCTTCGGCGTCCAGCGCGCGGTAGGCCACGCGCCATCCCCGCGCCCGCAGCATCTGCGCAAAATGGCGCATGGCCGACAGGAAGAGCACGGTGCGTGCCTTGTGGGACCAGACGTGGGTGGACTCTTCCCGGGCCTCAATCATCAACACCAGGTCCTGCGCCGGATCGAAGCCGTCAAAGGCAGAGGAGTCTTCGTCGAGCTGATCGCCCAGGATGAGAATCAGGTGGCGGCAGGAAGACGCGGGCATGGCCTTGATTGTGACCATGGCACGGCGCGCAGCAATGACCTGCAGCGAAATACGGCTGATGTTTTGTCGACTACTCGGATGCCTTGCCGGGGCCCTTGAAGCCCATCGCGCTTTCAGCTCAGGGTGTTGTGGTAGTGGTGGGTGTCGGTGCGGTAGTAACCGCGCCGCAACTCCATCGGCACGTCGTTGTAGGTGTAAGCGATGCGCTCCACGCTCAGCAGCGGCGTGCCCGGCTTGACTTTGAGCAGCAGCTCACGGCCGTCGCTGGCGGGTTCGGCGCGGATTTTTTCTTCTGCGCGCACCATGCGGACATTGAATTCGGTTTCAAACAGCGCGTACATCGGACCGTGGTAATCGGACAAACGCTCGGCGGTCAGTCCCTTGAAGGGCGCGGCGGGCAGCCACAGGTCTTCCAGGATGGTGGGCGTCCCGGCAAAACTCAGCACGCGCCTGGCCTGCAGGACCGCGTCGCCTGTGCGCAGGGCCAGTGTGCGCGCGATCTCGGCGCTGGCGCGCACGCGGCGGCAGTCGATGATGTCGCGCTGGGCCGGGCCTTCGCTGCCCGGTGTGCCGCTGTCGGGCACCAGCTTGAGAAAGCGGAACTGAATGTGCTGCTCGGCATGGGTAGCGACAAAGGTGCCTTTGCCCTGTCGGCGCACCACCAGGTTGTCGGCGGCCAGCTCGTCAATGGCCTTGCGCACCGTGCCCTGGCTGACGCGGTAGCGCGCGGCCAGGTCCATCTCCGAGGGGATGGTTTCGCCAGGCTTCCATTCACCCGACTGCAGGCTTTGCAGGATCAGGCCCTTGATCTGCTGGTACAGCGGGCTGAAAGCCGGCGTAGCACCTGCAAATTCGTCGGCGGTGGTCGGAGGAAGGGCGGCCATGGTGGTGAGCTTGGAAAGCTTCAATGATATCTTATATAAGACATAAGACAAATTGACTGATCAGGGTTTTCCAGCGTAAAATCTTTGGCTGAGTTGACCGCAAAACGTCCCATGCGGCACGTGTTTTGCCCTGCGGGGCGGCCCGTCCCAGCCAGGCGAACACCTCATTTTTACCGATTCAAACGCCCACAACTTCCTGGAGTTTCCCATCATGAGCAAAAAACCCGTCCGTGTTGCCGTTACCGGGGCCGCCGGCCAAATTGGTTACGCGCTGCTGTTCCGTATCGCCTCCGGTGAGATGCTGGGCAAGGACCAGCCGGTCATTTTGCAATTGCTGGAAGTGCCTGTTGAGGGCCCACAAAAAGCGCTCAAGGGCGTGATGATGGAACTTGACGACTGCGCCTTCCCGCTGCTGGTGGGCATGCAGGCCTATGACGATCCCATGAAGGCCTTCAAGGACGCCGACTACGCGTTGCTGGTCGGTTCGCGTCCGCGCGGCCCAGGCATGGAGCGTGCCGAGCTGCTGGCCGTCAACGGCGCGATCTTCACGGCGCAGGGCAAGGCCCTGAACGCGGTGGCCAGCCGCAACGTCAAGGTGCTGGTGGTCGGCAACCCCGCCAATACCAATGCCTACATCGCGATGAAAAGTGCGCCGGATTTGCCACGCAAGAATTTCACCGCCATGCTGCGCCTGGACCACAACCGTGCCGCCAGCCAACTCGCCGCCAAGACCGGCAAGGCCGTGGCCGACATCGAAAAACTCACAGTCTGGGGCAACCACTCGCCCACGATGTATGCCGATTACCGCTTTGCCACCATCAAGGGTGAGAGCGTGGCCAAAATGATCAATGACCAGGAGTGGAACGCCAACACCTTTCTGCCGACGGTTGGCAAGCGTGGCGCGGCCATCATCGAAGCGCGCGGCTCCTCGTCGGCGGCTTCTGCCGCGAATGCCGCCATTGACCACATGCGCGACTGGGCGCTGGGCACCAACGGCAAATGGGTCACCATGGGCATTCCGTCGGACGGCCAGTACGGCATTCCGAAAGACATCATGTTCGGTTTCCCCGTCATCTGCGAAGGCGGCGAATACAAACTTGTTGAAGGCCTGGAAATCGACGCCTTCAGCCAGGAACGTATCAACAAGACGCTGGAAGAGCTCAAGGGCGAACAGGACGGCGTCAAGCATCTGCTCTGAAAAAGCTGTCATCCCGGACTCGATCCGGGATCCATGGCTGCGCATCACGGTTCGCGGCATGGATTGCGGGTCAAGCCCGCAATGACAAAGCCCCTATGACACACCCCCGCGACATCCTCCTCGGCGCCCAGGCGCAAACCGGTTATCTGCCGGTTTGCGACCATTACAGCGGTGTCGAGGCGCGGATGCGCAAAAGCCTGCAATTGCAGGCCGAGATGATGCAGGAGTTTGGCACCTGCGTCTTTGACGTGACGCTGGACTGCGAAGATGGCGCACCCGCGGGTGGCGAAGCCGACCACGCTGCGCTGGTCGTGGCCCTGGTCGCGCTGGCCAGACCCAAAGCCCGTGTGGCGGTGCGTGTGCATGCGCTGGACCACCCGGCTTTTGAGTCCGACATCGCCACCATCGCGGGCAAGGTGGGCCACCAGTTGAGTCACATCATGGTGCCCAAGGTGGAGTCTGTGCAAGACGTGGAGCGTGTGGTGGCTGCGCTGGCAGACGTCTCTAAAACCGAGCTGCCCGTGCATGTGCTGCTGGAGTCCGCCGCTGCCGTGCATCACGCCTTTGACATTGCCGCCCACCCGCGTGTTCAGTCCATCAGTTTCGGGCTCATGGATTTTGTTTCCAGCCACGGCGGTGCCATTCCTGCCCATGGCATGAGCAGCCAGGGGCAGTTCACGCATCCGCTGGTGGTGCGCGCCAAGCTGGAGATTGCCTCCGCCTGCCACGCACACGGCAAAGTCCCCTCGCATTGTGTTGTCACCGAATTCAGTGACACTGCAGCCATGCAGGCCGCTGCCCGCAAAGCCGCCTGCGAGTTTGGCTATACCCGGATGTGGAGCATCCACCCCAACCAGATTCGACCCATCCTGGAGGCTTTTGCCCCCGGCGAGGGTGAGATCGACGACGCTACAAAAATAATGGCTGTTGCTGCCCGGTCCGACTGGGCGCCCATCAGTTTCGACGGCAAGTTGCATGACCGCGCCAGTTACCGCTATTACTGGCAGGTGCTGGAGAGGGCGCACCAGACTGGCCGGGTTTTACCGCGCGAGGCGCAAGCTTATTTCTAGCTGCTTCGCATAACGACACATTTCCCAAGGAACCCCATGAAACTTCTTTTGACCGCTGCAATGGTTCTGGCCGCACCCGCGGCGCTGCTGGCTCAAACGCCGGCCGCCAAACCGGCGCCCAGGCCTGCTGCTGCACCTGCTGCCAGCGCCAAACCCGCTGCCCCCAAGCCACGCGCTCCGATCCGGCGCTCTGCAGCCAAGGTGGTCGAGGAAATGACGCCCGTGGACGACGACACCAGCGTCAATTTGACGCCGGAAGACCTGGAAATGGCCAAACGCGTTTACGTGGGAACCATCCCCTGTGAACTGGGCGCTTCTGTGAGCATCACCCCCAGTGAGAGACGCCCTGGTTTTTTCGTGGTTCATACCGGCAAAATGCGTTTTCGCATGCACCCGGTGGAGAGCCGCACTGGTGCAATCCGCCTCGAAGATCCCCGCGCTGGCGCCATGTGGCTGCAACTTGGCAACAAGTCCATGCTGATGAGCCAGAAGATGGGCCAGCGGCTGGCGGACGAATGCATGAGCCCGGCACAGCTGACCTATGCTGACGAGTTGAAGAAGAACCCGCTTCCCAGCATTCTGGATCCCCTGCCGGTGCCTGCCCGGCCCGCATCCGCTGCTGGCACGAGTTCTGCTCCAGCACCGGCAAGCGCAGCTTCTGCAGCGCGCTGAGCGCACCACAACCCTTACGCCTTTGACTTTGACCGTTTGATACAGGAGAAAAACATGTTGCCCGAGTTCATCCAGACCTACCGTAACCATGTCGCCGAACGCGCTGCACTGGGCATTCCGCCGCTGCCGCTGTCGGCGAAGCAGACCGGTGAAGTGATTGAGCTTCTCAAGAACCCGCCCAAGGGTGAAGAAGCCTTTCTGGTCGAGCTGATCGCCCACCGCGTGCCGGCAGGCGTGGATGCGGCGGCCAAGGTCAAGGCCAGCTACCTGGCAGCGGTTGCCCACGGCACTGAAAAGTGCGCGCTGATCTCGCGCGAAAAAGCCACGCAACTGCTGGGCACCATGCTGGGCGGCTACAACATCAGCCCCATGATCGAACTGCTGGACGACGCTGAAGACAGCGTGGCCACGCAAGCGGCCAGCGGCCTGAAAAACACCCTGCTGATGTTCGACCAGTTTCACGACGTCAAGGAAAAAGCCGACAAGGGCAACAAGTACGCCAAGGCTGTGCTGCAAAGCTGGGCCGACGCCGAGTGGTTCACCAGCCGCCCGGAAGTGCCAGCGTCCATCACGCTCACCGTGTTCAAGGTGGCCGGCGAGATCAACACCGACGACCTGTCACCCGCGCCCGACGCCTGGAGCCGTCCCGACATCCCGCTGCACGCATTGGCCATGCACAAAAATGCGCGCCCCGGTGTGACGCCTGAAGAAGACGGCAAGCGCGGGCCGGTCAAGTTCATCGAGGAACTCAAGGCCAAAGGCAACCTCGTCGCCTATGTGGGCGACGTGGTGGGCACCGGCTCTTCCCGCAAGTCGGCCACCAACTCGGTGCTCTGGTTCACCGGCGAAGACATCCCCTACGTGCCGAACAAGCGTTTCGGCGGTGTTTGCCTGGGCTCCAAAATCGCCCCGATTTTCTACAACACCATGGAAGACTCGGGCGCGCTGCCTATCGAGCTCGACGTGAGCCAGATGGCCATGGGTGATGTGATCGAGCTGCGTCCCTACGATGGCAAGGCGATGAAAGACGGCAAGGTGATTGCCGAGTTCAAGCTCAAGAGCGATGTGTTGTTTGACGAAGTGCGCGCCGGTGGCCGCATCCCGCTGATCGTGGGCCGTGGCCTGACGGCCAAGGCGCGCTGGGCGCTTGGACTGCCGGTCTCGACGCTGTTCCGTTTGCCGCAAGCTCCTGTGGCCAGCGAGCGCGGTTTCACCCTTGCGCAAAAAATGGTCGGTCGTGCGGTGGGCCTCCCAGAAGGCCAGGGCGTGCGCCCCGGTACCTATTGCGAACCAAAAATGACCTCGGTCGGATCGCAGGACACCACCGGCCCAATGACACGCGACGAGCTCAAAGACCTGGCCTGCCTGGGCTTTTCCGCCGACCTGGTGATGCAGTCTTTCTGTCATACCGCGGCCTATCCCAAGCCGGTGGATGTGAAGATGCACCATGAGCTGCCCGAGTTCATGAGCGACCGCGGCGGCATTCCGCTGCGTCCCGGCGACGGCATCATCCACAGCTGGCTCAATCGCATGCTGCTGCCCGACACCGTCGGCACCGGCGGCGACAGCCACACACGTTTCCCCATCGGCATCAGCTTCCCGGCAGGCTCCGGCCTGGTGGCTTTCGGTGCCGCCACCGGCGTCATGCCTTTGGACATGCCCGAGTCGGTGCTGGTGCGTTTCAAGGGTGAGATGCAGCCCGGCATCACGCTGCGCGACCTGGTGAATGCGATTCCGCTGTATGCGATCAAGGCCGGCCTGCTGACAGTCGCCAAGCAGGGCAAGAAGAACATCTTCTCGGGCCGCATTCTGGAAATCGAAGGTTTGCCCAATCTGAAGGTCGAGCAGGCGTTTGAACTGAGCGATGCGTCTGCCGAGCGTTCTGCCGGCGGCTGCACGGTGCACCTCAACAAGGAACCCATCATCGAGTACATCACCAGCAACATCACGATGCTGAAGTGGATGATTGCCAGCGGCTACTCTGACGTACGCACCATCAAGCGCCGCATCGCCGCGATGGAAGCCTGGCTGGCCGACCCGCAACTGCTCAAGGGTGATCTTGACGCCGAATACGCGGCCGTGATTGAAATCGACCTGGCCGACATCCATGAACCCATCGTCGCCTGCCCGAACGATCCCGATGACGTGAAGACGCTCAGCGAAGTGGCCGGCAGCAAGATTGATGAAGTGTTCATCGGCAGCTGCATGACCAACATCGGCCATTTCCGCGCGGCGTCCAAGCTGCTGGAAAACAAGCGCGATATCCCGGTCAAACTCTGGATGGCGCCGCCGACCAAGATGGACGCCAAGCAGCTGACTGAAGAAGGCCATTACGGCGTGTTGGGCTCAGCCGGCGCGCGCATGGAAATGCCGGGCTGCAGCCTGTGTATGGGCAACCAGGCGCAGGTCAAGGAAGGTGCGACGGTGTTCTCGACATCGACGCGCAACTTCCCGAACCGCCTCGGCAAAAACTCCAACGTGTACCTGGGTTCGGCCGAGCTGGCAGCGATCTGCTCCAAGCTGGGCCGCATCCCGACCAAGGCCGAATACATGGCCGACATGGGCGTGCTGACAGCTGCCAGCGCTTCGATCTACCAGTACCTGAACTTCGACCAGGTCAAGGATTACACCGACATGGCGGACACGGTGAAAGACAGCGTGCCGGTCTGATATCGCTTGAAATGCGACGTAAAAAAGCGGCCCCGGGGCCGCTTTTTTTATGGACAGGCCCGAAACGCTGCGGCGCTACAGCCCGTCAGGCAGAGGGTCGGCGATTCGCACTTCCGAACCATCGACAAACTTCACATACCAGAACTCCGGCGCAGCCGGTGAGTTGGGCCGCACATGACTGACGTTGCCGGGTGAGATGTAGAGCGTGCTGGCACCGTCATCGGGCATGGGCGCCAGGTAGTGGCGCGTCCCCGCCACCATCCCGCCTATGTTGCTGACGACCGTGCCTATGGACTCGGTGACCGCGTTGACGACGGACCCCTGGCCCAGCATGTGAATGGTGGTCTGGCCAAGCAGGCCTGCGCGTGAGGCTTCCACATAGAGCACCGCCGAGGTGTTGATGCGCAGGTCATCGGGCGCCAGAGGGTCGGTGGCCTTGTTGAAAGAGATGAAGGGCATGGGGTGATGCGCGCCCCGCTCAGGAGACGTGCAATTCCTTGTGCTCGCTCATGTTTTGCGGGCGCTCACCGGTGATGGCTGATTTGGCCATCTTGAACAATTGCGTGACCTTGCTGTCTTTGGCGTTCCAGTACTCGGCATGCGTGATGCGTACCTCGAGCAGGGCCAGATCGGGGTCGCTCGCGCCGCCCGAAAACCAGGCTTTCGCCAGAGGCGTGAACAGTTCTTCCTTTTTGGCCTGGTTGTCTGAAATGCTGGCGGTGCCTGCAATCGACACATAGTTGTCGGCGGAGGTGTCGGCATACGACATGTTGACATTGCCGTCTTCGCGCAGGCGGGAAGCCATGCCGCTTTTGTGCGAGATGAAAAAATACAGCACAGAGCCCTCGTCGATGGACTTGTTCTGCGTGGTCAGCGGATGGCCCTGCAGGCTGCCATCGCGATGGCGGTGGGTGAGCATGCCGAATTTGATGTCCTTGATCAATTCCCACAGGGTGGACTGGTCGGATGGTGCAGTGCTCATGAATACTCCAGAGTGAAAAGGCAATCTTTCACTCTACGAGGCCGCAGGCGCCCTTGTCATCGGAAGCGGGCTCCGCTGCGTGTCAGCCGGAACCTATAGCCTTTTCGCGGCTACGCACGCTACCCGACGGGGTTTGACGATAAAAACGGCACTCTGCCCTTCGGTGACAACAATAGATTGCTATCAAATAAGGAGCAAATTGCGTCAGAGTGTGGCTGCCAGGGCCTGCAGGGCCTCACGTGTGAAGTCGTCCGATGGAAAAAAAGTCTCCATCGCCAGCTCCTGCAGGGTCACATCGACAGGCGTGCCGAAGATGGTGATGGTGCTGATAAAGCTCAGTACCCCCGCCGGGGTGCGGAACTTGAAGGGCATGACCACGCCGGGATGCTCCCCCTCCAGCTCCAGGTCGCTGTCCTCAGGCAGCGGGTAGCTTTTCAGCTCCTCCAGCAGGCTGGCCAGCACCGGGTCGGCAGTGGCGGCAATTTGCTGGCGCAGGCGCTCGAAGAGGTGAATACGCCACTGCCCCAGGTTTGCAATTTTGGGAGCCAGTCCCAGCGGGTGCAGACTCAGGCGCAACACGTTCACAGAGCCTTGCAGCAGGGACGCGTCCACGCCGGCCAGCAGGTGCGGCACCATTTTGTTGGAAGCGACCAAATTCCAGTGCCTGTCGATGGCCAGGGCCGGAAAGGGCTCGTGGCTTTCAAGAATCAGCTCCACCGCCTGCCGTGCAGCGGCCAGCGCCGGGTCGTCCAGTGCGCGCTCCCGGTACATGGGCGCGTAACCAGCAGCCGTCAGCAGCGTGTTGCGCTCGCGCAGCGGAATGTCCAGGCGCTCGGACAGGCGCAGCACCATTTCGCGGCTGGGCACGGAGCGGCCAGTCTCGACAAAGCTCAGGTGGCGGGTGGAAATGTCGGCTTCGCTGGCCAGGTCAAGCTGGCTCAGCCGCCTGTGCTGGCGCCAGTGGCGCAAATGCTCGCCAAAGGGCTGGGGCGTCGTACCCGTCGCCCGGGCAGGGGGGTGAAGGCTTGCTGTCATACCGCCATCCTAAGGCAGGCCAGCAGCAACGCCATTACCTCGGACGTTATCGACTGGCCGCACGCTACCGCCCATGATCAAGCCCTCACTTCATCCATCCCTGCCCTCAAGGAGATATCCATGTCCACCTCTGCCATCAGCCGCGCGACTTCCCTGTTGGATTCCCCGCATTTTTTGCGCCGTGTCCTGTGGCTGGACGCCATCAGCGGTGCGGCTACCGGCGCCCTGCAACTGCTGTTTCCCGGGTTTTTGTCCGGGTTGCTGGGCCTGCCTGAGGCGATGCTGGTCGAGACGGGCTGGGTCCTGTTTGGCTTCACTGCGGGCATTGCTTTTCTGGCCACCAGGCAGTTTGTGCCGTCGGCGGGCGTCTGGCTGCTGATAGGCGCCAATGCCGTGTGGGTGCTGGGTTGTCTGGCCTTGCTGTTCGGCGGGTGGGTGAACCCCAGCTTTGCCGGCAAGGCTTTCATCGCGGTGCAGGCCGTCTGGGTGGGCTTGATGGCCGAGCTGGAGTGGGTGGGACTGCGCAAGGCCCCGGCCAATCGCTGGTAACGCAGGCGAAACTTTCTTTCTTGTATGCTGTGCGTTTTGGCGCTCCGCGTGGAGCGCCTGATCCACCTCCATCCGAAAAGAAAGTTTCTGCATGACACGCGTTTTCAATTTCAGCGCCGGACCGGCGATTCTTCCAGAACCCGTGCTGCGCCAGGCCGCCGCCGAAATGCTGGACTGGAACGGCTCCGGCATGTCGGTGATGGAGATGAGCCACCGCGGCAAGGAATTCATTTCCATCCACGCCCAGGCCGAGGCTGATTTGCGCGAGCTGCTGGCCATTCCAGCCAATTACAAAGTGCTGTTTCTGCAGGGCGGCGGTCTGGGGCAAAACGCGTTTGTCCCCATGAACCTGCTGCGCGGCCGCGCCAGCGCTGATTTTGTCAACACCGGCGAGTGGATGAAAAAGTCCATCAAGGAAGCCAAAAACTTCTGCAAGGTCAACATCGCCGCCAGCGGCGAAGCCGGCGATTTTACCAGCGTGCCCAAATTTGAGACCTGGAAGCTCGATCCGGAGGCCGCCTATGTGCACATCTGCTCCAACGAGACCATAGGCGGGGTGGAGTACCACTGGACGCCCGACACCGGCAAGGTGCCGCTGGTGGCCGACATGTCGTCCAACATCCTGTCGCGGCCGATTGATGTCAGCCAATACGGCCTGATCTACGCCGGTGCCCAGAAGAACATGGGCCCCTCGGGGCTCACGGTGGTCATCGTGCGCGAGGACCTGATCGGCCACGCCATGCCGCAGACGCCTTTTGTGTTTGACTACAAGCAGCAGGCCGACAACGACTCGATGTACAACACGCCACCGACGTACGCGATCTACATCGCCGGTCTGGTGTTCAAACACATCAAGGCCCTGGGCGGCCTCCAGGCCATGGAGGTGCACAACCGCACCAAGGCCGCGCTGCTGTACGACTACCTGGATTCGACTTCTTTCTACAGCAACCCGGTGGCCAAAGAAGACCGCTCGCTGATGAACGTGCCGTTCAAGCTGAAAAACGAAGCGCTGGACGAAGCGTTTTTGAAAGGCGCCCAGGCGCGCGGCATGCTGCAGCTCAAGGGTCACCGCGCGGTGGGCGGCATGCGCGCCTCGATCTACAACGCCATGCCGGTTGAGGGCGTGCAGGCGCTGGTGGCTTACATGAAGGACTTTGAGGCCAGCAATGGCTGAGGCCGTGGGCACGCTGCCCCGGCGCTTTGAGATCCTGGTGCTCAACCAGATTTCTGCCAACGGCCTCAAGCGCCTGCCCGCCGAGCGCTACACCACAGGCAAAGACATCGCCCGGCCCGACGCCGTGCTGGTGCGCTCTGCCGACATGCATGCCCTGAGCTTGCCCGACAGTGTGCAAGCCATCGCCCGCGCCGGCGCAGGCACCAACAACATTCCCATTCCGGCCATGAGTGCGCGCGGCGTGCCGGTGTTCAACGCACCGGGCGCCAATGCCAACGCCGTCAAGGAACTGGTGCTGACCGGCATGTTGCTGGCCGCGCGCAATATCGCGCCGGCCCTGCGGTTTGTCTCCAGCCTGGACCCCGCCATGGCGGACATGGACAAGGCGGTGGAAGATGGCAAGAAAAATTTTGCCGGTTATGAGCTCGCCGGCCACACCCTGGGCATCGTCGGTCTTGGCAAGGTCGGTTGTCTGGTGGCAGACGCCGCCATCAAGCTGGGCATGAACGTGCTCGGTTATGACCCGGACATCACCGTGGACGCAGCATGGAGCCTGCCCGCGCAGGTGAAAAAAGCCGCCAGCGTGGCCGAGGTGCTGAAGAACGCCGACTTTGTGACCCTGCATGTGCCACTGGTGGCTGCTACGCGCGATCTGGTCCATGCCGACAACCTCAAGCTGATGCGGCCCGGCGCGGTGCTGCTTAATTTTTCACGTGAAGGTGTGGTCAATGAAAGCGCGGTACTGGCGGCGCTCAGCGCCAAAAAACTGGGCTGGTATGTCTG
Organism: Polaromonas sp.; assembly: GCA_021731285.1. Taxonomy (GTDB): domain Bacteria; phylum Pseudomonadota; class Gammaproteobacteria; order Burkholderiales; family Burkholderiaceae_C; genus Polaromonas. The sequence continues at coordinate 7,731 of JAKFXR010000154.1, read as the reverse complement.
CGACTTTCCTGGCGCAGCGATCAATGGCCATGCGCAGGTGATTGCGCTGCCCCACCTGGGCGCCTCCACCCGTGAAGCCGAGGAAAACTGCGCCATCATGGTCGCCGATCAGCTGCGCGACTACCTCGAGCACGGCAACGTGGCCAACGCGGTCAACTTTCCTGCAGTGAGCATGGCACGCGAGTCAGCGTTTCGCGTTGCGATTGCCAATGCCAATGTGCCCAACATGCTGGGGCAGATCTCCACCGCCATGGCCGAAGCCGGCCTGAACATCCACAACATGGTCAACAAGTCGCGCGGCGACATGGCCTACACCCTGGTCGATGTGGAAAGCCCGGTCAGCGAGGTGGTGCTGGACGCCATTCGCGCGATCGACGGGGTGCTGGGGGTGCGCTACCTGCCCGACCCCGGTTAGAGAAGGGCTGGGTGCCGAGTCCTACAGACTTGTCGCCGAACACTTGTAGGATGTGGTTTGACGTCAATCCGCAAGACAGGAGTTCGCCATGGCCCACGCATTTGCCAACACGCTGAAAACCTTCACCACCGCGTCGGGCAAAACCGGCAAGTTCTATTCCCTGCCTGCGCTGGCGAAGACCTTTCCGAAAATCGCGCGCTTGCCGGTGTCCATGCGCATCGTGCTCGAATCCGTCCTGCGCAACTGCGACGGAAAAAAGGTAGGCGCCGAGCATGTCAGGCAGCTTGCCAACTGGTTTCCGAACGCCGACCGCACCGAAGAAATTCCCTTTGTCGTGTCACGTGTGGTGCTGCAGGATTTCACCGGTGTGCCCCTGCTGGCCGATCTCGCCGCGATGCGCAGCGTGGCCATCAAGCTGGGCAAAAACCCCAAGCGCATTGAGCCTCTGGTGCCGGTGGACCTGGTGGTGGATCACTCCATCATGGTCGACCATTACGGTAAGAAAACCTCGCTGGACCTGAACATGAAGCTGGAGTTCCAGCGCAACAACGAGCGCTACCAGTTCATGAAGTGGGGCATGCAGGCCTTTGACACTTTTGGCGTGGTGCCGCCCGGCTTTGGAATTGTCCACCAGGTTAATTTGGAGTATTTAGCCCGAGGTGTGCACAAGGGCGCCGGCGCCGTGTATTACCCCGACACCCTGGTCGGCACCGACAGCCACACCACCATGATCAACGGCATTGGCGTGGTGGGCTGGGGCGTTGGCGGCATTGAGGCCGAGGCCGCCATGCTCGGTCAGCCGGTCTACATGCTGACGCCCGACGTGGTGGGTTTTGAGCTGACCGGGCGGCTGCGCGAGGGCGTGACCGCGACGGACCTGGTGCTGCGCGTGACAGAAGCCTTGCGCAAGGAAAAAGTGGTCGGCAAGTTCGTGGAGTTTTTTGGTGAAGGCACGCGTACGCTGGCACTGCCCGATCGCGCGACGATTGCCAACATGGCGCCCGAGTACGGTGCGACCATGGGCTTTTTCCCGGTCGATGAAAAAACCATCGCCTATTTCACCGGCACCGGCCGCACCAAAGCCGAAATCGAAGCCTTTGAAGCCTACTTCCGCGCGCAGGGGCTGTTTGGTGTGCCGCTGCCGGGCGAGATTGATTTTTCACAGGTGGTCAAGCTGGACCTGGGCGACGTCACACCCAGCCTGGCGGGCCCCAAGCGGCCGCAGGACCGCATCGAGCTGGGCAATGTGGCGAGCCAGTTTGCGTCGCTCTTCAGCAAGCCGATTGCCGAGAACGGATTCAACCAGCCCGCCAGCGTGCTGGCCACCCGGCACCTGCTGCGCCACACCGATGACCGCGGCTCGGATGCCTTGCCGGCGGTACGGCCTACCCCGCCGGGTGCGCCGCGCATGGTGGTCGAGATGGAGGGGAACCGGCCGACACTGGCCATGGCCGCGGGTGACCACGCAGAGCATGCAACGCCCGTGTCCAAAACCGCCGGTGTCAGCATCGGCAACGGCGACGTGCTGATTGCCGCCATCACCAGTTGCACCAACACCTCCAACCCCAGCGTGCTGCTGGCGGCAGGTCTGCTGGCCAAAAAGGCGGTCGAGGCGGGCTTGCGAGTGCAGCCCCACATCAAGACCTCGCTGGCGCCGGGCTCCCGCATCGTCACCGAGTACCTGACGCAGGCCGGCTTGCTGCCTTATCTGGAAAAACTCGGGTTTGCGCTGGCGGGCTACGGCTGCACCACCTGTATCGGCAACGCGGGCGACCTGACGCCGGAGATCAATGAAGCCATCAACCAGAGCGATCTGGTGTGCGCCGCCGTGCTTTCGGGCAACCGCAACTTTGAAGCGCGTATTCACCCCAACCTCAAAGCCAACTTCCTGGCCAGCCCGCCGCTGGTGGTGGCCTATGCGATTGCCGGCACCGTGTTGCGCGACCTGATGACCGAGCCGGTAGGCAAGGGCAGGGGTGGCAAGGATGTTTACCTCGGCGATATCTGGCCGACCAGCGACGAGATCTACAAACTCATGAAGTTCGCGATGAACGGCAAGGCCTTCCGGGAGAACTACGCCAAGGTCAAGAGTGAACCCGGCAAGCTGTGGGAAAAGATCAAGGGCGTGGAGGGCACGGCCTACACCTGGCCCACCAGCACCTACATCGCCGAACCCCCGTTTTTCAGGGACTTTGCTATGGAAACAATAGCTGACATTCCCCGTCATGAAAGGGCGAAGGGCCAAAAGGATGATGTATCGGTGACAGGGGCGCGCATCATGGCGCTGTTTGGCGACTCCATCACCACCGACCACATCTCGCCCGCCGGCTCCATCAAGGGCAGCTCGCCCGCCGGCCAGTGGCTGCTGGCGCATGGCGTGCAAAAGGCCGACTTCAACAGCTACGGCGCGCGCCGCGGCAACCACGAGGTGATGATGCGCGGCACCTTTGCCAATGTGCGCATCAAGAACCTGATGATCCCGGCCGGTGCCGACGGCTCGCGCGAGGAGGGCGGTGTCACGCTGTTTCAGCCAGGTGGCGAGAAGATGTTCATCTATGACGCGGCCATGAAATACATGGCCGAAGGCCGGCCCACGGTGATTTTTGCCGGCGAGGAATACGGTACCGGTTCATCGCGTGACTGGGCTGCCAAGGGCACCCAGTTGCTGGGCATCAAGGCGGTGGTGGCCAGAAGCTTTGAGCGCATCCACCGCAGCAACCTGGTCGGCATGGGTGTGTTGCCGCTGCAGTTCAGGCCGGGCGACTCCTGGCAGACACTGGGCCTGCGCGGCGATGAAGTGATTGACGTGTTGCCCGATGCAGACCTCAAGCCGCAGAGCGAAGCCACACTGACCATCACCCGGGCAGACGGGTCGCGCCAGCACTTGCAGGTGATTCTGCGCATCGACACACCCATCGAGGTGGATTACTACCGCCACGGCGGCATTCTTCCCTTCGTGCTCAGGCAGTTGCTCGCTGGCTGAAAACGCTCAGCTCTGCGCCAGCTCGGTCAGCCGGGTGATGGCGTAGGCCGCTATCGGCGAATGAGTGCGGCCCTGCAGGGACACCACGCCGAGTTCAGCATGGGTGGGGGGCAGGTCCATGAGCGGCAACGCGCGCATGGAGCGGTCCGCAATCTCGCCGGCGAGCAGGCCGTCGGTGCCCAGCATGATGATGTCGGTGGCCAGAGTGATGCGCTTCATCAAGTGCACGTCGTCGCACTCCAGCGCGACCGGCAGCCTGCCGTCAGGCGGCAAACCCATCAGTTCCAGCAGGCGCGCGCAGATCTCCGGCGGCAGGCGGCCGCTTGCAAGCCCGTAGGGCACCATGTCGGCCACGCGGATAGCGCCTGACTTCAGCAGGGGGTGGCCTTTGCGCACATAAAAGCGCCCCAGGGGCCTGTCAATCAGCTGGATGGCAAAGGTGCCGTCGCGCGGCACCATCCGGGTGTCACCCACAAAAAATTCGTGTTCCTCCGACCGCACCTGACCCAGCAGATGCTGCGAGTTGTTGACGAGCACGCGAACGCTGACGGCGGGATAGTGCTGGTGCATGTCACGCAGCAAAAGCGGCACGACGGTCGCAGCAGGGAAAGGGCCAGACCCGAAGGCCAGGTCGCCAATGGCCCGATCACGGTGCAGCATCACGTCGCGCTCGAGTTGCCGGCTTTCCCGCAGCAGGCGTCGGGCGCGCTCCACCACAAAAGTGCCCGACGGGGTGCAGCGGACCTCGGTCGTGCCGCGGTCAAAAAGCTTCAGGCCCAGTTCCGTCTCGGCCGCCTGAATGCTCCGGCTCAGCGCAGGCTGGCTCAGATTGACGCGATCGGCGGCCCGGTGGAAATTGGCCTCATCGGCCAGGGCGACGACATGGGACAGGCGTTTGAGATTCATATTGATGCATTCATTGCATTGATTTTATGTCTTTAATGCATTGGACATATTTACTTTAAACATAAACAATAACGTCCTGAATATTTGTTGATTGGGCTATGTGTTGGCCCCTCTTTCAGGCTTTTGATGTCCGGCAAATCCTTTACTGTCCACCCCGCGCCCGCCCTCTTGCGGGTCAGATCCAGGGGCACCCGATGAACTCCCGTGCTGGCGAGGTCCTGCGGGTCGTTTGCGCCAGCCTGCCGCTGGTGCAGGGCTCTGTCATGGAAGAGTTGCTGGCCATGCGCGGAGAAGTCAGCGCTTTCAACGCGTCGCAGGGCCTGCGCAGCGCTTTCCTGTATTCCTCGGGTTGGGTTTTCCAGTGGCACGAAGGTTCGACTGCCAGCGTTGACAAAGCCCTGCGCATCACACAGGCCGACCCGCGCCACGGCCGGATACGCGTGCTGCACCGCAGCCTGGGGCGCGCGACACTGGAGCAGAGCCTGCAGATTGTCACCACCCACGGCGGTGACAAACCGACGGACGTGGCACGCCGGCTGTTTCGGCTCAAGCAAAGCGAGGCCCTGGAGGGGCCGGTGCGGCCCGACGAGCTGTGGCGGGAACTGATGGCTCCGCGCCATGCCGGCGGTGGGGCCACGGGCGAGTCTTTGCTGGTGCAAAGCCACGTGGTGGCCGTCACCTCGGGCAGTTCGGCGGCGGTTGATCTGGTGCGCTCCATCGGCCAGCGGCTCGGCGTGCCCATGACCTACCAGCGTTTTGCCACCGGCGATCCGCGGTCTGCCGATGTGGGCGCGGTGTATGTGGACGTGCCGGGCCCCTTGCAGGTGATGCGCCTGCATGCCCTGTCGCGGCGCAGTCTGTCCCACCCCATGGTCCGGCTGCTGCTGCGCGACCTTCAGTGCGCGTTGTTGTTGCTGGGTGATGGCGCCGATGCGAGCTGCGCGCTGGCCGGCGACGTGGGCCAGTTGCTCCATGACCTCACGCTTCGCCCTTCGCTGCGGCTTGCGGCCGGCGCTTCACACCTGGCCGAGGCTGCCCGTCAGAGTCTGCAGAACCTGAGCAGCGACATTGGGGATGTTGACTGCGGCATGTTGTCCCGGGCCAGCCCGGAGACCCTGTTTGCCAGCCTCCTGGGCAGGCGCCATGGCGCGACGGCCGATTGCCGTATCGACTGAGCAGGGAAATCAGGGACCGGGCTTGGGCACAATCGGGCCCATGACAAAGCAGGTAGTAATCGCTGGCGGCGGCATAGGAGGGCTGGCCGCTGCGCTGGCGGCATCGCGCGCCAACTGGCATGTACGCCTGTTTGAGCGCGCCCCTGTCTTCAGCGAAGTTGGCGCCGGACTGCAGATGGGCCCCAATGTCGTGAGGGTGCTGCAGGACTGGGGCCTGACGGATGCGCTGGCCGGGGTCGCTGCCTTTCCGCATCGGCTGGAGGTGCGCAGTGCGGTTTCGGGGCTGTCGCTGGGACGCCTGCCGCTGGGGCAGGCCATGGTGCAGCGTTATGGCGCGACCTACGCCACAGCCCATCGCGCCGACCTGCAGGGCTTGCTGCTCCGTGCGGCGCAGGAGGCCGGTGTTGTCCTGAAGCCGGGCCACACTCTCAAGCATTTTTCCCAGACCGCCGAGGCCGTCACGGCCCACCTGGATGGTGGCCTGGCCGTCGAAGGTGATGTGCTCGTGGGTGCCGACGGTCTGTGGAGCCCGGTGCGGCAGTGCCTGCTGGGCGACGGACCGCCGCGCGCTACCTCCCATCTGGCCTACCGCGCGATGGTGCGGCAGACCGACTTGCCTGAAGCACTGCGCTCGAGCCAGATCACCGCCTGGCTGGGGCCACACCTGCATGTGGTGCAGTACCCGGTGCGCTGCGGCGACTGTCTCAATGTGGTGGGCATTGTGCAGGGCAGGGTGGACGCTGATCCCGACAACTGGGACCACGGCACGGACGCTGCGGCGGTGCGTGCAGCGCTGTCGGGCACCTGCGCCCCCCTGCAGGATCTGGTGCAGGCCATTGACCGCTGGCGGCTCTGGCAGCTGTATGACAGGCCGCCCATGCGCGGGCCCGAAGAGCATGCTGTGGGCCGTGTGGCACTGCTGGGTGATGCTGCCCACCCGATGCGCCCCTACCTCGCCCAGGGAGCCGGCATGGCGATCGAAGATGCGGCCGAGCTCGGGCGCGCGCTGGGTCAGGCGCAAGCCCTGGACGTCGACCTGCCGACCATGCTCAGGCGTTATGCGCTCAACCGCTGGGAACGCAATGCGCGGGTGCAGGCCAGGGCCTTGCGCAATGGCCAGATCTTTCATGCCCGTGGCTTGCTGCGTTGGGGCAGGGATGCGTCCATGAAGTTGCTGGGCGAGCGCCTGCTGGACCTGCCCTGGCTGTACGGCGGGCGCTAGCAAGGTCAGGGGCATGTGCGGCTGGCGCGGGCGCACAGGCAGGCCTGCAGGTACAGTGTCGCTCTGGCTGCCACGCACGGCGGACCCGGCACATCAACAACACCCAAAAGGAACGTCATGAATTCGAGCGGCAAAGGCAAAGTGGCAGTGGTGACCGGCGCGGGAACCGGCATTGGCAGGGCGGTCGCCCTGGCGCTGCTGAAGGAAGACTACCAGGTGGTGCTGGTGGGCCGGCGTATCGAGCCGCTCAACGATGTCGCCAAAGAGTCGGGTGCCGCTGCGCGCGTTTTGGCGGTGGCCACCGACGTGAGCCAGCCCGAGTCAGTAGCGGCCATGTTTGCCAAAACCAGAGAGGTGTTTGGGCGCCTGGACCTGCTGGTCAACAACGCCGGCGTCAATGCACCCGCCGTGAACATGGAAGACCTCAGCTTTGAGCAATGGCAAAACGTGATCAACATCAATCTCACGGGTTCTTTTTTGTGCGCACAAGGCGCCATGAGGCTGATGAAAGACCAGCAGCCCCAGGGCGGCCGCATTGTCAACAACGGATCCATCTCCGCCCACGCGCCCCGGCCCAACTCGGCGCCCTACACCTCGTCCAAACACGCCATCACCGGACTGACGAAATCCATCTCGCTGGACGGACGCAAGTACAACATTGCCTGCGGACAAATTGACATCGGCAATGCGCTGACCGAACTGTCGGCACGCATGGCCAAGGGTGTGCCCCAGGCGAACGGTGAGATCGCTGTGGAGCCGATGATGGACGCGAAAGAAGTGGCTGATGCGGTGGTGCACATGGCGGCCTTGCCGCTGTCCACAAACATCCAGTTCATGACCATCATGGCGACCAAGATGCCTTTTGTGGGGCGTGGTTAGGGTTTGTGAATGAAATTGGCAGTCCGCCCTTTGGTGGTGCTGACAGTTTGCTATTCATACCATAGCGTCTGCCGTGTCATCCCGGGCTTGACCCGGGATCCATGTTTTCCCCTGCTTTGGTGCTACGCCTGCTAGCCGGGGGTTGCCCGGC
>JAKFXR010000074.1 GCA_021731285.1 Polaromonas sp. | reverse complement strand
ATGCACAGGCCGCGCTTGGACATCACGACATCCTTGAGCACTTGTGGCACGCCCAGGCCGTCAATCGTCGGCAGCGTGGCCGGAATCACCCGCATCACCATGCCGACCTTGCCCTGCTGGATAAAAGCGTTGACGCTAAAGCGCCCGACACCGGGCGGGGAGATCGCAAAGTTGCATTCCTTGGTGCGCTCAAACTCGGCCGCCTGCTTGTCGTTCATGATGGCGCGGGCCAGCGCCAGCGTGTGGCCGGCATTGAGCGGTTGCGGCGACACCTTGGTGACCTTGCCGTCGACCTTCATCGCGGGCGGAAAGTCGCCGGTGATGAACAGGTCGCTGCCGTTGCGGCTGACCATCAGCTTGAGAAGGTCGTTGATGAATTTACTGGCCTGGTCGCGTTCCATTGCGACTCCTTTCAAACAAAAGCGTGGGGCCCGTGACTAGCCGGGGAAGTTTTCGGGGATTTTGGCCTTGCCGCGCGCTTCGGCGGCAGAAATCACGTTGCGTTTGACCAGATCGGTCAGGTTCTGGTCCAGGGTCTGCATGCCCACGCTGTTGCCGGTCTGGATGGATGAGTACATCTGCGCGACCTTGGCTTCGCGGATCAGGTTGCGGATGGCGCTGGTGCCCAGCATGATCTCGTGCGCAGCCACGCGGCCCTGGCCATCCTTGGTTTTGCACAGGGTCTGCGAAATCACGGCCTGCAGCGACTCCGACAACATGGCCCGGATCATGTCTTTTTCTTCGGCAGGGAACACGTCGATGATCCGGTCAATCGTCTTGGCGGCGCTCGAGGTGTGCAGCGTGCCAAAGACCAGGTGGCCGGTTTCGGCAGCGGTCATGGCCAGGCGAATGGTTTCGAGGTCGCGCATCTCGCCGACCAGAATGGCGTCCGGATCTTCGCGCAGGGCGGACTTGAGCGCGGCGCTGAAACTCAGCGTGTGCGGGCCAACCTCGCGCTGGTTGATCAGGCATTTTTTGGACTCGTGCACAAACTCGATCGGGTCTTCCACCGTCAGGATGTGGCCGTACTCGGTTTCGTTGAGGTAATTGACCATGGCGGCGAGCGTGGTCGATTTGCCTGAGCCGGTGGGGCCGGTGACCAGCACCATTCCGCGTGGCTTCATTGCCAGGTCACCAAAAATCTTGGGCGCGTTGAGCTGCTCCAGCGTCAGGATCTTGGACGGGATGGTCCGGAACACGGCGCCGGCGCCACGGTTCTGGTTGAAAGCATTGACCCGAAAGCGTGCCAGACCGTCGATCTCGAAGGAGAAGTCGATCTCGAGGAATTCTTCGTAGTTCTTGCGCTGGGTGTCGTTCATGATGTCGTACACCATGGCGTGAACCTGCTTGTGGTCCAGCGGGTCGACATTGATGCGTCTGACATCCCCGTGGACCCGGATCATGGGCGGCAAGCCAGCTGATAAATGAAGGTCAGAAGCCTTGTTCTTGACGCTAAAAGCCAGCAGTTGGGTTATGTCCATCCCGCGAATCCTCTTTAGTTTAGGGCCTGTTCACACTATTTATGCAAGTGCGAATGGGGTTAAAACAGTGCCAATCCAGGCGCGCGACGACGCTCAGCCTGGTGGGCTGGGCTAGGAGTGCAACGACGAGTGGCGTTGTTTTAACCCCATTCCCTCCGGGTTGCGGCCAAAAAAGCCATGCGCAGCGTTGCAAAGCCTTGCCGGGCTCCAGCCCGGCTGCATTTTGCGCCTCACGCATGGCTTTTTTGACTCGCAACGCATCTTGCATAAATAGTGTGAGCAGGCCCTAGGTTTACAGTTCGATTATGACCACGATTGTTGACAATCTCCAAGCCGTGCATGCACGCATTGTGGCGGCTTGCGCAACAGCGGGGCGCGATCCGGCAAGCGTGCATTTGCTGGCGGTGTCCAAGACTTTCGGGCATGAGATGGTGCTGCAGGCCATCCACGGCGGGCAGCGGATGTTTGGTGAGAACTACATCCAGGAAGGGGTGGAGAAAATCCGTCGGGTGCGCGGCGGGCTGGCGCCGAATGTCCCGGGTCCCGTCCAATGGCATTGCATAGGCCCGGTGCAGAGCAACAAGACCAGACTGGTGGCAGAAAACTTTGACTGGGTGCAGTCTGTCGACCGGCTCAAGATCGCGCAGCGCCTGAGCGAGCAGCGCCCGCAGGGCATGGCGCCTTTGCAGGTGTGCCTGCAGGTCAACATCGATGGCGGTGCCACCAAGGCGGGCGTTGCGCCAGAGGAGGCGCTGGCGCTGGCCATGGAGGTCGCGCGTTTGCCGCGGCTGCAGTTGCGGGGCCTGATGTCCATCCCTGAACCTGCTATTGATTTTGTAGCATGCTGCGCGCTCCATCAAAGGGCCAAAGTCCTGTTTGACCACATCAATGAAGCCGGGGGGCTAGCGCAGGCGATGGACACGCTGTCGATGGGCATGACAGCCGATCTGGAAGCGGCGATTCACGCAGGCAGCACCATGGTTCGGGTGGGGACGGCCATCTTCGGTAGCCGGTAGAGCCTGCGTGGCCGTGCGCTTGAGACCCGTTCTCCCTGAGCTTGTCGAAGGGCTTCGACAAGCTCAGCCCGAACGGATGTATGTCTTGGGGGCAGTTACTTCTTGGGCACAGCCAGTGGCTTGATCGCGCCGCAGTCGGCCGACAACCACTTGCCGCCGCCGTCCATGGTCATGGTCTCGGGCTTGCCCTGGACCGTGGTTTTTATCGCCATCTTCATGGTGTAGGCGTCCGGGCTGACGAAGGTGACCTGGCCTTCGCCACTGGACGGTGGCTGCGTGCAGACGAAAGACATCTTCATGGTGTTCCCGGTGCGGGGTGACGTGGTGGTTTTGCAGTCGCCCTGCTGGGCCTGCAATTCGTTGCGCTCGACCATCTCTTTGGTCATGCAGATCTTTGCCACCATGCTGCCCGGCGCACCTGCGCCCATGGACACGCCCTGTTTGGCCATCATGTCCTGCATCATCTTGCGCTGCTCGGGCGGCATGGCAGCCATCTGCTTTTGCATCTCGGCCATGCCCTGTTCAAGCTGTCCCGAGCCGGATTGCATCTTGTTGTTGATCTCCCACAAGCCGGGCTTGAGATTTTGCGCCAGCAGTGGCTGTGCGGTGGCAAGACAGGCCAGTGTGACGCCGGCGGTGAGAAGGCTGCGTAAATGGAATTTCACGACGGGTCTCCCAAACAAGTGATGGAAGGGCGCAGTGTACGGCCTGTACACACTAAACACCCAGCGCCAGGTGCGTGCTGTTTTTCACCTCCTCCATCACGGCGTAGGTACGCGTCTCGCGCACGCCCGGCAGCTGCCACAGCACGGTGCCCGCGAATTGCCGGTAGGCCGCCATGTCGGCCATGCGCGTTTTCAGCAGGTAGTCAAAACCGCCCGCCACCATGTGGCACTCCATGATTTCATCGCGCACCTGCACCGCCGCCTTGAAGGCTTCAAACACATTGGGGGTGGTGCGGTCGAGCAGGACCTCGACAAAAACCATCATGCCCGCACCCAGCTGCAGCGGGTTCAGGCGCGCCTCGTAGCCGAGGATAAAACCGTCCCGCGCCAGGCGCTGCACCCGGGCCAGCACCGCCGTCGGCGACAGGGCTACGCTTTCTGCCAGCTTCAGGTTGGAGATGCGGCCGTCCTGTTGCAGCAGCTTGAGGATTTTCAGGTCCATGCGGTCGAGGGCGGGAAGGGCGGTGTTCATGGTTTGTTATTCGCTAAATAGAACATAAATTGGTGAATAATTTACCAAATATAACGACATCATGGAAATATTCACCAGCTCCATGAGTTATTTGTATGCCGAACGCCCAACGCCTTCCCTTCCCCTACCGCCCTGAACAGGCGGTGCTCGCCGCGAGCCTGACGGTGCTGGACGGCGGCCTGGCCTGGGAGGCCGCTGCCGGCGTGGCGCGGCCCTGGGTGCAGGCGGTCCGCGACAAGCCGCCGCCGTTCTGGGCGATGGAGAGTTTGCTGAAGGAGTACCCGATTTCCAGCGCGGAAGGTTTGGCCCTGATGCGTCTTGCCGAAGCCCTGTTGCGTGTGCCTGATGCGGAAACCGCGATTGCCCTGACCGCCGACCAGCTGGGTCGCGCCGATTTCGATGCAGCCGGCGACGGCGTGATGGCGCGTCTGTCGGCCTCGGCGATTGCCATGTCCAAGAAGTTTTTGCCCGAGGACGGCCAGAGCGGCCTCATGGGCAAGCTCGGCGCACGCACTGTGGTGGCCGCCACGCTGCGTGCGGTGCAACTGCTGGGCCGTCAGTTTGTGCTGGGCCAGAACATAGCCGAGGCGATGAAGGAGGCCGATGGCGCCCGCAAAGCCACCCCCGGCCTGCGCTTCAGCTACGACATGCTGGGCGAAGGCGCGCGCACCGGTGCCGATGCGCTGCGCTATCTGACCAGTTACGAAAACGCCATTAAATCAATCGCTGACCGCGCGAGTATCGAAGAGGCTTGTGAGCAAAACGATGGCATCTCCATCAAGCTCAGCGCCTTGCACCCGCGGTACGAAGACGCCCAGCACGCGCGCGTGATGGCCGAGCTGGTGCCGCGTGTGTGGGCCTTGTGCGAACTGGCAGCCCGCGCCAATATCAGCCTCACCATCGACGCGGAAGAGGTGGACCGGCTTAAACTTTCCCTCGACGTGTTTGAAGCCCTGGCCGCTTTGGTGGCAAGGCAGCACCCGCAGTGGAAGGGTTTCGGCCTGGCGCTGCAGGCTTACCAGACGCGCGCTCTGGACCTGATTGAACACGTCATCAGCATCGCCCGCACCTACCGGCTGCGCCTGATGTGCCGCCTCGTCAAGGGCGCGTATTGGGATTCGGAGATCAAGCGCGCGCAGGAGATGGGCTTGCCGCACTACCCGGTGTTCACCCACAAGCACCACACCGATGTGTCTTACCTTGCCTGCGCGCAGGCTTTGCTGGCCGCGCCCGACGCGATTTATCCGCAGTTTGCCGGTCACAACGCTGGAACCATCGCTGCGATTATTCAGATGGCGGCGCGTAATGCGGACGTGCGCCGCGCAGGGCCGCCCCAAGCAAGCACAGCCCCCTCGGGGGGCAGCGAAGTACACGAAGTGGCAAGCGTGGGGGCCCAATACGAACTACAGAGGCTACACGGCATGGGGGAGGGGGTCTTTCGCGAGGTGCTGAAGAACCCGCAGATCAGCTGCCGCGTCTATGCGCCCGTGGGCGCGCACCGCGACTTGCTGGCCTACCTGGTACGCCGCCTGCTCGAAAACGGCGCGAATTCCTCCTTTGTGCACCAGCTTGCCGACGAGTCTGTGGGCATGGACGTGTTGCTCACTTCGCCCCTGCGCATGGTGCCCGATTCGTCGCTGCCGCTGCCACCGGCCCTGTACGGCCCCGGCCGCCTCAACAGCGAGGGTCTGGACCTCACGGTGCAGAGCATGCGCGCACCACTGCTCGCCGCGCTGGCCACGACGTCGGTGCCGGTGGTACCGGTGTTTGATGCCAAATTGGTCTCTGGCCCTCTGAATACGGCGGCCAGCAGCTATCAAAATTGGAGCAAAATTGATGTGGCTGAACGCGCCCTTATCCTGCGCCGCGCCGCGGATGCGCTGCAGCAACAGATGCCGCGCTTTTGCGCCTTGCTGGTCAAGGAAGCCTTCAAGACCTGGGGTGATGCCGTCAGCGAGGTGCGCGAGGCGATTGATTTTTTGCGTTACTACGCCAATGAGGCGGAACGCATCATGCAGCCGATGGCGCTACCCGGGCCGACTGGCGAAACCAACACGCTGCGCCTCACCGCGCGCGGCGTCTGGGTCTGCATCAGCCCGTGGAATTTTCCGCTGGCCATATTCACCGGCCAGGTGGCCGCGGCGCTGGCCACCGGCAATAGCGTGATCGCCAAACCGGCTGAGCAGACACCCGGCGTGGCCTGGGAAGCGGTCAAACTCCTGCATGCAGCCGGTGTGCCCGAAGGCGCGCTGCAACTGATCCATGGCCCCGGCGAAACCGTGGGCGCAGCGCTGGTGGCGGCGCCGGGCGTGGCCGGTGTGGTGTTCACCGGTTCCATCCAGGTGGCGAAAATCATCAATCGCGCCCTTGCCGCCAGGGACGGTCCCATCGTTCCATTGATTGCCGAGACCGGCGGCATCAACGCCATGCTGGTCGACAGCAGCGCCTTGCCCGAGCAGGTGGTGGACGCCGTGGTGCAAAGCGCCTTCCGCTCGGCTGGCCAGCGCTGCTCGGCGCTGCGCCTGTTGTGTGTGCACGAAGGCATTGCCGACAAAGTGATGGAAATGATCCAGGGCGCGGTGCAGGAGTTGAGGGTGGGCAACAGCGCCGAGCTGTCCACCGACGTTGGCCCGGTGATAGACCGCGAGGCCTTTGACAACATCCAGCAGCACCTGCAGCGCCTGCATTCAACATCCAAAGTGCTCCCAGCCCCTGGCGGACGTGTGCAAGCAGCTCCTGATTTCATAGCAAATCTGGTGCAACCCGCCGCCTTTGAAGTCAGCAGCCTGGCCGAGGTGAAGGACGAAATTTTTGGCCCGGTGCTGCAAATCGTGCGCTGGCGCGGCGACCCGGTAGATGTGATGGCGCAGATCAATGCCCTCGGCTACGGCCTCACGCTGGGCATCCAGACCCGCATCGACTCGCGCGCGCAGGCGCTGGCTGCGGCAGCGCACGTGGGCAACATCTACATCAACCGCAACATGATAGGCGCGGTGGTGGGGGTGCAGCCCTTTGGGGGCGAGGGTTTGAGCGGCACCGGCCCGAAAGCCGGCGGCCCCCATTACCTGTACCGCTTTTGCGCGGAGCAAACGGTGACCATCAACACCACCGCGGCCGGAGGCAATGTCGCCCTGCTCAGCGCTGGGCTGGCAGACCCTGCATGAAAATTTCGAGCTCGTCGATGGGCAGCGCCTTGCAGAACAGGTGGCCCTGGTAGCAGTGGCAACCGTGCCGGGCCAGAAAGTCGCGTTGGGCCTCGGTCTCCACGCCTTCGGCCATCACGCCCAGCCCCAGGCTCTGGGCCAGGCCCACAATCGTGCGGGCAATGGCTGCGTCATTGGGATCGGTCAGCACGTCCTTGACAAAGGCGCGGTCTATCTTGAGCTGGTCCAGGGGCAGGTATTTCAGATAGGACAGCGCCGAATAGCCCATGCCGAAGTCGTCGATGGACAGCGTGACGCCGGCGTCCTTGAGCATGCCCATCTTGGCGATGGTGACCTCCATGTCGATCGCCAGCAGGCTTTCGGTGAGCTCCAGCTTCAGGCGCCTGGCCTCGATACCGGTCTGCGCAATGTGGCGCATCACCAGCTCGACAAACTCGGGATGGCGGAATTGCCGCGCGCTGACGTTGACAGAAATGCCCAGCTCCCGCGTCCGCGGGTTGAGGGCCCAGCTTGCCAGTTGCGCGCAGGCGGTGGCCAGCACCCATTCGCCCAAGGGCATGATCAGCCCGCTTTCTTCAGCCTGCGAAATGAAATCACCGGGAAGCACCAGACCACGCTGTGGATGTTGCCAGCGGATCAGGGCCTCGACACCGACCATCCGGCCCTCGCGCCCGACCTGGGGCTGGTAGTACAGCAAAAATTCCTGGTTGCGCAGACCATGGCGCAGTTCCGAATTCAGTGCGGCGCTGGCGGTCGCCACGGCCTGCATGGCGGGGTCGAAAAAACAAACCGCATTTCGGCCGGCGGCCTTGGCCTGGTACATCGCCAGGTCGGCCTGCTTGAGCAGATCGCCAATACCCGGCTTGGGGTTGCAGAAAGAGGTGATGCCTATGCTGCAAGTGCTGTAGTGCTGGTGGCCTGCCAGGTCGTAGGGCTCGCTGAGCGTGGCGAGGATCTTCTCCCCCACCGCCCGCGTCCGAAGCATGGCTGCCTGCCGGTCTTCGCCCATGTTTTCAAGAAGCACCACAAACTCGTCGCCGCCCAGCCGCGCGACCGTGTCGGTGAGCCGCAGGCAGGCCGCCAGCCTCAGCGCGACCTGCTGCAGCAGCAAGTCTCCCTTTGAATGGCCCATGGTGTCGTTGAGCACCTTGAAGTTGTCCAGGTCAATGAACATCAGCGCACCGATTTCTGCATCGTCCTGGTTGTGCGTCAGCGCGTACTGGAGTCGGTCCATCAGAAGCTGGCGGTTCGGCAGCCGCGTCAGCGCGTCGTAGAAAGCCAGGTGTTCGATTTCGTCCTCGGCGATCTTGCGCGAGGTGATGTCCCGTGCGATGGCCACCCAGTGGGTCAAACCGCGATTGAAATAGTCCACGGGCACCACGTCCAGCTCTACCCAGAAGGGTTCGCCGTTTTTCTTGTAGTTGATCAGCTCCACCCTGACCGGCTGCGCCTGTTCCATCGCCAGGCGAATGCGGTTCAGCTCCTCGCGCTGGGTGCGTTGGCCCTGCAGCAGGCGTGGCGTCAGGCCCAGCACCTCCTCGCGGGAGTAGCCGGTCTGGCGCTCGAACGCGTCGTTGACAAAGACGAGACGCGGGCCTGGTTCATCGATCGGTCCGGCTTCGGTAATCATCACGATATCGTTGAGCCGCGCAATGCTGGTTTGCAGCAGCAGCAGTTGCTCCTGGGCATGGCGCCGTTCGGTCACGTCGCGCAAATAGATGGCCAGTCCCTGCTCAAAGGGGTAGGCACGCAGCTCCAGCCATTTGTCCGGCCCTTTGTAGTAGTTCTCAAACTCCAGGGTAAGGCGCTCATTGAGCGCGCGGCGCAACTCGGTGTGGATGTGATCTCCATTGACCTGTCCCAGTGCTTCCCAGAGTGTCATGCCTGCCAATTCATCGGCCTGGGCCGAGAGCAGGCTTTCGCCTTCTGCGTTGATGTAGGTGATCTGCCCCAGGTGATCGACAGTGGCAAATGCCTCGTTGATGCTGGCCAGGGTGGTGCTCAGGCGCATGGCCACGCTGCGCGTTTCCTTGCCCGCGTACTTCCTGGCGCTGAGGTCCTGGACCACGCCCTGCAGGCGTACGACGGAGCCACGCTCATCACATACCGCTTCCCCGACGGACCGCACCCACACGCGGCGCCCGCCCCCGGTGACAAGCTGCACTTCTTCATCGAAGCCCTGCGCATGGCCACTGCAGGCCTCGAAGGCGGCTGTCATTTGCGCGCGTGATTGCGGCGCATAGAAATGAAGCGGGTCGGCGTTTTGGGCCGCTGACAAAGGCAGATCCAGCAGCGTGGCCAGCGGCTGGGTCCAGGTCATGTGCTGGCTGGCGATTTCAAACACCCACGCGCCCGCCTCGGTGGTGCGTTCCACCAGGTCCAGGAGTTGGCGGTCCGGATGCAGGTTTTTTGGGGGGGAAGTCGGCAGCGGTGTCATGGTAGCAATCAGAAAACATGGAGCGAAAAGCCCAGTTTCGGGCTGAGCTTACCTCTCGTATGTACGCTGCCGCACAGTCCTTGACTCTTGCTTGCGGTGCATGAAGGCACTGTCCTACAGGCATGCGAGGCCAAAGCGACGGGACGCAGTTTGGTACCTCGGTCCCAATGATGACTAGCCCGGAAGTCTGACTCTCCGCGACTTCTTTTCCCACTTATTAGAGCTTTTTAACTCATGAAGAATATTTTTGAGCGCCTGGCTGGCCATGCCGACATTGGCCATCTCAGGCCGGCCCTGCAATCGCTTTGCGCACGTTACGGCTCATTGTCGAGGCTGCACATCCTGACGGCCCGCCAGCACGGCAAGCGTCAGGCGCTGTGTTTTCTGCGCATGGACACGGCTGATCAGGAGCGCCATCTGATGCGGGACCTGGGCATACAGCGCTTCAGTGGCGATCTGGTGCTGGTTGTCGACCTGCAGCCCCAGGATTGCCGGCCCATCCGTTTCCCGTCCGGGCATGCGATGTCCGTCACACAGTAAACCCCCTTTGAAAAGCCGTCTCCATGCACAACATCCTCATCGTCTCCGGCACCCGACCGGAGATCATCAAACTCGCACCGCTGTACCACGCACTTCGGGAGACCGGCTGGGCCCATGTTGAGTGGCTGCACACCGGCCAGCATGCCGACATGGCAACGCAAATCCTGGCCTGCTTTGACATCGTCCCGGACATCACACTGTCACGCACCGGATCCAGCCTGCTCGATTTCAGCATGGGTTGCCGTCAGCAGCTCGACGCGGTCATGACGCAGAAGAAGTGGTCACTGGTCATCGTGCAGGGTGACACAGAGAGCGCCTTTCAGGGCGCGCTTGCGGCCTTTTACAACCGTGTGCCCGTGGCGCACGTCGAAGCGGGTTTGAGGACCTACAACCTGGACCGGCCGTTCCCGGAGGAAGGTCTTCGGCAAATGATCAGCCGCCTGACCCGTTATCACTTTGCGCCCACCCAGCGCTCGCACGCTGCGCTTCTTGCCGAAGGCATTGCCGACGAGCACATCGTCATGACCGGTAACACCGTGATTGATGCGCAGCAATGGACGTGCACCCATCGCGGGGTCAAACGCAATGTGCAGGGCCGGGGCCACCTTCTGGTCACGGTGCACCGGCGCGAGAACTGGGGCAATGATGTGGCCGAAATCTGTGAGGCGATTGCCTGCATTGCGCGCGAGCAGCCTGATCTGCAGGTCCTGTTTCCGGTGCACCTCAACCCCGTCGTCAAGGGCCCGGTCAATGAAATACTGGGCGGCATCAGCAATGTGAGGCTGACCGATCCGCTTGACTACACGCAGATGCAGCAGGCGCTGGCTGATGCCTGGCTGGTGATCACTGACTCGGGCGGCCTGCAGGAAGAAGCGCCGACTTTCGGTGTGCCGGTGCTGGTAGTGCGTGAGGAAACTGAACGCCCCGAGGCTGTTGAAGCCGGCTGTGCGCTGGTGATCGGGCCGACCCGTCAGGCCATCGTCGACCATGTCACCCGTTTGACCCATGACACCGCTGCGCACACCCGCATGGCGCGGTGCGCCAACCCGTTTGGCGATGGCACCGCGTCCAGACAAATTGTGGATGTGCTGGCCCGCAGCTATGCGCATGCCCCGACCGCACAGCCCGAGCTGGTCTGATCTTTTACCCGAGGAGCTATCTCATGAAGCAGTCCCGCCGCGACGAAATGGCCAAGACCCCGGTGACCTTCCGCACCGGGCTCCTGGGACGATCCCGCGCTGCGCTGCTAGCGGGCATGGGGTGGCTTGCCGTTTCCATGCAGGCGTTTGCGCAAGGGGACGACGGGGGTCTGGTGCCTACCTTCAAGGACTACCCCGTGGCTGCCGTCATGGCCTGGCTGCTGTTCCTGATTGTGATCACCATGGCGCTGTATGGCATCCGGCATTTCATGTTCACCATGAATCGACTGACTGGAAAGCAAAGGCACCCTTACATTGATATCGCGGTCGCCAACTGGCCGATGATCACGGTGTTCATTGCAGCCCACAATGAGGAAAAAGTCGTTGCGGGTTGCATAGAGGCACTGCTCAACACCGATTACCCCGCAGATCGCCTGAAAATCATTCCCGTCAATGACCGCTCCATCGATTCGACCGGGGCAATCATTGACGGGTATGTTGCCCGCTATCCTTCGCGCATTTCCCCGTTTCACCGCACCGGCGGCAAAGCCGGAAAATCGGCCGCCCTCAAGGACGCGCTCCAGTTTGCGGAAGGTGACATCGCCATCATTTTCGACGCCGACTACGTGCCTGGCCGCGGTTTGCTCAAACAGCTGATCGCGCCGTTTTTTGATCCCGAAGTCGGAGCCGTCATGGGCCGGGTGGTACCCGTCAACAGCGGAGCCAATTTGCTGACCCGGATGCTCGATCTGGAACGTTCTGCCGGCTACCAGGTGGACCAGCAGGCCCGCATGAACATGAATCTGCTCCCCCAGTACGGCGGTACGGTGGGCGGCGTGCGCCTGTCCGCTGTGGAGGCTGTGGGCGGATGGCATGACGATACGCTGGCGGAGGACACCGACATCACTTTCCGGTTGATGTTCAACGGCTGGAAAACCGTTTACACCAATCGGTCCGAATGTTATGAAGAAGTCCCGGAAGAATGGAGCGTGCGTATCAAACAGGTGACGCGCTGGGCGAAGGGGCACAACCAGGTCATGGCGCGCTACTGGTGGAAGTTTGCGAGCAGCCCCTACCTGACCCTGGGTCAGCGCATTGATGGCTTGTTGCTGCTTTTCGTATTTGTCATTCCGCTGATCATGCTGGCTGGGTGGGGTCTTGCGCTGGGCCTGTATTTCCTTAACGCCGGCTCCCTGCTGTCTCAACTGGTACCGGTTTTTGCATTGATGATTTACGGCACCCTGGGCAATTTCGCGGCTTTCTTCGAAATCGTTGTAGCCGTTCTGATTGACGGTAACCGCAGGCGCCTGCGATTGTTGCCCTTCAACATGCTGGGCTTTCTGGTCAGCCTGTTCGCCATATCCGGCGCCGTCTGGAGCCTGATTCTGGATAGCCTGTTGAAACGGGAAATGGTCTGGGACAAAACGATTCGCTACCGCGGGGAGACTGCGAAATGATGATGACGGAAAGTCTGTTCACCTATGTCGCCTTTGTGGTGGTTTGCCTGCTGCTTTTGACGCTCCCGTTTGTTCCGGCTGTTCGCGAATGGCTGAAACCCACTGACGTTGATGCCTTGCCGGTTTCGGCAAACTACACCAACGACATTGATCATTTCGCCAGGCGCCTGCATGCCGACGTATCGGCCAAGCTTGGGCTGGGAACCTCGACCGGGTATGAGGAATTCGACTACGTTGCCGACGTGGGCGAATCCATGGCCTGGGACAAGGCCGACAAGCGCCTCATCGCCAGGGATGGCATTGATACGGGCGATGCCATTCGTTGCGCTCAGCCCTTGTATGTCAGCGGGGATATGCAGGCCGGTGAAAAATCCTCTTTCACCGCGCTGTACGCCACCGGCAATATCAGCCTGGGCGACGGCAGCGAAATTCACGACTGGGCTCACGCCGATGGCATTGTTCGCCTGGCGAAAAATGCCATTGCAATCCGCCGCCTGTCGGCGGGCGTTGCCATTGAGCTGGAAAAAGAGAGCTGGTTTGAGCGCATGCATGCTCCCACACTGAGGTTCGGGGCAGGCTTGCCCGAGCGCTTCTTGCCTCTTCAGGATGACTCTGAAAAAACACCGGGCAGTTATGCCGATCTGCCTGACGCGATTGAGCAGACCCCCCTGCTTTTCCTGATACGTGGCGACTGCGCGCTGCCAGCCGGAACTATTTATCGCGGATCGCTGGTGGTCACGGGATTTTTGACCATTGGCGCTGGAACGACAGTGGTTGGTGACATCAAGGCGCGTGAGGGCCTGAGCATCGGAAACGGCGCTTCGGTTCAAGGCGCCGTGACCTGCGAAAAGCGTGTCTACGTTTTCAGGAATGCGCGGGCACTGGGTCCGGTGGTTTCTGAAACCGACATCCTGATTGGCACCCATGCTGTCGTAGGATTGCCCGATGCGCACACCACCGTGAGCGCCGGCAACATCATCATTGAAGAAGGTGTGCTTGTGCATGGCACCGTCTGGGCACACGAAATCGGGATGGTGAAGGCGGCATGACGGTCAAGCCGGTCATCGCTGTCTGGATGTTGATTGCTGCCATGTTGGGTCCGGCCAGTCTGGCCAGCGCTGCGCCCGCGCTGGACCTGCGTGGTTACACGGATGACGCTGGCGCCCTCACGGTCCTGCATGGAGGAGACTCTGCCGATCCCTACTTTGCGATGCAGGCCCTGCTACTGGCCCACGAGAATGGCATGGACATCTCGGCCCCCGCAGAAAAGTTTGCCAATTGGCTGGTGCCCAGGCAAAAGCCGGACGGAACCTTCGATCGCTTTTGCCGCGGTGCCGACAAGAAATGGGTGTCGTGCAAGACGGCGGATGCCGACGACTCGCTGTTGGCCATCTGGATGAAACTGCTGGAAACCATGCCCGCGCAGTTGAACAAAAACCCGGCATGGCAAAAAAGTTACGAGATCAGCAAAAAGTCCCTGGAACATCTTTATCAGCCTTCGCGGGGCATCTACATGGTGTCGCCTGTGTATCTGCACGGGCTGTTCATGGACAACCTGGAAGTCTGGTCACTCAAAGCCCATTTAAAGAGTTCCCAACGGACTGCCGAGGCGGACAAGCTGGCCAAAGGCATCCAGAACACTTTCTGGGACCCGGTCAACAAGCGTTTTATGGTGTCCACCCAGCTTGAACAGCGCTCGCAGAAGCCGGCTTTTTATCCCGATCATGTGGCGCAAATTTTCCCCCTTCTGGTGGAGTTTCCCTTGTTGCCGGCTGAGGCAGGGATGTACTACCGCAACTGGATGCGTGCGCACCGGGCTGACTGGTTGCGCCAAAGCGAAACCGACTACCCGTGGGGCCTGCTTGCCGTGCTGGCCCTTCGCCAGAACGACAAAACCAGCGCACGTTGCTGGTTGCGTGAGGCGTCGCCACTGCGGCACTCCGCCCGATGGGTCATCACTGACGAGACCGCTTATCAAATTGTTGCTGGAAAAGGTTTGACTGCGGCTGCGAAAAACACCAGTTGTGGATGAGCGATAGCGCACAGACTGTTTCAGTTTGTTTTTACATATTCATTGGCTTGATACTTTTTTAGAGGGAGCCCCATGTTCAAGAATACGATGCTGATTTTTCTGGCCATTGCGGCAGGCGCAGGTTCTGTCCTTGCACAAACAGGAAGTCAAAATCAGGAGGGGATGGCCCCTGCGCAAGCACCCGCAGTTTCGGCCGAGGGAGAGATTCGGCGCCTGGAACTGAGTGCAGGCGCACAGCGCCTGACCAATGGCTTTGGCAATTGGCGCAATGTGACCTTGCTGGGCACCTATGGCGCGGGTGCGCACCTGTTGCAGGGTGAAATCTCTGCCCACCGCCGCTTTGACAAGGACGGCACTTATGTTGGTGTGAGCGATACCTACACCTTCAATGAAGACTGGTATGGCTCGCTGGGCGTGGGCGCGGGTGATGGCGCGTTCTATTTGCCGCGTTACCGCCTCGATGCCACGCTTTACAGGAAATTTCTGGCAGACCGGCGGCTGGTGGGGTCCGTTGGGGTGGGCCACTACAAGGCGCCGGACGGACACACCGATCAAAGCGTAGCACTGGGGCTTGTGTATTACTTTGAGGCGCCCTGGGTGCTGGAGGGCGGAGTGCGCCTGAACCGCAGCAACCCGGGTGCCGTCGACACCCAGCAGCAATTTGTCGCACTGACTTATGGCCGTGACAAACAGAATCTGGTGACCGCCCGTTACGGGTGGGGAGGGGAAGGCTATCTTGCCATTGCTGCCAACCGGCAAATGGTTAACTTTGAGAGCAAGGAAGCCAACCTGACCTGGCGCCACTGGCTCAATCCGCGGACCGGTGTGACTGTCGGCGTCAATCGCTATACCAACCCGTCCTACCGCCGAAGCGGTGTGCAGGTAGGCTTATTCCATGACTTTTAAGAGGCCATCATGAGCTCCAATACAAGATCGGCCTCCGACGAGGTTCGTGAGCAGGACCAGATTTTCCATGCGGCCTTCGCTGCAGCAAAAGATGGCCGCGCCCGACTTGTCACAGTCCGGCCTCACAGGTCCATCACACCCTTGAAAGTGACGCCCTACCTGCTGGCACAGGCTGTTTTGCTTCCGATTCTCATGTGCGCATTGCTGATCTGGGCCAAGCCGATGTTGCTGGATTTCTGGCGTGACTGCATTCTTTTTTGGGCCGGGGGCTTGAACCTGCCTTTTGGGCTTTCAACGCGCCTCAATGAGGCGGGACAATTTGCCCTCGTGCTGGCAAACGGCGGACCCGAAAGCTCGCCAAACCCGAGCGCAACCACCTTGCTTGTCACGACGCTGGTAACGCTGGTGATTTTTGTGATTTCGCTGCGCATGCACGATGCGGGCTTGCCACTCAAATACCCGCTGCGTATCGTGTGTGTGGTGCAACTCGTCACCCTGGCCTACTTCTGGTTCAATCCGGCAGACTTTCCGTACAGCATTGCGCGTCACAGTGAAGAGCTCATGACCATCGGGTATGTGGTGATGCTGACGACGCCGGTCATGCTGGGGGTCGGTTACTACATTCTGAATCAGGGCCTGGTGATCAAGCTTTTTCACACGGTGCTGATTTTGCTGTTCTTTGTGCTCATGATTCCCCATCAGGTGCTGGCGCAGGCTTTTATCCTGCAACATCTGTCGGTGTTGTTCATGCCGGTGCTCTACATCTGTTTCGGTGCGGTGTTTGATGCGCTGGTGTTCGTGGGCCTGTACTCGTGGGCTGTCAGCAATGCGCCCAGGGACGCCACTGTCTGACGCGAATGCGTGCGGTCAAAATCAGTACCGGACCCTGCAAACATCCAGCGCGTTGAGCCCGTGGTCGCTGATGACGTAGCCGCCGTCGCTGCCCAGGTCAAGAAAACCGTGTTTTAAAAGCGAATCCACGGTTTTCAGGCCATGGGCGCGGGTCTTGTAGGGCTGCGGCAGTTTGCGCTCAGTGGGCGGCACGGCAACAATTCGAAAGCCGTAACGCGCGTCTTCCAGGCATTCGTACTGTTTGTAGGTGAGTATCTTGATCGGAAGCTCACCACTGCTTGTGCCGCTCCACTGGAATTGTGGCGCAACGTAACTGATCTCGTAGTTGCTCTTTTCCACTGCGACGGGCGGTACGCTCGCAAGCGGTGGCTTGCGCCTTGCAAAAAAGTACAGCGCAGCTGCAAAAATGCCTGCTACCACGATCAGAAAAATGGCCAGTTCCAAGGCTTCGCCCTATTGAGGTGTAAACGTAATTATCGTTACAAAGTCAATATGTTGCCGCTGCGTCTCCAAATCAGCAAGTCTGGCGGGGAGCCATCGAAATTTTTTCGTTACTCAACTTGCATTGTGAGTGGAGACTTTTAAAACCTGTGTTCGTACCATCGGTTCTTTTTTGAAGGAACCCAGATGGCAATGCAATCACCGTTTTTCGGCAAGCGCGAGAGTGAACCGACCGCCCTGCGCCACGGCAGCCCGAATCCCAACCCTTACGCCAACGGTGCGTCGGCAGCCAACGTCAGCAACGCTACCGCGCCAGCAGCGCCTGCCTCCGCCGCACCGGCCAGCAGCGCCCCACGGGAAGGCGGCAGCAAATTGACCGTGGGACCCAACATCAAACTCAAGGGCGTTGAAATCACTGACTGCGACACCCTGGTGGTGGAAGGTCTGGTTGAGGCCACCATGGACTCCCGCGTCATCCAGATTTCGGAGCATGGCGCGTTCAAGGGCTCGGCTGAAATTGACATCGCCGAAATCCATGGCGAGTTCGATGGCAACCTCACGGTCCGCCAGAAACTGGTGATCTATGCGACCGGCAAAGTCACCGGCAAGATCCGCTACGGCAAGCTGGTCATCGAAGAAGGCGGTCAGCTGGCCGGCGAGATTCTTTACGGTGCAGTAGCCGGCCCGAAAGCCGCGTTAATGGGCAAGCCCGGTTTGCAGGTGGCGTAAGCGCACCACGGATTTTTAAGTCCAGCAGGGGCCGCGGGTCCGGCTGTGCCGGCCCGCAGGCGCAGCGCCCCCTCGGGAGGGGTCCTTCGGCAAGCTCAGGACGAGCCGTTGAAAAGTGACATCCGCGAATGGTTTTAAACCCAGCAGGGGCCGCGGGTCCGGCTTTGCCGGCCCGCAGGCGCAGCGGCCCCCTCGGGGGGCAGGGAGTTACGCGAAGCGAACGACCGTGGGGGTTCAGAATCTGGGCAGATCAGGATGCTTGATCTGCCCGCCGCGCACCAGCATCTTGCCGTACTCTGCGCAGCGTTGCAGCGTGGGGATCACCTTGCCCGGGTTGAGCAGGCCTTTGGCGTCGAACGCACGTTTGACCCCGAACATCTGCTCGTTTTCAGGTCCGGAGAACTGCACACACATGGAGTTGAGCTTTTCCACGCCCACACCGTGTTCGCCTGTGACCGTGCCGCCCATGGCGACGCTGGTCTCCAGGATATCGGCGCCAAACAGCTCGCAACGGTGCAATTGGTCGGGGTCATTGGCGTCAAACAAAATCAGCGGGTGCAGGTTGCCGTCACCGGCATGAAACACGTTGGCGCAACGCAGGCCGTATTTCTTCTCCATCTCCTGGATGGCCAGCAGGATGTCGGCCAGGCGCTTGCGGGGAATGGTCGAGTCCATGCACATGTAGTCAGGGCTGATGCGGCCCGACGCCGGAAAGGCGTTTTTGCGGCCGCTCCAGAACTTCAGGCGTTCGGCTTCGCTCTGGCTGATGGCGATGGCAGTGGCGCCGCAGCGGCGCAACACCTCGCTCATGCGGCCGATTTCCTCTTCCACTTCCTCTGGCGTGCCGTCGCTTTCGCACAGCAGGATCGCTTCGGCGTTCAGGTCATAACCGGCGTGCACGAAATCCTCGACGGCGGCGGTCATGGGTTTGTCCATCATCTCCAGCCCCGCCGGGATGATGCCGGCGGCAATGACGGAGGCCACTGCATCGCCGGCCTTGCGCAGGTCGTCAAAGCTGGCCATGATGCAGCGCGCCAGCACCGGCTTGGGTACCAGCTTGACAGTCACCTCGGTGGTCACCGCCAGCATGCCTTCGCTGCCTATCACCACCGACAGCAGGTCGTAGCCGGCGCCGTCCAGCGCGTCGCTGCCAAACTCGACTTCTTCACCTTCGATGGTGAACCCCCGCACCTTGAGCACGTTATGCAGTGTCAGGCCGTACTTGAGGCAGTGCACGCCGCCCGAGTTTTCGGCCACGTTGCCACCTATGGTGCAGGCGATCTGGCTGGAGGGGTCGGGCGCGTAGTAGAGCCCCAGCGGCGCGGCGGCTTCGCTGATGGCCAGGTTGCGCACCCCGCCCTGGACCACGGCCGTGCGGCTGGCGGCGTCCAGCTTCAGGATCTTGTTGAACTTGGCCAGAGACAAGGTCACGCCCAGGCGATGCGGCATCGCGCCGCCCGACAGGCCCGTCCCCGCGCCGCGCGCCACCACCGGCACGTCCAGCGCATGGCAGGCCCGCAGCACGGCCTGTACCTGGGCATAGGTTTCGGGCAGGGCCACCACCAGCGGGCGTTGGCGGTAGGCGGTCAGGCCGTCGCATTCGTAAGGCGTGGTGTCTTCGCTGTTCCACAGCAGCGCGTGCGCCGGCAGTACGGCCTGCAAGGCAGACACCACCAGGCGCTGGCGTCCGGTGCGCTCCATCAGTTCTTGCGGGGGAAGGTCGGGCGCTGTGGTCATGCCAAGCACTTTAAGCCAAAGCTGCGTTTTTCGGTGTGAAGAAAATGCGGGGTGCTTGTGAAAATAAAATGCTATCAAATAAATAGCTAGAAGCTCGCATCAACAAAGGGCCAACTGCCGGAAAGGCTGCCAATGTTTGGCGCCGGCCTAGACCAGGGACTTTTTCAGCCACTCGGTAAACGCGGCGCATTCCCAGCGGTCCATCATGCCGGTACGCCAGCACAGGTAGTGGGCGTGCGGGCTGGGCACGTTGCGTTCGGAGATGCGCTCCAGCGTGCCGTTGTCCAGCCAGGGGGCGCCCAGCTTGAGCCGCACCAGCGCAATGCCCAGACCCTGGGCCGCGGCGTCGCACATCAGGCCGATGTCATTGAAGGACGAGCCTTCGCCGGGTTCACCGGCGTCAACGCCGTGCGCCAGAAACCAGGTGCGCCAGGGCTCCAGCGGACTCTTGATGAGCTTGGCCGACTGCAGTTCTTCAATGCTGTCGAAAGGCCCGTTGGCCCGGATGTAGGCAGGTGACGCCAGTGGCGTCACCTCGTCGGTCATCAGGCAGATGTGCTCCACGTCGGCATAACGGCCGGTTCCAAAGCGGATCATCAGGTCGGCATCTTCTGCCACCACGTCCAGCAGGGGAATGGAGACCTGCAGCGTCAGGTCGATCTCCGGATAGGCTTCGATGAATCCGCGCAGGCGCGGCATCAGCACCGAGCGCGAGAATGTTGGCGTCAC
This sequence comes from Polaromonas sp., assembly GCA_021731285.1. Taxonomy (GTDB): domain Bacteria; phylum Pseudomonadota; class Gammaproteobacteria; order Burkholderiales; family Burkholderiaceae_C; genus Polaromonas. Next base: position 4,608 of record JAKFXR010000074.1, on the reverse strand, counting down.
CGCCACGCGCAGCTTGCGTTTGCCCTGGGGGTTGTCGGTGCCCGGAAAGCGCTCCAGGATGGCCAGCCCCTCGCGCACATGGGCCAGGTACTCGCTGCCCTCGGTCGTCAGGGAAAAATCGGCCCTGCCAAAAAGTTTGGTGCCGATGATCTGCTCGAGCTGCTTGACACGGTGGCTGACCGCGCTGGGCGTGACATTGAGTTCATCCGCCGTCTGGGTCACGCTGCGCAGCCGCGCCAGCGCCTCAAAGGTCAGCAGGCACTGGATGGGTGGGATGCGGGACGCAGTCATCGGTCAGCGTTTGTCATTGCGGGCTTGACCCGCAATCCATGCCGCGCTGACCGGCGGCGTAGTTCATGTGACATGGATCCCGGATCAGGTCCGGGATGACAAGCGGGGGAATCACTTGAAAATGACTGTCTTGTGCCCGTTGAGCAGCACACGGTGTTCGCTGTGCCAAAGCACGGCCCTGGCCAGCACCTGGCTTTCGGTGTCGCGGCCCATGGCGGTCAGTGCGTCCACGGTCTTGCTGTGGTCGGCCCGGGCCACATCCTGCTCGATGATCGGGCCTTCGTCGAGGTCGGCCGTGACGTAGTGGGCGGTGGCGCCTATGAGCTTGACGCCACGTGCATGCGCCTGATAGTAAGGCTTGGCACCCTTGAAGCTGGGCAAAAAGGAATGGTGGATGTTGATGGCACGGCCGGCCAGTTTTTTGCACAGGTCGTCGCTGAGGATCTGCATGTAGCGGGCCAGCACCACCAGCTCGGCGCCTTCGGCTTCGATGATTTCATACTGCTTTTTCTCACCCTCGGCCTTGGTGGCGGCCGTGACGGGGATGTGGTGAAAAGGCACGTTGTAAGTCGCGGCCAGCTGGTAGAAGTCGCGGTGGTTGGAGATGATGGCGCGGATGTCCAGGGGCAGCAGGCCGGACTTCCAGCGGAACAGCAGGTCATTGAGGCAATGCCCCTCCTTGCTGACCATGATCACGGTGCGCATGGGCTGGGTGGCCTGGTGCAGGCTCCAGCGCATGTCGAACAGCGTGCCCAGCACACTGACTTCGTCCTTCAGCGTCTGGAATGGCAACTGGTCGCAGGAAAAACTGACGCGCATGAAAAACAGGCCGGTCGCATCGGCGGCGGCATCGTCACGCTTGTCGTCGCTGAATTGCGCTGCTTCAAGAATATTGCCGCCGCGTTCAAACAAAAAGCCGGAAACCGCATGGACAATGCCCGGGCGGTCAGGGCAGGACAGGTTGAGAATATAGGTAGGGCTCATGGAAACCGGATTGTCGCAGGACTGGGCGCCCGTTGCTGCGAAGTGCCAGAATGCATGACACACCCGGCCTCAGGAGAGCTTCGATGGCGTATCAGGATTTCAACATGGACCACCAGTGGCTGCCGTTCACCCCGAACCGCAGCTTCAAGAAGGAGCCGCGCGTGTTTGTGGCGGCCGACGGCATGTTTTTCACCACCCACGACGGCAGGCAGGTACTCGACGGCATTTCCAGCCTGTGGTGCGTGGCGGCAGGTCACAACCGCAAGCCCATCAACGAGGCCATCAAGAAGCAGCTGGATACGCTGGACTATGCGACCGCCTTTCAGGCCAGCAACGACCAGGCTTTCAGGGCTGCCGAGATGATTGCCGCCATGGCGCCGGGTGACCTCAACCGGGTGCTCTTTTGCAACTCCGGATCGGAAGCCGCCGACACCTCGCTGAAGGTCGCGCTGGCCTATCACCGGGCGCGCGGTGAAGGTCATCGCAATGTGTTCATCGGCCGCGAAAAGGGTTACCACGGCGTTGGTTTCGGCGGCATGAGTGTGGGTGGCATCCCGGCCAACCGCAAGGCTTATGGCGCGGCCTTGCTGCCGCGGGTCGACCACCTGCGTTTCATTCATGATCCGGTGAAACACGCCTACATCCACGGCGCCGAGCCGGTCTGGGAAGAGGACCTGCTGCTCGAACTCGAAAACCGCATCCTGCCGCTGCACGACCCGGGCAACATCGCTGCTGTCATCGTCGAGCCGGTCGCCGGCAGCGCGGGCTGGTATCTGCCGCCCAAGGGTTATTTGAAGCGCCTGCGGGAGATATGCGACAAACACGGCATCCTGCTGATTTTTGACGAGGTCATCACCGGCTTCGGCCGCCTGGGCGTGAACTTCGGCGCCGACTATTACGGCGTGGTGCCCGACATGCTGAATTTCGCCAAGTGTGTGACCAATGGCGTGATCCCGCTGGGCGGCGTGATCTGCACCGACCGCATCTACAACACCATGATGCAGGCCCACGCTGACAGCCCCGCGCATGCCATTGAGTTTTTCCACGGCTACACCTACTCGGGCCATCCGGTGGCCTGCGCTGCAGCGATCGCAACGCTCGATCTGTTCCGGCAGGAAAACCTGTTTGAGCGTGCCGGGCAGATGGGCAAGCTGCTGGGCGACGCCATGCACAGCGGTCTCAAGGGCCTGCCCCATGTGGTGGGCATTCGCAGCCTGGGCCTGGCGGGTGCGGTCGAGCTGGCGCCTTTGCCCGGCGCTCCCGGCAAGCGGGCCTACGACATCTTCATGGACTGTTTCAGGCAGGGCGTGCTGGTGCGACCGGCTGCCGACAACATCGTGGTCTGCCCGCCCTACATCGTCGAGGCTGCGCACATTGACCGCATCGTCAGTGTGGTGGCAGACGCCATCCGCAAAAACGCCTGATTTACCTGGCGACGGGCCGGGGCAGCACGTCTTTACAGTAGTCCCGCTCGGGCAGCGCCGGTGTGCTCCACACCGCATCAACGACCGCCTGGCTTGTGGCTGGCTGCGGGCCGGCGCGCAGTTGCACGGCCTTTGACTTCATCTCCGGCGGCAGATGCTGCGGTACCCCCAGCGCGCGGTCCACATGGCCGCTGCCGGCCAGAAGAACCACCACCTTGCCCGGCAACGCCGCCTGGTCAATCGTGCGTGCCATGCTGATGTCGCGGGCAATCTGTATGCGTGTCATGGGGGAGATCTGGCTCTCCGGCAGCAGGCCGCAGTGACCGGCGCGTATCAGTTGCTGCTGTGCTTTGAGCGCGGGGCCGGGCAGTTGCTGGTCCAGCCGGCTGTCGGCCATGGCGTCGCGCATCTGCGTTGCAGGCAGGTTGGCGCCCATCACCGGCACACCGGCCTTGACAGCGGCCATCACCGCCGGTCCATAGGCCAGCCAGGGCCAGCTTTTGCCGTTCCAGCCCAAGGCTTCCTGCACCTCGAGTTGCGTGCTGTTCGATTTCAGGGAGGCTGTGTTTCGCCCGGCTTCCGCCATCTCCAGCGCTACGGCACCCAGTTGCCCGCGCACGGCCAGGTGTTCAATCACTTCCCGGTGGATGTCCTGATGTTCGCGCGCATCGTGTTGCTCGCCGAGCAGCAACACATCAGCGGGCATGAGAGCATCAGTGCGGTTGGTGATGTCGGTGGCGGCGTGGGGGAAAAGCCGGGGTTCGGGCACCCGGGCGCAGGCCGCGAGCCCGACGACAACAAAAACAAAAGCCCAGCGCGCAAGTTGCCGCGGGGCGGGGAGCGGCGGGACCTGCTCAGTGGAGGGCGATGGGCGTGTGGGCCAGTTCGGCATAGCCCTCAAGGGTATCTTCAATTTCTTCCTGCGTCGGCATGTTTTTTTGCCAGGCAATGACGCGTTCCTGAAAAAGCTCGGCCCATGACCCGTCGAGATACACCTCTTTGCCCGAGCGTTTGTCCACGATTTCGAAGCCGTGGCGCACCAGTTGCGGGACGGCCGGCAGGGGCACAGGCTCTTGCGGCGCATTGGCGTGGATCTGCACCACCACAAAAGATTCGGAGTCGTAAAGCATTTGCATTGAAATTGTTTCCTTACCCATCAGATAACAACGAGTGGGCCAAGTTCAAGGCCCACAGGGTAATTCCGGGGAATGCCAACAAAATCACGCGAGGGCGTGTTTGTCGGGGGTATTTCAGGGTCTGGCGGCCACGCGCAACTGCTGGTCCACGAAATCGCCGTTGTGCTGGGTGATGCGGTTGCGCACCGGCAGCCAGTCCAGTGAAGGCGCCAGCCAGATCTCAATGGTCTGGTCATAGTCGCGCAGGGGTTTGCGCTGCAATTTCACGGCCTCTACCTCACCCATCGGCAGGCTGAGCTTTTCCGCAGCTTCCACGGTAAATGTCCAGGTGTCCACCTCGCGCGGGCCGGCCGTGTAGAGCGAGACCGTGCTGCCCGGGGGGTATTTGCCCGGGTCCCCCGCCATCAGGCTGGCAAGCTGCAAAAAAACGCTGACCCGGTCTTGCGCGCCCCGCAGCCAGGGCGCGTCGGGTGTGTTGGCGCTGAAAGTGATCTTGCCCTTGTCTGCGTCGAAATGGGTGGCACGCTCACTGCGCGACTTGTCTGAAAAGCGTGTGGGCGCCAGGCCATCTGTGGTGATGCGACCGCTGCTGCTCATGCTACGGGCGCCAAGAAACAACGCGCTGACCGACATCTTCGCCTCGTAGTTCTGACCATCCTGGAGCCAGTTCAGCTCTGCAGCAGCGTTGTAGTCCATGCCTTTGGAGCGGCCGGTCATGGTGTAGACGAAGCGTGTCGATCCCGGGATGCTCAAAGCGGGGCCTGCGGCGGCAG
>JAKFXR010000038.1 GCA_021731285.1 Polaromonas sp. | reverse complement strand
GCGTTACCTCGCCTCGCTGAGCACCGGCAAAACCGTGCTCTGGTGTTACCTCATCTGGTATCTGGTCACGGTAGCGCACTATTTCGACCCGTCCCCGGCCATCTGGCTCAACTCCGTGGGCATCAGCGTCGTGATCGGCGTGGCCTTGCTCCTGAGCGTGGGAGCGGGCGGCAAGGGCAAAACAGACCCGTGGCAAACCTTTCGCCTTTTTCTCATGCCGTTTGCCGTGTCCAGTTTTTCATCGCTGATCAAGGGCCGCGGCTACATTCTCATCGTGCCGCCGCAACTGGACGAGCAGCTTTTGTCGGTGGGACTGTGCGCAGCGTTTGTGCTGGCGGTGCTCGCGCTCAAACGCTTTCTTCCGCAACCGGCAGGGTAAAGGCCGGGCACAATGCCCGCAGGAGTTTTGCCCATGCTTGATCTGACCCTTTCCTTTTTGCACAGGCCCGCTGATGCGGCAAGCGCTGCGCCCTGGCTGCTGGTGCTGATGCACGGCGTCGGCAGCGACGAAGAGGACCTGTTTGGCCTGGCGCCTTATGTGCCGGCGCAGTTTCACGTCATCAGCCTGCGCGCCCCGTATGTCATGGGGCCGGGCGCTTACGGCTGGTTCGAGTTCAGCATCAACCGGGTGGGCGAGCGCATCATCAACGAGCCGCAAGAGGTCGCCAGCCGCGCCACCGTTGCAGAAACCGTGGCCTCAGCCGCACAGCAACTGGGCATTCCACCCGGGCGCGTGGTGGTCGGTGGCTTCAGCCAGGGCGGCATCATGTCGTTGTCGCTGCTGCTGACGCAGCCGGCCTTGCTGCAGGCCGCGATGGTGCTGCACAGCCGGCTGCTGACGCAGGTGGTCCCGCTGGTGGCAGCGCCTGAGGCACTGAAAGGCAAGCAACTGTGGCTAAGCCACGGCACCCACGACCAGGTGATTCCACTGGCCAGCGCGCATGCGATCAGGGAGCTGGTGGAGACGCTGCCAATTGAGCTGAGTTACTCGGAGTACCCGAGTGCGCATGAATTGATTCAGCAGGAGCTGGTGGATGCGATGGGGTGGTTGCAACGCTTGACTGCCTAGCTGTCGTCCGGACCCGGGTCAAGCCCGATCCGGAATCGGTGACTCCCGTTCGGGTCAGGTCTCAGTGCGCGAAAAGTAGTCCCTGATATCGTCGGCGGCCGGGACGCCGGCCATCAGAATCAGCAACACGGCCAGCGGTATCGTTGTCGAATAGCCAAGGCGCTGGAACCCGATAGCGCCGAGAACACCACCGAAGGCAAACGCAAATACCAGCATGGACAGCAGGAATAGCCGGCTTCTGTCGGCAACGACACGTAACGCTGGATCCTCCTGTATCCGGTTCCAGTACACGAGCTTTCCCAACTCAATGCCAATGTCCGTCACCAGGCCAGTGATGTGCGTGGTGCGGATCTCGGATCTGGAGATTTTTGTGATGACTGCGTTTTGCAAGCCCATGATGAAACACAGCAGCATGACGGTGCCCGGAACAAAGAGACCATCAAAAGTGGCGAGTTGGGCCCCAATGACGCCGAAAAGCAGCAACAGCGCGGCTTCGAGCAGCAGCGGCAGCGAGAACTGACTCTTCAGTCGCCGGCGCCTCGCGTAGTTGATCAGCACCGCCGAGGTCGCTGCTCCGATCAGAAATGAAACCAGGCCAGCCAGCGCGCCAGCAGCGAGATGGATTTCTCCAAGAACCAGGTAGTCGGCCATGGAGGAGACCATGCCTGTCATGTGCGAGGTGTACTGTTTGACCGCCAGAAATGCCCCCGCGTTGGTCGCCCCCGCGATGAAGGCCAGTGCCCAACCCAGCTGGCTGTTTGCGCCGCGCGTACGATCTTTGCCAGTCAGCCGGCGAGCATAGTCAATGGGCATCAGTCATTTTCGCTTATGACGTAGCGCGCGGGTTCTCTGACGCCTAACGTCGTAACCGGCGACTTGCGGAAGGAAGGCGCGCAGCGTCGGGACGCTGCACGGCGTCCGGGTTGACGGTCAAGTTTGATTGCATCCCGCTCACTCCTGCACCTCCTTGAACCCCAAAGCTCTCTTGATCGCCTCGGCGAGCTTATGCGCCGAATCATAGTCGAAGGTGTTCGAGTAGCCGATGAGATGCTTCGCCGCCCTTTCCGGTGTTTGGCCCTTGCGACGCAACCACTTCATGTACCAAATCGGCAGTTCCGTGATACAAGCTGCAAGGTCCGCCGAACTTCGCCGATTCGCTATCACCCGCTCTTCCTGCAGCTCTTGCATCTTCGAGTTCAGGCCCTCAGCGTTGACGACCTGGGCGTAGAAGATGAAGTCTCCATAAACCTTCATCCTAAGCTCGCGATACCTGAGTATTGGCTGCATCCAAAATGCAGCAATCCAGTAGCCGCTTGCACCCGCCACGATACCTATGATCGCCGCAATGATCTCAGTGTCCATATGCGCCTCCGTGCAATCTAACGTTGGAGTTATGCCGCAGTCTCACTCGCCCGCCTTGGTTCGAACATAGTGAAAGAGTGTTCGGACGGCATTGACCATCAAAAGCGCCTCGGCTTCTCCGAGCAGTTCCTGATTCGGATGCGCGACACTCGCGTTGTTCCTAATGGTGTTGAGTGCGTCTACGACGGACGCGAATCCATTCAGAACACGGCCAACCTCCTGGTCTTGCGGTCCAAGGTGCTGAAGCGCGGGATGCTGCGTTCGAAGTAGCTTGAATAGGGCAGGCAGAGATGCAGTCTCGGGCGGCAGAAGCATTGCACGCTCGCACAGCGAGCGGAAATAGCCGTGTAGGGCCGTGTGAAGACGATCGACGCAACTGATGGGACCTGAAGTTCGCAGCAAGGTGTCCGCGTCGATGAGCGCGCGAGCAACAACATCCGGCGCCGGTAGCGCGGCTGCGGACACGGAAGCCACATGACCTGTGCCGATGCCGATGCGCCGAAGTATGGGACTGCAGTCTCGTTGAATATCTGCCTGAACCTTCGGATGATTCACCAGTGCCTCGAAGGCGCTGACCTTCGTCTCGGAAAAGCGCCTAAGAACTTCAAAAACACACGGCCCATAGTCATCGTCACCCCAGTTCAGACTGCGGAGTAGCCGCTTGTGGCACAACAGATAGTCCTGCGTTCCTGTTTCGTACGCAAGCTGCGTCCAGTCAGATTCGGTGAAATGCTCGACTATGGACCGCTGTACCGAGACGACGATCTTGCCGACGTCGTCGGGATCGTCGAAGAGGTCGATGAAGGGCATTTCTGAGGCCTAACGTTGGGGATGACCGGACCACAACACGAGCCGCGAAGCGGCCTTCTGCTGTCGTGGGTCCGCGTCGATTGACAAGTTAAAACTCTGCCTCATACGGCTTCCGAAGAGAGGCGACGCCGAGTCGCAAGTTCCAGAACTGCGGCAACGGCGACAATTGCCCAAAGATAGATTGGTGACAACATGAGAATGTACAGGCATCCTTCGCTAAATCGATCAGCGATGCAAGCTATCGGAGACGCAATCAGCAGCAGGGCCGGGGCAACGGCCAAGGCCACCGGAATGAAACCGCGCCGCGTGCGCCACGCGACCACGCCAACGAATACGAAAGGGCCTAACAGAGTGACTACCCACAAGAAGCCGGTAGCACTGAGTTCCGAGAGGAAAAAATGCGACCGGTGCATGGACCATGCCATAGCCGCGCCACCGACCAACGCCGGAAGAATCAAGAGTATCTGGCGTCCCATCGCTGAGTTTTAACGTGATGCATACCGCACATGCTGCCGTATAACCTGGCGGCTGCGGTTTAATCTGGACTCAAAAACAAACGCCAAACCATTGCTACGAAAAGTATTTTATGCATTGAGACTCCTTGTCAGCTCAATAAAAACGCCGCAAACACCGCACGATTCTAGATGGGGGTTTCTGAATGCCTGGCTGTCATCCCGGACTCGATCCGGGATCCATGTCACCTGAACCTCAGTCGCGGCCCGCGCTGCATGGATTGCGGATCGAGCCGCAATGACAAATCGGGTTTTGCCAGTCTTCCAGGAATACTGATTCCCAAGGTATTGGCCGTCGGGCTCATTCGTAGTGCGACCACATACGCAGCACACGTACGGTACGCTCCTTCTTGAATACTTCGTAGACAAGCCGGTGCTGGATGTTGATTCGGCGCGAATAGGCTCCGTCGAGGTCTCCCACCAGTTTCTCGTAGGGTGGCGGATTCTGAAACGGATCGATGGCCAGCACCTCCAGCAGTTCCTGGGCCTTCTCCTTGAGACCCGCGGCCGAGAGTTTTTTGGCATCTTTCAGGGCGTGTTTGGCATAGACCACGGCCCACTTCACCAGACAACAGCCTTCGCGCTCTTGGCCAAAGGCTCGGCCATGCCCTTCTTGATGGACTCACGCATGCCTGGGACAGACAGCAGGTAAAGGGTCTCCTGAATGGCCTGCCAGTCTTCGGCCGACACCAGGACCGCGCTGCTGCGCTTGCCCGAAATCAGGATGGGTTGATGGGATTCAGAAGTCTGGTCGATCAGTCGGTACAGATCGGCGCGTGCTTCGCTGGCGGTGATGGGGGTGACCATGGCGTTTCTCCAATTGCCAATAGCGTACGTAAAAGCGTACCAAATGTCAAGGACCAGCCCCGCCCTGCATGGATTGCGGGTCAAGCCCGCAATGACAAGTCAGCCGGGCGTTTACCCCAACCGCCGCATCAAGCCCGGCACCGACGAAGCCAGCAAGGCCACGCCGGTACAGGTCAGCAAACTCAACACCAGCTTGCGAAACGTCACCTCGCTGATGCCTATGTACAACCGCGCTCCCAGCAGTGAGGGGATCAAGAGTGCCGGCGCGACGATGGCGAGGTAGGGCAGGGTGGCGGTGGTGATGATGCCGGTGGCGAGGTAGCTGCCGAAGGTGACCAGCAGCATCGAGAGGTTGAAGTTCTGCACGATGGCGCGCTGGGCGTCCTTGTCCATGCCGCGCAGGGTGCACCACAGCGTGGGCAACACGCCGGTAAAGCCACCCAGACCGCCCATCACGCCGCCTGCCGCACCTATCAGGCCATCGGCGATGCGGCCGCCGCGTGTGATGCGTGGCAGTTGGGCGCTGAACAGCATGGCCGGGCACCAGATGACCAGCAACGTGCCCAGGAAAGCCTTGAACACCATCACGTCGAGCCGGGGCAAGAGCAGCAGGCCGATTGGCAGGCCCAGCAGGCCGCCGATGACGAAGGGCGCAAGCAGCTTGAGGTCAAAACCGCGCCGCGCGGTGACGGCGGCAATCACCTGCCCGGTCAGCGCACCAAACACCGCCAGCGCGGCTGCCAGTCGCGGGTCAATCGTCCAGGCCCAGAAGGACATGGCCACCAGGCCGAAGCCAAAACCGGTGAGGCCCTGCACAAAGCCTGCGGCAATGGCGCCGGCGATGATGACCAGCGTCTGGGTTTCCATGCCTCAGTGGCGTGTGCCGCTCAAGCCGCGTAGTCGCTGACCGGCACGCAACTGCAAAACAGGTTGCGGTCGCCATAGACGTTGTCGACCCGGCCCACAGGCGGCCAGTACTTGGCCTGCTTGAGGCTGGCCAGCGGAAAGGCGCCGGTCTCGCGCGTGTAGGGCCTGTCCCAGTCTGCGCCCAGCAGGCTGGCTGCGGTGTGCGGCGCATGCTTGAGCGGGTTGTTGTCTTGCGGCCAGCTGCCTTTTTCTATCAAGCGAATTTCTTCGCGGATGGCAATCATGGCGTGGATGAAGCGGTCCAGCTCGGCCAGGGTTTCGCTTTCGGTGGGCTCGACCATCAAGGTGCCGGGCACCGGGAAGCTCAGCGTGGGCGCGTGAAAGCCATAGTCCATCAGGCGCTTGGCCACGTCTTCGGCGCTGACACCGCTGGTTTCCTTGAGCGGCCGCAAGTCGAGGATGCACTCATGCGCCACATGACCGTTTTCACTGGCGTACAGCGTGGGGTAGTGGTCTTTCAAACGAGCGCTAATGTAGTTGGCGCTGAGGATGGCGATCTCGGTCGCTTGCTGCAGGCCTTCGGGGCCCATCATGCGGCAGTACATCCAGCTGATGGGCAGTACCGAGGCATTGCCCAGTGGTGCCGCTGATATGGCCCCCACGCTTTTCACTTCGTGTAATGCGCTGCCCCCCGAGGGGGCTTCTTTTCCTTGGGGCGGCCCGGCGGAAAAGCTGGCGCCCTCACCGAAGTCTCGACCACCGCCTGCATACGCTGCGGTGGCATGACCTGGCAGGTAAGGCACCAGGTCAGCCACCACACACACCGGGCCCACACCCGGGCCGCCACCGCCGTGCGGAATGCAAAAGGTTTTGTGCAGATTCAGGTGGCTCACATCGCCACCAAACTCGCCCGGTGCGGCCACGCCGACCAGCGCGTTCATGTTGGCGCCGTCCACATAGACGCGCCCGCCGTGCGAATGCACCAGCGCGCAAAGTTCCTTCACCTGCGTTTCAAACACGCCGTGGGTGCTGGGGTAGGTGATCATCACGCAGGCCAGATTGGCGCTGTGCTGCTCGCACTTGGCTTTCAGGTCGGCCATATCGACATTGCCCTGTGCGTCACAGGCCGTCACCACCACCGTCATGCCCACCATTTGCGCGCTGGCCGGGTTGGTGCCGTGGGCCGACGATGGAATCAAACAGATGTTGCGATGGCCCTGGCCTTTGGCTTCGTGAAATGCCTTGATGACCAGCAGGCCGGCGTATTCACCCTGGGAGCCGGCGTTGGGCTGCAGGCTGATGCCGGCGTAGCCTGTGGCCTGGCACAACCAGTCACGCAGCTGTTTGTCGAGTTCGGCATAACCCTGCAACTGGTCGGCAGGCGCAAAGGGGTGGATGTTGGCAAACTCGGGCCAGGTGACGGGAATCATCTCGCTGGTGGCGTTGAGCTTCATGGTGCAACTGCCCAGCGGGATCATGCTGCGGTCCAGCGCCAGGTCCTTGTCGCTCAGTGCGCGTATGTAGCGCAGCATGCCGGTCTCGCTGTGGTGGGTGTTGAAGACCGGGTGCGTGAGAAAGGACGTGGTGCGGCGCAGTTCTTCGGGAATCAAGGACTCCACGCCTTTTTCAAAATCGCGCAGGCGTGGCATGGCCTGGCCGGGCTTGACGAAGAAGGACCACAGCATCTCGATGTCTTCGCGCGTGGTGGTTTCGTCAAACGACACACCCAGATGATTTTTCAAGCGATGCCGCAGGTTGGCCCTTGACTGGCGGGCGCGTTCAGCTATCGAATCAGTAGCATCGCCGGTCTGGATGGTGACCGAATCAAAAGCGTGGCTGTTGGTGATCACATAACCCATTTGCTGCATGCCGCGCACAAAAATCGCGGTGTAGCTGGCCACACGCAGCGCAATGCGTTTCAGTCCCTGCGGGCCGTGGTAGACCGCGTACATGCTGGCCAGCACCGCGGGCAGCACCTGTGCAGTGCAGATGTTGGAAGTGGCTTTTTCGCGGCGTATGTGTTGCTCGCGCGTTTGCAGCGCCAGGCGGTAGGTCGGATTGCCATGCACGTCGATGCTGACGCCGACAATCCGGCCCGGCAGCGAGCGTTTGTAGTCGTCGCGGCAGGCGAGGTAGGCGGCGTGAGGACCGCCATTGCCCATGGCCACACCAAAGCGCTGGGTGTTGCCCAGCACAATGTCGGCGCCCCATTCGCCGGGGGGCGCCAGCAGTGTCAGCGCCAGCAGGTCTGCCGCCACGCAGAAGGCTGCACCGCTGGCCTGGGCATGACCGGCCAGCGGACGCAGGTCGTGAATCATGCCGGTGGTGGCCGGGTATTGGGCCAGCACGCCAAAGTAGTCGCCCTCGGCCATCAGTTGCGGCAGGGTGGCAGCGGCGCTGCTGACCTTGACGGTGATGCCCAGCGGTTTGGCGCGCGTCTGAATCACCTCAATCGTTTGCGGGTGGCAGTCACCGGCGACGATGAAGGTGTTGCTTTTGCTTTTGACGCTGCGTTTGGCCAGCGTCATGGCCTCGGCGGCGGCGGTGGCTTCGTCCAGCATGGAGGCGTTGGCCATCGGCATGCCGGTCAGGTCGCAGACCATGGTCTGGAAGTTGACCAGCGCTTCCATGCGGCCCTGGGAAATTTCGGCCTGGTAGGGCGTGTAGGCGGTGTACCAGGCCGGGTTTTCGAGAATGTTGCGCAGAATCACGCCGGGTGTGTGGGTGCCGTAATAGCCCTGGCCAATAAAACTTTTGAAGACCTGATTTTTGGCGGCAATCGCCTTGAGCTCGGCCAGCGCCGCGGCTTCACCGATGGACTCGGGAATGGCCATGGCGGTGCTGCGCGCGATGGAGCGCGGCACGATGCCTTCAATCAGGGCGCGCCTGGAGGCGGAGCCCACGGCACTGAGCATGTGGGCTTCGTCGGCCTCGTCAATGCCAATGTGGCGGGCGATGAATTCGGAAGGGTTTTCAAGCTCGCGCAGCGGGCGGGCGGTGGGCATCAACATGGAGAACTCCGGAAAAACGAATCAGTCATTGCGGGCTTGACCCGCAATCCATGCCGCGCGTTGTTGCGGCTGTGGTTCATGTGACATGGATCCCGGATCGAGTCCGGGATGACAGACCAGGGGACATGGGGGCAGGGCTTTGGAAACTCAGGCTTCTGAAAATTTGGTGTAGGCCGCCTCATCGAGCAAGGCGTCAAGCTGGCTCTTGTCCGACAGCCTGACCTTGAAGAACCATCCAGCATCCAGAGGAGCGGTGTTGGCCAGCGAAGGGTCGTCGCGCAGGGCTTCGTTGACTTCGGTGATCTCGCCGCTGAGCGGCATGTACACGTCGGCTGCGGCCTTGACCGACTCGACCACGCCGGCCACTTCTTTCTGCGCCAGCGTACTGCCCACAGAGGGCAGGTCAACAAACACCACATCGCCCAGCGCATCCTGCGCATGGACGGTGATGCCGACGGTGGCAATGTCGCCTTCAACTTTGACCCACTCGTGGTCTTCGGTGTACTTGATCATGTGTTTCTCCTGAAAAATAAAGGTAAAAATTCAGCCGCGGAAATAGCGGTTGGGAACAAAAGGCATGGCCGCCACTTCCATGGGCACGGCCTTGCCACGCACGATGGCATTGACCCTGGTGCCCAGGGCCGCGAAGGCCGGATCGACATAGGCCATGGCCACCGGCTTGTCGATGGTCGGGCCCAGCAAGCCGCTGGTGACTTCGCCAATGCGCTGGCCTTCGCCGTTCTGCAGTTCAGTGTGTTCGCGGACAGGCACACGCTCCAAGGCAATCAGGCCAACTCGCTTGCGTGTCAGTGTTGCGGGGTCACTCAGTTGCGTCAGCACTTTGGCTGCACCCGGAAAGCCACCAGCGCGCTCACCGCCGGTGCGCCGCACTTTCTGTATGGCCCAGTTCAGGCTGGCTTCAACCGGGGTGGTGCTGGTGTCGAGGTCGTTGCCATACAGGCAAAGGCCGGCTTCCAGGCGCAGCGAGTTGCGTGCGCCCAGGCCAATGGGTTGGACCTCTGGCTGAGCGAGCAGGGCGCGCGCCAGGGTGTCGGCCTGCGCTGCGGGAACGGAAATTTCAAAACCGTCTTCGCCGGTGTAGCCGCTGCGGGTGAGAAAACAGTCGCAACCAGCCACCTTGAAATGACCACCGGTCATGAAGACCAGCTTTTCGACACCTGGGGCCAGACGCGAGAGGGCGGTGACAGCCTGCGGGCCCTGCAGCGCGAGCAGCGCCATGTCGGGCATGGGGATCACGTCGCAGCGCGAACCGATGTGGGCCTGGATGTGTGCGATATCGCCGACCTTGCAGGCGCCGTTGACGATCACAAAAATGTCTTCTCCCCGGTTGAAAAACATCAGGTCGTCGATGATGCCGCCGTCGTCATTGAGCAGCAGGCCGTAGCGCTGCTTGCCTGCGGGCAGATCCATCACGTCGACAGGAACCAGTGTCTCCAGCGCAGCAGCGGCGCTTGGGCCGACCAGGCGCAACTGACCCATGTGCGAGACATCAAACAGCCCTGCGGCCTTGCGTGTGTGGTGGTGCTCGGCCATCAGGCCGGCGGGGTATTGCACCGGCATGTCGTAGCCGGCAAACGGCACCATGCGCGCGCCCAGCTCCAGATGCAGGCTGTGCAGAGGTGTTTTCAGCAAGGTGGCGTGGGTATCAGTCAAAGGCGTTCTCCGGGGCAAACAAACAACATGGCTTGCGCCATGGGCTGCCCCTGCTGTCCGCTTTACCTGAGAGATTCACCCGGCGATGCAGGTTTGCTCCTTCGGTGGGCCGCGTTGCAAACGGGGCCTCTCTCCAGTAGGGAACGTTTTCAGCAGGCAGTGCTGAAAAACGGTTGCCAGTCCTTTTGCCTGAGCGTTCAGTACACCATTGGGGGTGTGACATGCGCCTTCGGCGGTTTTTCGGAGAAAACTCTCTCCTGGCGGGCTTGAGTGTAGCCCATGCGTGCCGCCACCTTGTCGTCGCAGCGTCAGTTGGGTGGGACGAAGCGCTGCGCAAGCTATTGAGCGGCTGCGCCACGCAGATGGGGCGCTGGGTAGCTGATTTGTCGCAGGAGGCCCGGCTGGTCATGCGCTTTGGCAGTGGAGATGCGACGGGTTCCAGTTCATCAGGGAAACTCCCGATGCCGCCGGGTTCGCGATCCGGCCACAATAAATTTGTATGACAACTTTCTCGCGGATTGACGGATCAAACCGCAGTCCTTCACTTTTCAAACCACAAGGAGACCTGAATGAAATTGAGCAAACTGGTTGTTGGCCTGTCATTGGCCGTGGGCTTTATGTCCGGTGCAGCAGCCCAGACCACCATGAAGATCAGCATCTCTATCGCGCAAAACTCCCACCAGGGCGTTGCGATCGATACCTTTGCCAGGGAAGTTGAAAAGCGGACCGCTGGTCGCTACAAGGTTCAGCCGTTTTATTCTGGTTCACTCGGTGGTGAACGCGAATCCATCGAGGCGGTGCAACTGGGCACCCAGGAATTGACATTTACCTCGTCGGGTCCGGTGCCCAATTTTGTACCAGACGCCAAAATTCTGGACATCCCCTTTTTGTTTCGTGACAAGGCCCATGCCCGCGCGGTGCTGGACGGCCCGATCGGCCAGGAAATGCTGGGCAAGTTTGACTCCAAAGGCTTCAAGGCGCTGGCCTGGGGTGAGAACGGCATCCGCCACATGACCAACAGCAAACGTTCAGTCAATGCCCCGGAAGATCTCAAGGGGCTGAAGATGCGCACCATGGAAAATCCGGTGCATGTGGCTGCTTACAAGGGCCTGGGTATTGTGACGACGCCCATGGCCTTTCCGGAGGTCTTCACCGCCCTGCAACAGGGCACGGTTGATGGTCAGGAGAATCCGCTGTCAGTGATCATGTCGGCCAAATTCGACCAGGTGCAAAAGCACCTCTCGCTGACGGGTCACGTCTATTCACCCGGCATTTTCCTGATGAACAAGGCCTCCTTCGACAAGCTCAGCGCGGCTGACAAGCAGGCTTTTCTCGATGCTGCCAAAGAAGGCGTGAAAGTCAACCGGGCCCGCGTGGACGAGGACGACTCCAAAGGCGTGGCTGAACTGCGCAGCAAGGGCATGACCGTGGTCGAAAACGTGGACAAGTCCAGGTTCGTGACCATGCTGGCCCCGGTGAATGCCGAATTCGAGAAGCAGTTTGGCAAAGCCAATATCGATCGCATTCGCAACGTCAAATAACGGCCTTCTTTCCTGTCGCTTTCGACGCCCAAAAATCCCTGGTTTTTTGGGCGTTTTAACTTTCCATTTCAGATTGCGAGCGCAATGAAAGAGTCCTTTCTCAAACTGGAGCGCTGGACCAGCGGTTTGTCCATGTACGCCGCTTGCGCCATGCTGGCCCTTGCCGCAGGCCTGGGCGTGTTCCAGATCATTACCCGCTTTGTCCTTGAAACCCCTGCTGAGTGGACCGAGGTGCTGATTCGGTTCAGCCTGATCTGGATGGTGTTTCTGGGTATTCCGATGGCGTTTCGTCAGGGCGCCATGGTCAGCGTGGATGTGCTGTATCGCTGGAGCCGGCCGCGTATGAGGCGTGTGCTCGATTGGGTGGTGTGTCTTGCCGCCCTGGGCCTGATTGCCACCATTGTCTGGTGGGGCTGGGACTACGCCAACCGCGGCAAGGTGCAAACCATCAGCGGCCTGGAAAGCCTGAGCATGTTCTGGGCCTACCTGGCCATGCCGGTGGGCGGCCTGCTGAGCATGATAGGTATTGTTGGCAATTTGCTGGATCCCCAGCGCATGGAACTGGAGACCGCGCAATGACCGCCGTGATGCTCTCCACCATGGTGCTGTGTTTTGCACTCACCGTTTCCGTGGCGGTATCCATAGGCCTGGCGTCCATCCTCGGCATCCAGGTGGCCGAGGCCAACATGCTGATCTCCGTCAAGGAGATGTTCAACTCGATCAACAAGTTTCCGCTGGCCGCCATTCCGTTTTTCATCCTGGCCGGCAACATCATGGAAACCGGCGGCATTTCGCGCCGCCTGGTGGAGTTTGCCAAGAGTCTGGTGGGTGGCGTGCAGGGTGGCCTGCCGATGACCTGCGTGCTGACCTGCATGATTTTTGCGGCCGTGTCCGGTTCGTCGGTGGCCACCACCTTTGCGATTGGCGCGATCCTGATTCCGGCCCTGATCAAACATGGCTACCCCACGACCTGGGCGGCTTCGCTGCAGGCCACCAGTGCCGAGCTCGGCGTCATCATTCCGCCATCGATCCCCATGATTCTGTACGGCGTGAGCGCCGAAGTCTCGGTCGGTGAGTTGTTCATTGCCGGCTTCGGCCCGGGCATTTTCATCGGGCTGGCGCTGATGGCCTTTGTCTGGGTGTACTGCCGCATCAAGGGCTGGGGAAAGAACGATGGCGATGGCCGCCTGTCGGTCGGCAAGGCCACCTGGAAGGCCGGCTGGGCGCTGCTGATGCCGGTCATCATTCTGGGCGGTATCTACGGCGGTGTGTTTACCCCGACGGAAGCCTCGGCGGTAGCGGTTTTTTATGCATTGGTCGTGGGCATGCTCGTCTACCGCGAGATCAAGCTGCCCGACCTCTACATCATCCTGCGCAAATCGGTGCTGTCGTCGGCCGTGATCATGTTCATCATCGCCAACGCCGGCCTGTTTGCCTTCCTGATCACACGTGCCGGTGTGCCGGATGCTGTCGGCCACTGGTTGCAGGACGTGCTCAAGTCGCCGGCTTATTTCCTGCTGGGCGTCAATGCAGCCTTGTTCGTGATTGGCATGTTCATCGAAACCAGCGCCGCCATCATCGTGTTGGCGCCGATTCTGGCGCCGGTGGCGATGCACTTTGGCATAGATCCTGTGCACTTCGGTCTGATCATGGTGGTGAACCTGGCCCTGGGCATGATCACGCCGCCCTTCGGTGTGAACCTGTTCGCCGCCTGTACGGTGGCGCGCATCTCGCTGGACCGCATGATCAAGGACCTGATTCCCTTCGTGCTGGTCATCCTGGCCTGCCTGATGGTCATCACCTATGTGCCGGTCCTCTCGCTGGGTCTGCGCGACCTTGTTTACGCGAAGTAGTGCAACCATGGCAGCCCGGTTCAAGCCCGTCACACCCGGCGCCTACCTCGCTGACCAGGTGGCGGATGTGCTGGCAGCCGAAATCAGGGCGAGCCGGCTTGCGGTGGGTGACAAGCTGCCGACAGAAGCTGCGCTGGTGGAACAGTTTCTGGTGAGCCGCACGGTGGTGAGGGAGGCTGTCTCGCGGCTCAAGTCGCTGGGACTGGTCGAGTCGCGACAGGGAAGCGGCGTGTATGTCAGGGAAGTGGGATTTTCCCCGCTTAACTTTGATGCCAGGTCGGCTGTCTCGAAGCAGGCGGTGATCCAGATGGTGGAGGTGCGCCGGGCGCTGGAGGCCGAGGTCGCAGGCCTGGCCGCGCAACGCCGCAACCAGGCAGATATCAAGTGCATCCGCAAGTCCATTGTCCTGCTCGACAAGGCCGTGCAAGCCGGTGGCGACGGCGTCGAAGAAGACGTCCAGTACCACCGTGCCATCGCAGAGGCTGCACGCAATCCTTTTCTGATTGGCACGCTGGAATACCTGGGCCAGTTCCTGCGCGGCGCCACCCGCGTCACGCGCGCCAACGAAGCGCGCAGAGCCGACTTTGCGCGGCAGGTCGGTGACGAGCATGAAAGGATTACGCGCGCCATTGAGGCGGGTGACGTGGCGGTGGCACGGCAGGCGGCCGCGCAGCACATGGACAACGCCATCCTGCGCATTGAGCAGGCCGACCCCGTTTTTTGGGAGCAGGCGGGCGTTCAGCTGGCTGGCCCCCTGGTCGCGGGGTTGCCTCTGCAGAGTTGACACGGATGGCGGGTTTCAGTCCGAAGCGTGCAGCCATTTTTCGACTTGATCATGATGAATTGAATCTCCAGGAAGGAAGCAAGGTATGAGCTCAAGGGTAGGCGTCATCGGACTGGGCGCCATGGGCAGCGGGATGGCGCGTTCACTGCGCCGTCATGGCTGCCATGTACATGTTTTTGACGTTCGTGCGGAGGTTGCGCAGGCCTTTGCCGGGGAGGGCGGCGTGGCCTGTGTGTCACCCGCCGAACTGGCCGGACAGTGCGACATCATCGTGTCGGTGGTTGTGAATGCCGCGCAGACCGAAAGCGTGTTGTTTGGCGAGGGTGGTGGCGCGGCGGTGATGAAGCCGGGCAGCGTATTTGTGATGTGCTCCACCGTGGATCCCAACTGGTCGATGGCGCTGGAAGCGCGCCTGGCGGAGCGGGGCATTTTCTATATCGATGCGCCTATTTCCGGAGGCGCAGCCAAGGCGGCCAGTGGCGAGATGACGATGATGACTTCCGGCAGGCCCGAGGCTTATGCCGCGGTCGGTTCGCTGCTCGATGCGATGGCTGCCAAGGTCTACCGTCTCGGTGATCGCGCTGGTGCGGGCAGCAAGGTGAAGATCATCAACCAGTTGCTGGCGGGCGTGCATATTGCGGCTGCCGCCGAAGCCATGGCACTGGGATTACGCGAAGGCGTGGACCCCGCAGCTTTGTATGAGGTGATCACCCACAGCGCGGGCAACAGCTGGATGTTTGAAAACCGCATGGCCCATGTGCTGGCGGGAGACTACACGCCGCTGTCTGCCGTGGATATTTTCGTGAAAGACCTGGGGCTGGTGCTTGATGTGGCCCGCGCCAGCAAGTTTCCGTTGCCGCTGTCCAGCACGGCGCACCAGATGTTCATGCAGGCATCGACGGCTGGTTTTGCCCGCGAGGATGACAGTGCGGTCATCAAGATATTTCCTGGTATTGAGCTGCCTGAAAAATCATGAATAACGAGCACAGCGCAGCACACGAAGAGGCAAGCGTGGGGGCTCGTCTCCTGCTCGGCTGCATTGCGGACGATTTCACCGGTGCGACGGATCTGGCCAACAACCTGGTGCGCGCAGGCATGCGTGTGGTGCAGGCGATCGGGGTGCCGGATCAGCCGCTCGATACCGATGCGGATGCCGTGGTGGTGGCGCTCAAGTCGCGCACGCTGCCTGTGGACGAGGCCATTGCCCAGTCACTGGCCGCCTTGCGCTGGCTGCAGGCGCAGGGCGCGCAGCAGATCTACTTCAAGTATTGCTCCACCTTTGACAGCACGGCGCAAGGCAATATTGGCCCGGTGGCCGAGGCTCTGATGGACGCGCTCGCCGGGCTGCCGGGCGGCGACTTCACCATCGCCACGCCAGCGTTTCCGGATAACCAGCGCACCGTGTTCAAGGGGCATTTGTTTGTCGGTGACCTGCTGCTCAATGAGAGCGGCATGCAAAACCACCCGCTGACGCCCATGACGGACGCCAATCTGGTGCGTGTACTGCAGGGGCAGTGCCGCCGCAAAGTGGGTCTGATCGATTACCAGGTGGTGGCGCAGGGTGACGCCGCGATTCGCCAGCGCATCGACCAGCTGCGCGCCCAGGGCGTGGGCCTGGCGGTTGTGGATGCGATTTCCAACGACGACCTGCTGCGCCTGGGCCCGGCGCTCAAGGGCATGCCGCTGGTGACCGCAGGCTCCGGCGTGGCGATTGGTTTGCCCGCCAATTTTGGTATGGCGCCCTCGCGTACTGCCAGCGCCTTGCCCGCCGCCACCGGATTGCAGGCGGTGGTGTCGGGCAGTTGCTCGCTGGCGACCAACCGGCAGGTGCAGGCCTTCATCCGGACGGGGCGCCCGGCCCTGGGGTTGGATCCCCTGCAGATGGCCGCCCGGAAGACCGCTGGCGCGGATGTGGTGGCCGAGGCGCTGGCCTGGGCTGAACCCTTGCTTGGCCAGGGGCCGGTGCTGATTTATTCGTCAGCGGACGCAACGGCGGTCAAGTCCGTGCAGGGGCAACTGGGTGTGGAAGTCGCTGGCGCGCTGGTCGAGCGCACCCTGGCCGCGATTGCGCGGGGGCTGGTGGAGCGCGGCGTGCGCCAACTGGTGGTGGCCGGTGGCGAAACGTCGGGCGCCTGCGTGCAGGCCCTGGCCATCAGGCAAATGAAGATCGGTCCGCAAATCGACCCCGGTGTGCCCTGGTGCCACGCCCAAACCGGCGTGGCATCACAAGCCGGCTTGCATCTGGCGCTGAAGTCCGGCAACTTTGGCTCGGACGATTTCTTCAGCAAAGCCTTCAGGGAGCTGATATGACCGAGCAGCAAGCGCGCGAGGAAATCTGCCGCGTTGGCCGCAGTCTGTTTGAACGCGGCTATGTGCACGCCACGGCCGGCAATATCAGCGTGCGGCTGGATGAATCAGAAGGCGGTGGCTTCCTGATCACGCCCACCGACGCCTGTCTGGGGTTTCTCGAGCCGGCCCGGCTCGCCCGGCTGGATGCGCAGGCGCAGCAGGTGAGTGGTGATGTCGCTAGTAAAACAATAGCGCTTCACGTGCAAATTTACCGGGCTGCAGGCTCATTTGATCCCGAAACACGGTGTGTGATCCACACCCACAGCAGGCACTGCGTGGCACTGACTTTGCGGCCGCAGGTGCATGCGCAGCCGGAATTGCTCCCCGCCGTGACGCCTTACTTCGTGATGAAGGTCGGCCATGTGCCTGTGATCGCTTACCACCGCCCCGGCGCGCCCGAGGCGGCACAACAAGTGGCGCAGGCGATTCGCCGCTATGGCGAAGCGGGCACGCCGATCCGCGCGGTGATGCTGGAGCGCCTGGGCCCCAATGTCTGGCACGACTCGCCCGCCGCCGCCATGGCCGCGCTGGAAGAACTCGAAGAAACCGCCCGGCTGGTGAAGCTCTGTTCCGCCACGCCTGAGCCTCTGACCGAAACCCAAATTGACGAACTGCGGCTGCGCTTCGGCGCCCGTTGGTAAAAACCCATGCCTAAATTTGCAGCCAATCTCTCCATGCTCTACCCCGAGCTTGATTTTCTGGACCGTTTTGAGGCGGCCGCCCGGGACGGCTTCAAGGCGGTCGAGTATTTGTTTCCCTATGCCTTTGAACGCCGCGAAATCGCCGCCCGCCTTGCAGCGAATGGTTTGCAGCAGGTGCTGTTCAATGCACCGCCCGGCGACTGGGACGGCGGCGAGCGCGGCCTGGCGTGCCTGCCCGGACGCGAGGCGGAGTTTCAGTCAGGCATGGTCAAGGCGCTTGAATACGCGCAGGCATTGGCCTGCCCGCGTATCCATGTGATGGCCGGTCTGCTGCCCGCAGGCACGGAGCGAGAGACTTTGTACCCGACCTACATCAGCAACCTGCGCTGGGCCGCGGCTGAGGCCGCCAGGCAGGGCGTGGAAGTGTTGATTGAACCGATCAACACACGCGACATTCCGCGCTTTTTTCTGAACCGCCAGGACCATGCGCATGAAGTGGTCGCCGACGTGGGTGCCGCCAACCTCAAGGTACAGATGGACCTGTACCACTGCCAGATCGTCGAAGGCGACCTGGCGATGAAGCTGCGTCAATACCTGCCCACCGGAAATGTGGGCCATGTCCAGATTGCCGGTGTGCCGCAACGCCACGAGCCCGATGTGGGCGAGCTCAATTATCCCTACCTGTTCTCGGTGCTCGATGAGCTGGGTTATACCGGGTGGGTGGGTTGCGAGTACCGGCCGCAAGCCGGCAGCCAGGCCGGTGGGACCTCCGCTGGTCTGGGCTGGCTCAAGCCCTGGCTTTGAAGCGCGGGATACGCGCCTTGGCCAGACCGCCGGAGGGTGCCGCTACGCAGACCCGTCACAACGCGGGTACTGCCCGGCATCCGGCCCGGTGCGGCTACATGCCGCTGTAGTTGGGCCCGCCGCCACCCTCGGGCGTGACCCAGACGATGTTTTGCGTCGGGTCCTTGATGTCGCAGGTTTTGCAGTGCACGCAGTTCTGCGCGTTGATCTGCAGGCGGTCCGTGTTGTCGGGGTTTTTTACAAACTCATACACGCCTGCCGGGCAGTAGCGCGACTCCGGACCGCCATAGGTGGCCAGGTTGATTTGTACCGGCACGCTGTTGTCCTTGAGTGTCAGGTGGGCCGGTTGCTGCTCTTCGTGGTTGGTGTTGGAGACAAACACCGAGCTCAGGCGGTCAAAGGTGATCTTGTTGTCGGGCTTGGGGTAGGTGATTTGCGGGCACTCCGACGCGGGCTTGAGTTTGGCGTGGTCGGGCACCTTGTTGTGGATGGTCCAGGGCGGTGACTTGAAGCCGAGCTTGGGCAGCAGCCACAACTCGATGCCGTTCATGATGGACGACAGGTACAGGCCTTTTTTCATCCACTGCTTGGTGTTGCGTGAAGCGTTCAGCTCTTCAAACAGCCAGCTCTTCGCAAAGGCCTCGGGGTAGGCGCTCAGTTCATCGTGCTGGCGTCCGCCAGTGACTGCGGCATAGGCTGCGTCTGCAGCGAGCATGCCGGTCTTCATGGCGGCGTGGCTGCCCTTGATGCGTGCGAAGTTGAGAAAACCCGCCTCGCAGCCGACCAGCGCGCCACCGGGGAACACGGTTTTGGGCAAGCTCATCAAGCCGCCGCAGGTGATGGCCCGTGCGCCGTAGCTGATGCGTTTGCCACCTTCAAGATACTGGCGAATCGCGGGGTGGGTTTTCCAGCGCTGCATCTCCTCAAACGGGCTGAGCCAGGGGTTGCTGTATTCGAGGCCGGTGATAAAGCCCAGGGTGACCTTGTTGCCTTCGAGGTGGTACAGAAAACCGCCGCCGTAGGTCTGGTTGTCCATCGGCCAGCCGAGTGAATGCACCACGTGGCCGGGTTTGGCTTTGGCCGGGTCAATTTCCCACAGCTCCTTGATGCCCAGGGCATACGTCTGTGGGTCCTTGCCGGCGTCCAGCTGAAACTTCGCGATCAGTTGCCGGCCGAGATGGCCGCGCGAGCCCTCGGCAAAAATCGTGTACTTGCCGTGCAACTCCATGCCCAGCTGAAAGTGGTCCGACGGCTGGCCGTCCTTGCCGACGCCGAGGTTGCCGGTGGCCACGCCCTTGACCGAGCCGTCTTCGTTGTACAGAACTTCGGCCGCGGAGAAGCCGGGGAAAATTTCGACGCCGAGTGCCTCGGCCTGCTGGCCCAGCCAGCGCACCACGTTGCCCAGGCTCACGACGTAGTTGCCTTCGTTGTGCAGGCTTTTGGGGATCAGGAACTGCGGCGTGCTGAGCTTGCCGGTTTGGCTCAGGAACAGCATCTCGTCACCCGTCACAGGCTGGTGCAGCGGGGCATCGAGCTCTTTCCAGTTGGGAAACAACTCGTTCAGCGCGCGCGGGTCCATCAGGGCGCCGCTCAGGATGTGCGCGCCTGGCTCTGAGCCTTTTTCCAGCACCACCACCGAGACGTCCGTGCCTCTTTCTGCGGCAAGCTGCTTCAGACGAATCGCGGTGGCCAGACCGCCGGGGCCGCCTCCGACCACGACCACGTCGTATTCCATGGCTTCGCGGGGGCCGAACTGGGCCAGTATTTCTTGGTTGTTCATCGGGGACTCGCTGATAATGAATTTCAGGAACGGTTGTCCGTCGCTTGATGACGGCCGCAGCGCTTGCGTTTGATTTTATGTCCTGAATGCAGGGATGCGAACGATGTTGGCGTCGCTACACTTTTATCGAGAGGAGCCTCTAATGGCCTACAGTCTGGATCTATCTGGCCGTGTCGCACTTGTGACCGGCGCATCGGGGGGCCTGGGTGCGCAGTTTGCCAAAACGCTGAGCCGCGCGGGTGCGGCGGTGGTGCTGGCCAGCCGGCGCATGGACAAGCTCAAGGACCTGCGCGCGCAGATTGAAGCCGAGGGTGGCGATGCCCACGTGGTGTCGCTCGATGTGACGGACCACGCGAGCATCAAGGCCGGCGTAGCCCATGCCGAAACCGAGGTTGGCCCGATTGACATCCTGGTCAACAACTCGGGTGTGAGCACGACGCAGCGCATACAGGATGTGGGCGAAGACGACTACGACTTCATTTTCAACACCAACGTCAAGGGTGCATTTTTTGTGGCGCAGGAAGTTGGCAAGCGCATGCTGGCCAGGTCGCGTGGCACGGCGCCCGGCACTTTCTCGGGGGGGCGCATCATCAACATCGCGTCCATGGCCGGGCTGCGCGTGTTGCCGCAGATTGGCGTGTACTGCATGAGCAAGGCGGCGGTGGTGCAGATGACCAAAGCCATGGCGCTGGAGTGGGGCAAGTTCGGCATCAACGTCAACGCCATCTGCCCCGGCTACATCGACACCGAGATCAACCACCACCACTGGGAAACCGAGCAGGGCAAGAAGCTGGTGCAAATGCTGCCGCGCAAGCGCATTGGCAAGCCGGAAGACCTGGATGCGCTGCTGGTGATGCTGGCCAGCGGGCAGAGTCACTTTATCAATGGGGCTGTCATCGCTGCGGACGATGGTTTCGGGACCTAGCGTTTTGCCCCGCAGTTAAGCGCCAACGGGCTCAAACTCCGCCCCAGGGCCCGCACAGAAGCGATCGTTTTCCGCCCCAGTATCCCGTCCTGATCGCACCGACTCTCGAGGAAATGACGGGGGCGGGGCTCTGCTTGCTTTCCCTATTGACAAGCCACGCGCAAGTCCTAGACTACGCCAAGTTGTACGACGACGTACAAGTAAAAGGTGTCGCCTCTCAGGGAGGGTGCGTTGCATGTCATATGACAACTAACAAGTAAAGGACGATCATGAAACCCATTTCCCGCCTGGCCCTCGTCGCGGTCAGCTCACTGCTCCTGCTGATGCAGGGCTGCGCCACGCGCACTTCTGTCGCCTATGTCGCCAACGCGGACAGCCGCGACATCAGCGTTGTCAAACTCGATCGGGACAGGGGAACGGTCGAAACCATCCAGACGCTGCCTGTAGGGGGCATGGTGATGCCGATGGCCCTCAGCCCCGACAAGGGCCGTCTCTACGCAGCCTTGCGCTCCGAGCCCTTCAGCGTTGCCGCTTTCTCGGTGGATAACCGCACCGGGCAGCTCACGCGCATAGGCACCGCTCCCTTGCCCGACAGCATGGCCAACATCATGACCGACCGCACGGGCCGGTGGCTTTTCGCCGCCTCCTACGGTGGAAACAAGATCAGCGTCAGCCCGATAGGCGCCAGTGGCGTGCCTGGACCGGCAGCGTCGGTGATTGCGACCGGCAAGAACGCCCACGCCGCCATCATCGATGCGGCCAACAAGAACCTGTTTGTCACCAACCTGGGCAGCGACCAGGTCCTGCAATTCAGATTTGACGCCGCCAGCGGCCAGCTCACACCCAACAGCCCGGCCGCCTTTTCCACCCGTACGGGCGCCGGCCCCCGCCACCTGGTGCTGCATCCAAATGGACGGCATGCCTACTTGCTGAACGAACTGGACGCCACCCTCGACGTGCTGAGTTTCGACGCGCAGCGCGGCACTTTGGGCCTGATCAAAACCGTGTCCACCCTGCCTGCTGGCTTTGCCGGCAAGCCCTGGGGCGCCGACCTGCATCTCACACCCGACGGGCGTTTTCTTTACACGAGCGAGCGCAATTCCCACACGCTGGCGATGTGGAGCGTCGACGCGGCAAGTGGCGAGGTCAAGTTGATCGGCCACGTGCCCACCGAGAAGCAGCCGCGCGGGTTTCAGATCGATCCCTCTGGAAAGTGGCTGCTGGCCGTGGGCCAGGTCTCGCATGGCCTGACGGCTTATCGCATCGACGCGGCCACCGGCAGGCTCACCCCGCAGTCCTCGCAGGCGATGGGCAAGAACCCGAACTGGGTTGAGATCGTCAACCTGCCGTGATTCAACGCACGCCCACAGAGAAGCTACCAAACAAACACCAACAGGAAATGACCATGAACTTCAAACGCAAGTCACTCATCGCTCTGGCGGCCGCGGCGCTGCTGCCCCTGGCATCGCTGGCCCAGACCGCCTGGCCCAGTCAGCCCATCAAGGTCATCGTGCCGTTTCCGGCCGGTGGCGCTTCGGACCAGATCGGTCGCATTGTGGCCAAGGCCCTGGGCGACGAACTCAAGGTCTCCGTGGTGGTGGAAAACCGCTCCGGCGCCAACGGCTCGCTGGGCGCGACCGCTGTGGCCAAGTCGCCGCCTGACGGCTACACCCTGCTGGTGGCCAGCATCGGCGTGTACGCCATCAACGCCGGCTTGTACAGCAAGCTAGCTTATGACCCGCTGAAGGACTTTGCGCCCATCTCCCAGCTGGTGTCCACGCCCAACGTGATGGTGGTTCCCGCCAGCTCCCCCTTCAAGACCGGCAAGGAGCTGGTCGATTTCATGAAGAAGAATCCCGGCAGGCTGTCCTATGCATCGGCCGGCGCGGGCTCTTCGGATCACCTGACCGGTGAACTGTTCAAGAAGATCACCGGCAGCTTTGCCGTGCACATTCCCTACCGCGGCGGTGTACCCGCCATGCAGGACATCATGGCCGGACAGGCCGACTTCATGTTCAGCAACCTTGGCCCCGCCGCCCCCTTTATCAAGAGCGGGAAAATGCGCGCGCTCATGCTCACCGCTGTCAAGCCTGCGCCGCTGCTTCCTGACGTTCCCACGGCCACCAGCATCGGCGTGCCACTGGACGTGACCAGCTGGCAGGCCGTTGCCGCACCTGCGGGCACCCCGCCCGCCATCGTGCAGCGCCTGAACCAGATTGTGGTGAAAGCCATGAACGCACCGGATGTGCGCGAGCGCATGGCGAGCCAGGGCTTCGAGGTGGTGGCCAGCACGCCTGAGCAGTTCGGCGAGTTCATGAAGCGCGAAGTGGCGCGCTGGAAGATTGCCGTCAAGGAATCCGGCGCGTCACTGGACTGAAGCGAGACGCAGGAGGGCAGGGCGGTGTCCTTGCCCCTGCTCTGCAGTGCCGGGGTTATGGGCATCCCCGGGTGCAAATATGGGGTACCCTCACCGGTCCCCCAACTCAGAGCCATGACCGCGGGAGGTGACTTCTGCTGACGATGGCTTTGGCACCCGAGAGCGCGTGACTGATGAAAATCGAGATCCCCGAGAAGAAAAAGCTGGTGTATGAAATGCGTGTGCCGATCCGCTGGGGCGACATGGACGCCATGGGCCACCTCAACAATGCCAGCTATTTCCGTTACCTTGAAACAGTGCGTATTGACTGGCTGTACTCGGTGGGCTGCGTTCCGGACCCGAAGGGCGAAGGCCCGGTCATCGTCAATGCCTTTTGCAACTTCTACAAGCAGCTGGAGTACCCGGGCGACGTGCTGGTGAAGATGTACGCCAGCGACCCGGGGCGCACCACCTTTGAGACCTGGGGCACTATGGAGCGCGCCGATGAGCCCGGCGTGATTTACGCGGCCGGTGGCGCCACCACCATCTGGGTGGACTTTCCGAGCCAGAAGGCCGCCAACCTGCCCGACTGGGTGCGCGCGCTCGTCACCTAGGGAAGTGCTGAACTTTCAGAACAAAATCGGCACTCTGCCCTTTGGTGGCGAGACTAGTTTGCTATATAAATAATAGCAATTATTTCTGCCTGGGCACGCGTCCCAGAAGGTAGAACTCCGGATTGGGCTGCATGTTGCTGAAGCTGGCCATGCGGTTGGACAGGCCGAAGAAGGCCGTGATGGCGGCGATGTCCCAGATGTCTTCATCGTTGAAGC
The DNA here is from genome assembly GCA_021731285.1 of Polaromonas sp. Taxonomy (GTDB): domain Bacteria; phylum Pseudomonadota; class Gammaproteobacteria; order Burkholderiales; family Burkholderiaceae_C; genus Polaromonas. Next base: position 682 of record JAKFXR010000038.1, on the reverse strand, counting down.
CGTGGGCCTGCAGCGCGGCAAAGTCGGCCTCTTCAATCTCGTGGGACGTCAGGCAAACCTTCATCGCAAAGTCCAGCATGGCGCGCTGGCGCGGTGTGATGTCGGCCTTGCGGTAGTTCACCGCCACCTGGTCCGCAACGAGCGGCTTTTTCTCATAAATCCGCAAAATCGCACCGTGCGCCACCACGCAGTACAGGCAGTTGTTGGCCGCACTGGTGGTGGTGACGATCATCTCCCTGTCGCCTTTGGTGAGGCTGGACTCTTCGCGCAGCATCAGGGCGTCGTGGTAGGCGAAAAAGGCGCGCCATTCTGCGGGGCGGCGCGCCAGCGCCAGAAACACGTTGGGAATGAAGCCGGATTTTTCCTGCACCTCCAGGATTTTTGCCTTGATGTCTTCGGGGAGGGTGTTGAGGTCGGGGGAAGGGTATCTTGTGGTCATGCTTGTCTCCATGCGGTTGGAGGGATCATACGTTCGGGCGGGTGCCAAGCTCTCCGCCTGTCGTCCCGAACCCGTACTGTGTCATCCCGGGCTTGACCCGGGATCCATGTCTTCTCTATCTCTTGCGTTGGTGGTGCGCCTGCTTGCCGGGGGTTGCCCGGCGGCAACTCACTTTTCTTTTGCGTCGCCAAAAGAAAAGTAAGCAAAAGAAAAGGCGACCCTGCTGTCTGCGGAGTTTTTGGG
>JAKFXR010000137.1 GCA_021731285.1 Polaromonas sp. | reverse complement strand
CTCCCGGTGCTCTTGTGCAGGCTGTCGCGCTGGGCGGCGTGGCCGCGCAGGCCCTGATGGAGCAGGGGAGGGCGCTCGGCCTGTCGACGGTTCAAGCCGCCAACCGCATCGCTTTCATGCAGCAGTCGCTGGATGCCACGGCGGGATTGATGGGCCACACCGCCTTGATGCTTGCCCGGCATCCGGAGGCAGGCCGCGCGGCAGACGATTCGCCGGCGGCCATGCGGGAGTTTGTAGCCGAGGTCGAGCGCTATTGCGCGCCCATTCAGAACACACGCCGCTTTGCGGCTGCGCCTTTGACTTTGGCAGGGCAGCCGGTGCAAGCCGGTGAGGCGGTTCTGCTGGTGCTGGCCAGCGCCAACCGCGACGAGGCCCTCAATCCGCAGCCCGATGTGTTTGACCCGGGGCGTGCCGGCCGCCGCAGCATGGGTTTTGGCGCAGGCGCCCATGCCTGTCCCGGCGCTGCGATTGCTATTGAAATAGTAGCGGCTGCTTCCCGCGCTTTAAGGGCGCAAGGCCGATTTGATGCCTGCTTCCGCGTGAACGCGGGCTATCGACCCCTGGCCAACGCCCGCATTCCGGTTTTCAGTGACTGACGCCGGCCTGGTCTGGCCCGACCGGCTTTGCGTCAGGCGGCGCTGGCAGCTATTGAGTTTTCCAGCGCCAGACCGCCGCCGAAGCCCTGCTGCAGCGGTGGCTCGCCGCCCAGGCTCACACGGATGGCGCAGTACTTGAACTCCGGGATCTTCGCGAAGGGGTCCAGCGCAGCATTGGTCAGCTTGTTGATGGCCGCCTCGTAGTAGCAGAAGGGCACAAAGACCGCGCCGCGTGGCGAGCTCTCGTCGGCCCGGGCATACAGCGCGACTTCTCCGCGGCGTGACGCGATGGTGACCACGTCACCGGGCTTGCCGCCCAGGGCCGCCAGGTCCAGCGGGTGCACCAAAGCCACTGGATCGGGCTCTATGGCGTCAAGGATGGTGGCGCGACGGGTCATGCTGCCCGTGTGCCAATGCTCGAGCTGGCGCCCGGTGATCAGCACCATCGGGTACTCGGTGTCCGGGCGCTCGTTGGCGGGGATGATGTCGGCAGGCACAAATTTGGCGCGACCACTTTCGCGCGGGAAGTCATCGACAAACACCACGGACTGGCCGGGGTCGCCTTCCTTCATGCAGGGGTAGGTGACCGAATGCTCGCGGTCCAGCCGCTCCCAGGTGATGCCGGCAATGCTGGGCATGGTGTGGCGCATCTCGTCGAAAACTTCGCTCACATGCTTGTAGTTCCAGCCACATCCGAGCTTGTTCGCGATCTCCTGGATGATCCACAGGTCCTGTTTGGCGTTGCCTGGCGGGTTGATGGCCTTGCGGCCCATTTGCACCAGCCGGTCGGTGTTGGTGAAACTGCCGTCCTTTTCAGGGAAGGCGCTGGCCGGCAGGATGACGTCGGCCAGGTAAGCGGTCTCCGTCAGGAAGATGTCCTGCACCACCAGATGATCCAGCGCGGCGAGGGCTTCCCGGGCGTGGTTGGCGTCGGGGTCGGACATGGCGGGGTTTTCGCCCTGCACATACATGCCGCGAATGCCGCCTTTCTTGATGGCGTGCATGACCTCCACGACGGTCAGACCGGGCGTGGCGTCCAGCGAACCCGCCGGAACCTTCCAGGCCTTTTCGAAACTGCTGCGAACCGCCTCGTTGCTGACATGCTGGTAGTCGGGCAGCATCATGGGGATCAGGCCTGCGTCGGACGCGCCTTGCACGTTGTTCTGGCCACGCAGGGGGTGCAGGCCGGTACCGGGGCGGCCGATCTGGCCGGTCATCAGCGACAGGGCGATCAGGCAACGGGCGTTGTCGGTGCCATGCACGTGCTGCGACACGCCCATGCCCCACAGGATCATGGACCCTTTGGATGTGGCGAACAGCCGGGCGACGTAGCGCAGGGTTTCGGCGTCGATGCCGCAGATGGGTGCCATCAACTCGGGCGTGTAGCCTTCGACGTTCTTGCGCAACTCGTCGTAGCCGATGGTGCGATCGTCGATGAAAGCCTGGTCGACCAGGCCCTCGGTCACGATGACGTTCATCATGGCGTTGAGCATGGGCACATCGGTGTCGGGCTTGAACTGCAGGTGACGGTGCGCCATGCGGGTCAGGTCCGAGCGGCGCGGATCCATCACGATCAGCTTGGTGCCGTTTTTGACGGCGTTCTTGATCCAGGTGGCGGCAACCGGGTGGTTGACGGTGGGGTTGGCGCCGATGATGACGACCACATCTGCCTTGGTGACATCCATCACCGGGTTGGAGACTGCGCCCGAGCCTATGCCTTCGAGCAGGGCCACAACCGACGAGGCATGGCACAGGCGTGTGCAATGGTCCACGTTGTTGCTGCCAAAGCCGGTGCGCACCAGTTTCTGGAAGAGGTAGGCCTCTTCGTTGCTGCCTTTGGCCGAGCCGAAACCGGCCAGGGATTTTTTGCCGTACTGGTCGCGGATGGCGGCCAGCTTGCCGCCCGCAAACTCCAGCGCTTCTTCCCAGGTGGCTTCGCGGAACACGTCCATCACGCGGTCGGGGTCCATGGTGAAGTCGCCGGTTTTGGGCATGCCTTCGCGACGGATCAGGGGTTTGGTCAGGCGCTGTGGATGGTGGGCGTAGTCAAAGCCGTAGCGGCCCTTGACGCACAGGCGGCCGTGGTTGGCAGGCCCGTCGCGGCCTTCGACAAACACAATCTTGTCGTCCTTGACGTTGTAGGTGAGCTGGCAGCCAACGCCGCAGTACGGGCAGACCGACTCGACCTGCTTGTCGGGCACGTTCAGTGCGGCTTCACGCGCCGGCATCAGCGCGCCGGTGGGGCAGGCCTGCACACACTCGCCGCAAGCCACGCAGGTGGATGCGCCCATGGCGTCGTCCATGTCAAAAACAATCTTCGCCTGGTCACCGCGAAAGGCCAGTCCGATCACGTCGTTGACCTGCTCGTCGCGGCAGGCGCGCAGGCAGCGGGTGCACTGGATGCAGGCGTCGAGGTTGACGGCGATGGCGGGGTGGGTCAGGTCCTGGCGGACCTGCTGCCGGGCCTCAAAACGCGGCTTTCCGACGCCGATTTTTGCGGCCCACTGGTCCACCTCGTTGTCGCGCGTGTATTCCTTCTCGGGCATGTCCGACAGCAGCAGCTCAAGTACCATTTTTTGCGATGCCACGGCGCGCTCGCTGTCAGTCACGACTTTCATGCCGGACGTCGGGTTGCGGCAGCAGGAGGGCGCCAGCACGCGTTCACCATTGATCTCCACCATGCAGGAGCGGCAGTTGCCGACAGCCTCCAGGCCCTCCATGAAGCACAGATGCGGGATCTCCACACCTTCGCGCTTGGCTACCTGCAGCAGGGTCTCGGTGGACCGGCCTGTGACTTCGCGGCCGTTCAGGCTGAAGCTCACGAGTGGCGCGTCGAGTTCGGCGAGTTCTTGTCGGGTAATTGCGTTCATGAGAAGTCCTTAAATTTCACAGTTCCTCGAAGTCGGCCGCGCGGGCCAAGGCGCGCGAAGCGGGCACTCTTCGCCAGCCGGGGCCGCAGGCGCAGCGCCCCCTCGGGGGGCAGCGCAGTACACGAAGTGACAAGCGTGGGGGCTCACAGTTCTTGCGGAAAGTACTTGACTACGCAATCCATGGGGTTGGGGGCTGCCTGGCCCAGGCCGCAAATGGACGCATCGCGCATCACCAGCGACAGGTCTGCCAGCAGTGGGAGGTCCCACTTGGGCTGCTCCATCAGGTGCGCTGCTTTGGCCGTGCCGACGCGGCAAGGGGTGCACTGGCCGCAGGACTCGTGATGAAAGAAACGCATCATGTTGCGCGCTGCATCGCTGGCCGTGTCTTTGTCGGACAGCACGATCACTGCGGCTGAACCGATGAAACAACCGTAGGGTTGCAAGGTGTCGAAGTCCAGCGGGATGTTGTTCAGGCTCACCGGCAGGATGCCGCCCGAAGCGCCGCCGGGCAGGTAGGCGTACAGCTTGTGCCCGTCCAGCATGCCGCCGCAATGCTCGTCGATCAGTTCCTGAATGGTGATCCCTGCGGGCGCCAGTTTGACGCCGGGGTTTTTGACACGGCCAGAGACCGAGAACGAGCGCAGGCCCTTGCGGCCATGGCGGCCATGGGATGCAAACCAGTCGCTGCCTTTCTCAAGAATGTCGCGCACCCAGTGAAGGGTCTCAAAATTGTGCTCCAGCGTCGGCCGGCCAAACAGGCCCACTTGCGCCACATAGGGCGGGCGCAGGCGCGGCATGCCGCGCTTGCCTTCAATGGACTCGATCATCGCCGACTCTTCACCGCAGATGTAGGCGCCCGCACCACGGCGCAGCTCGATGTCGGGCATGCCGGCCATGGGTGGAGCTTTGCGCAGTTTGTCGAGTTCGGTTTCCAGGATGGCCCGGCAACCGTGGTATTCGTCGCGCAGGTAAATATAGATTTTCTCTATGCCGACTGCCCAGGCAGCAATCAGCATGCCTTCGAGAAAGCGGTGCGGATCACGCTCAAGGTAGACCCGGTCCTTGAAGGTGCCCGGTTCGCCCTCGTCGATGTTGATCGCCATCAGCCGCGGGCCTGCCTCGGCGCGCACAATGCGCCATTTGCGCCCTGACGGGAAGCCCGCGCCACCGAGGCCGCGCAGGCCTGAGTCTTCCATGGTCTTGAGCACCGACTCGACGTCGCGCTCTCCGGAGACGCACTGCTTGAGCAGCGCGTAGCCACCTTTGCTTTGGTAGTCGGAGAAGTTGGTGTAGCTCTCTGGTGTGTGTGTGCTGGCCTTGGCCGCAACGGTGGCCATCACGGCTTCGCAGGTGGCGTTGGGCACCGGGTTTTGCCCGACCACCGCTGCCGGCGCCTGCTCGCAGCGGCCGATACAGGGTGCCGCAATGACCCGCACTTCCCGGCCCAGCAGGGCAGGCAGGCGATCCAGCAGATCGCGCGCCCCCGCCATTTCACAGGACAAGCCGTCACACACCCGCACGGTGAGTGCCGCCGGCGCGTCTTCGCCTTCCTTGACCACGTCAAAGTGGTGGTAGAAGGTGGCGACTTCATACACCTCCGTCTGCGCCATGCGCATTTCCTGCGCGAGCGCTGCCAGGTGCCCAGCGGACAGGTGGCCAAAATGGTCCTGGATCTTGTGCAGATGTTCAATCAGCAAATCGGCCTGGCGGGACTCGGTGCCCAGCAGGCGCTGGACATCAGCCAGTGCGGTGGGGTCAACGCGACGACCTTTGGGAGCCTGGCGTTTGCGCTGCTTGGAGGCGACCTCCAGGACGGCGATGGGGATGACGGGATAGTTCATGGGGGCTTGCTGTAACTTGCTGACGACGGGGTCGGAAGGGCTGTGCGGTTCAGATGACGCGTTCGCTGCGCAGCTCGGTGATGTAATCTGCGCTGAAGCCCAATTGCGCCAGAACCTCGTCCGTGTGTTCGCCCAGCAGGGGAGAACGCGTGACCTCAGTCGCACTGTCCGACAGCTTGATGGGATTGCCCACGGTCAGGTACTTGCCGCGGGTTGGATGGTCGACTTCAACGATGGTGCCGGTGGCGCGTAGGGCAGGCTCCTCAGCGATTTCTTTCATCGAAAGAATGGGGCCGCAGGGAATGTCGTATTTGTTGAGGATGTCCATGGCCTCGAACTTGGTTTTGGTCATGGTCCACTGCTCGATGCGTGCAAAGATCGGCTTCAGATGCAGCAATCGTGCTGCCGGCGTGGCAAAGGCTTCATCGTCGATCCAGCCCTCTTCGCCAATCACCTTGCACACGGCTGGCCACACGGCGCCCTGGGTGATGAAGTAGATATAGGCGTTGGGATCTGTCTCCCAGCCTTTGCACTTGAGAATGGAGCCGGGCTGGCCGCCACCGGAGGCATTGCCCGCGCGCGGAACCGCTTCGCCGAACTTGCCGTCCGGGTATTGCGGGTATTCGTGCATGGTGCCGGTACGCTCCAGGCGCTGCTGGTCGCGCAGCTTGACACGGCACAGGTTAAGAACGGCGTCCTGCATGGGTGCCAGCACCTTCTGGCCGCGGCCCGTGCTGTTGCGCTGGTACAGGGCGGCGACGATGCCCAGGGCCAGGTGCAGCCCGGTGCCACTGTCGCCAATCTGGGCACCCGTGACCATGGGTGGGCCATCGTCAAAGCCGGTGGTCGAGGCCGATCCGCCCGCGCACTGGGCGACGTTCTCATACACCTTGCAGTCTTCGTACGGCCCGGGGCCAAAGCCCTTGACCGATGCAACGATCATGCGCGGGTTGAGCTTCTGGATGTGGTCCCAGGTGATGCCCATGCGGTCCAGCGCACCGGGTGCGAAATTCTCGACCAGTACGTCGCAGGTCTTGATGAGCTCGTCCAGTACCTGCTTGCCCTTGGGCTTTTTGGTGTCCAGCGTGATGGAACGCTTGTTGTGGTTGAGCATCGTGAAATACAGGCTGTCCGTCCCGGGGATGTCCCGCAACTGGCCGCGTGTTGCGTCGCCTTCACCAGCGCGCTCCACTTTGATGACGTCGGCACCGAACCAGGCCAGCAACTGGGTGCAGGTCGGACCCGACTGGACATGGGTGAAATCAAGGATACGGACCCCGTCTAACGCTTTGCTCATGAAAAAATCCTGCCTGGAAGTTGGAATGGTTTGTTTATACCTGCCACCCAACAGGCGGGGGCCGGCTCAACCCCCATGTTAATCACGCGTGTGCCCGCTCCCGGGCCTCTCAGGAAGCCTTGCCCGCAGGGGCGAGTTGCATTTCAAGCTCGGTCAGCCGCTTTTTCAGCCCACGCTCTTCGGCAAAACGGCTGGTTTCGTCGCGTATCACCGCCACAATGGCCGATACCTTTTTGTCCGCCGTGAACAGCAGGGCAACGGTAAATGCGATGGACAGCCCATGGCCGTCCTTGTGCACAGCGGGGACACGCAGCACGTCATTGCCATAGCGGGTCTGTCCCGTGGCCATGGTCTTGTGGTACCCGTCCCAATGGCGCTGCTGCTGACGCTGCGGAATGATGATGTCGAGCGACTGGCCCAGGGCCTCGGCCTGTGTGAATCCGAACATGCGCTCGGCAGCCGGGTTCCACAGGGTGATCGCCCCGCTGGCGTCGGACGCCACGACGGCGTCACCAACGGCTTCTACGAGTTGGCGAAAATCAATGGCTGCTTGCATGGCTTACTCCTGGTGCTGGCAAATGTGCTGGCCTGCCCCTCAAACAAATACGGCGCTCAACCTGAACGCCGTATTTTCTGTCGTCAAGACCGGTGAGTCAGATGACTCAGGTCACACCGCTTTCGCAGTGTGCATGGCGGCGATTTCGTCCTTGCTGTAACCCAGCTCGGCCAGAACTTCGTCGGTGTGTTCGCCCAGCAGGGGCGATGCCGTTACTTCAGGCTTGGTGTCAGAGAACTTGATCGGGCTGCCCACGGTGAAGTAGCTACCGCGCACTTTGTGCGGTACTTCAACGATGGAGCCACTGGCGCGCAGGGATTTGTCATGCAACAGCTCCTTCATCGACAACACAGGCGCGCAGGGAATATCAAACTTGCGGAAGACGTCCACGGCTTCGAACTTGGTCTTGTCAGCAATGAAGGCTTCAATCGTGGCGAAGATGTCCATGATGTGCGGCTGGCGTGCTTTGGCCGTGGTGTAGGCGGGGTCGGTTTTCCACTCGGGTTTGCCCAATGCGTCGCAGATTGGCTCCCAGGCGTGGCCCTGCACGGTGAAATAGATGTAGGCGTTGGGATCGGTCTCCCAACCCTTGCATTTCAGAATCCAGCCGGGTTGTCCGCCACCGCCGGCATTGGCGCCACGCGGCACCACGCCGTCCTTGAAGGCTTCCATTTCATGCGGGTATTGCGGGTACTCTTCCAGGTAGCCCAGGTTGTCCAGACGCAACTGGTCGCGCATTTTGACGCGGCACAGGTTGAGCACACTGTCCTGCATGGACACGGCGACCTTCTGGCCCTTGCCGGTCTGCTGGCGGCCAATATAGGCTGTCAAAATGCCGATGGCCAGGTGCATGCCGGTATTGCTGTCACCCAAAGCCGCAGCGGAAATGGTGGGACCTGAGTTCTCGCCCTTCCAGTAGCCGGTGGTGGACGCTGCGCCGCCTGCGCACTGGGCCACGTTTTCGTAAACCTTCAGGTCTTCGTAGTGGTGGCCGTCAGAGAAACCCTTGACGGATGCCAGAATCATTTTGGGGTTGAGGGACTGGATGTGTTCCCAGGTAAACCCCATGCGGTCCAGCGCGCCCGGGCCGAAATTTTCAACCAGGACGTCACTTGTCTTGATGAGTTTTTCCAGGATGGCCTTGCCTTCGGGCTTCTTGGTGTCCAGCGTCAGGCCCCGCTTGTTGCTGTTGAGCATGGTGAAGTACAGCGCGTCAGCGCCTTCGATGTCACGCAACTGGCCTCGGGTGACGTCACCGGAGCCAGGTCGCTCGACCTTGATGACGTCGGCGCCGAACCAGGCCAGCATCTGCGTGCAGGCAGGGCCGGCCTGCACGTGCGTGAAGTCGATGATCTTGATGCCTTTGAGGGGTTTGTTGCTCATTTTGATTTCTCCTAAATTGGACGGGGATTACTTCTTTTTGGCGCTTTGGGGGTTCAGGCTGGTGATCCGGCCGCTTTCTGTGCCGGCTGTTTCATCGATGATGGCGTTGATGAGGGTAGGCTTGCCGGAGGCGACCGCCTCGTCCAGTGCCTTGGCGAGTTCAGCGGGAGTGTTGGCCACAACACCCACGCCGCCAAAGGCCTGCATCATCATCTCATAGCGGGCATTCTTGACAAATACGGTGGGCGCAACATCGCCGCCCAGCGGGTTGACGTCGGTGCCCTTGTAGATGCCGTTGTTGTTGAAAACAATCACGCAAACCGGCAGGTTGTAGCGGCAGATAGTCTCGACTTCCATGCCCGAGAAGCCGAAAGCGCTGTCACCTTCTATGGCGATCACCGGCTTGCCAGTGACAACAGCCGCGGCGACGGCAAAGCCCATGCCGATGCCCATGATGCCCCAGGTGCCCACGTCCAGCCGCTTGCGTGGCTCGTACATGTCGACGATGCTGCGCGCGAAGTCCAGGGTATTGGCGCCTTCGTTGACCACAATCGCGTCCGGACGGGCCTTGACCGTGTTGCGGATGACGTTGAGCGCACTGTGGAAGTTCATCGTTGGCGGGTTCAGCGCCAGTGTTGCGGCCATCTTGGCCTGGTTTTTTTCCTTGCGCTCGGTGATGCCCTGGGTCCATTCAACCGGTGGTTTGGCCCATTTGGAGCCCAGGCCAGCCAGCAGGGCCGCGACACAGGAGCCGATGTCGCCGACCAGCGGGGCCGCGATGGGTACGTTGCTGTCCATTTCGGTCGGAGAGATGTCGATCTGGATGAATTGCTTGGAAGCCGGTGTGCCCCAGGTTTTGCCCTTGCCGTGCGAGAGCAGCCAGTTCAGGCGCGCACCCACCAGCATCACGACGTCGGCTTCAGCCAGCACGTGGGAACGGGTTGCAGAGGCGGACTGCGCGTGGGTGTCGGGCAACAGGCCTTTGGCCATGGACATTGGCAGGTAGGGTATGCCGGTTTTTTCGATCAATGCGCGGATGTCCGCGTCGCACTGGGCGTAGGCGGCGCCCTTGCCAAGAATGATCAGAGGGCGTTTGGCTGTTTTGAGCAGATCGAGAGCGCGTTGAACCGACTCGGGGGCCGGAAGCTGGCGCGGTGCGGCGTCCACCACCTTGATGAGCGACCGTTTGCCGACTGCAGCGTCAATGCTCTGGGCGAACAACTTGGCTGGCAGGTCCAGATACACGCCGCCTGGACGGCCGGACAGCGCAGAGCGGATGGCACGGGCGATGCCAACACCAATGTCTTCTGCGTGGAGCACGCGGAAAGCTGCCTTGCACAGGGGCTTGGCGATAGCCAACTGGTCCATTTCCTCGTAGTCACCTTGCTGCAGATCGACAATCTCGCGCTCGCTGGAGCCGCTGATCAGGATCATCGGGAAGCAGTTGGTGGTGGCGTTGGCGAGGGCGGTGAGGCCGTTGAGGAAACCCGGGGCCGACACGGTCAGGCAAATGCCGGGTTTTTGCGTCAGGAAGCCGGCGGCGGCGGCGGCGTTGCCTGCGTGCTGCTCATGACGGAAGGAGATCATGCGGATGCCCTCGGCCTGGGCCTTGCGGGTCAGGTCGGTGATGGGGATGCCGGGGAGCGCGAAGATCGTGTCAATGCCGTTGAGCTTCAGGGCATCGATGACAAGTTGAAACCCGTCAATTTGTTCCTGCGATGGAGTGTCGTTTGTCATGATGAATGTCTCTTCGTTTTGACTTCGATAAGAATTTGGCAACGTGGCCGGGAAGAACCGGTGCCCTGGAAAAACCGCCGACCTGGGTCAGCCCTTTTTGCCGGGAGTTTTCTGCCCCAATCTTGTGCGGAGCAGGTGTTTTGCACCGTCGAGGTATCATAGGAATCGATTCGGGTTTCTCTATTGACCACGGTCAATTTTCGTTGTATTTGGCGGCGCCAGAACGATTGAATCCTGCGTCTTGCCCAACCCTGCGAATCCATGCTGTCCGTACAAAACCATCCTGAGAAAAATGTCATTCGCGTTCAGCTGGGGCAGAACCTCGTCCTCAAGGGAATAAGCGCGCAGCAAAGTGCAGAGCTGGAGGCGCATCTGGTGATCGTCGATTGCCAGAAAGGCGACACCTTGTCGCTTCAGGGTGCGCATGAGATGGAGCAGTATTTCATCCTCGAAGGCATCCTCAAACGGGTGGTCACCAACCAGGAGGCCAAAGAGATGATCCTGCGTTTTGCCGATGAGCGCGACATGGAGACCAGCTACGCGGCCTGGCGACTTGGAACGCCTACGCCTTACAGCACGGTGTGTGTAACCAAGGTGAGGGTGGCCAAATTGCCGCTGACGGACTGGGTGGCTTTTCTGGAGCGCCACAACGAGATCAAGCATTCTTTCGAGTACTACGTGATGCGCCTGATGAGTGAAATCATGGCCCACACAATCACTTTGCATCTGCTTGATGCGCCGGGGCGGGTCAAGCGTTTTCTGCGCAAGCACCCCGAGTTGTTTGACCGCATCCCGAAGAAAGAACTGGCCTCCTACCTCAATTTGTCGGCGGAAACCCTCAGCCGCCTCAAGCAGCGCGGGAAAATCTAGGCCCACTTTCCCCTGGCTTGTGACGGGACAAGCCGGTACGGGTAAAAAAAAGGCGGCCTCGGCCGCCTTTTTTTGTCTGTCCATGTCAATCGACAGGCTGTTCCGCAGCGAACTCTTTGGGTTTGGGAGGGCGGATCAAAGCCAGCACCCGTGAAATCAGCGGCCAGAGCAACAGGATCACAGCCAGGGTCGAAATGCCGCCTACCAGGGGGTTGGACCACATGATGGAGACCTCGCCTTGCGAAACCAGCATGGCCTGGCGGAACGAGTCCTCAGCCTTGTCGCCGAGCACCAGCGCCAGCACCAGAGGGGCAAGTGGATAGTCCAGCTTCTTGAACAGATAGCCAATCACACCGAACAGCATCATGAACCAGATGTCCAGCATCGCGTTGTGGACGGTGTAGGCGCCAATCGCGCAGATCACCACAATCACAGGCGCAATGATTGAAAACGGAATCCGCAAGATGGAGGCAAACAGTGGCACCGTCGTCAGCACGACGATCAGGCCCACCAGGTTGCCCAGGTACATGCTGGCAATCAGGCCCCAGACGAAGTCTTTTTGCTCGACAAACAGAAGGGGCCCAGGCTGCAGGCCCCAGATCAACAAACCGCCCAGCAGCACGGCTGCCGTTGGCGAACCGGGAATGCCCAGAGCCAGCATGGGAAGCAGGGCGCTGGTACCCGCAGCATGGGCTGCCGTCTCGGGAGCGATCACGCCCTCGATTTCGCCATTGCCGAAGTTGCCTCCGTTTTTGGACATTTTCTTGGCCAGGCCGTAGCTCATGAACGAAGCAGGTGTGGCGCCGCCAGGCGTGATGCCCATCCAGATGCCGATCAGGGAGCTGCGGATCGACGTAACCCAGTATTTGGGCAACTTTTTCCACGTTTCCAGCACAACTTTCGGATCAATCTTGGCGCTTTTCCCTGAGAAAGCCAGTCCTTCTTCCATGGACAGCAGGATTTCGCCGATGCCGAACAGGCCGATCACTGCGATCAGGAAGTCGAAACCACGCATCAGGTCCGGGATGCCAAAGGTCAGGCGCAACTGGCCGGTTACCGTGTCCATACCCACAGCGGCCAGGGCAAAACCGATGGCCATGGAAGCCAGAATCTTGAACGGGGAGCCTTTGCCCATGCCCACAAAACTGCAGAAGGTCAGGAGGTACACCGCGAAGAACTCGGGCGGTCCGAACTTGAGCGCGAACTTGGCGACCAGGGGTGCGAGGAAGGTGATCATCACCACTGCGACGAAGGCACCTATGAAGGACGAGGTGAAGGCCGCAGTGAGGGCTGCTCCGGCCTGGCCGTTTTGTGCCATCGGGTAGCCGTCGAAGGTGGTGGCCACCGACCAGGGTTCACCCGGTATGTTGAACAAAATCGAGGTGATCGCGCCTCCAAAGAGGGCACCCCAATAAATGCACGACAGCATGATGATGGCCGACGTTGGCGACATCGTGAACGTCAGGGGCAGCAGAATGGCCACGCCGTTGGCGCCACCCAGTCCGGGCAGCACGCCGATCAGCACGCCAAGGATGATGCCCACGAACATCAGCAGGATGTTCATCGGCGTCATGATGACGGCGAATCCGTGAAAAAGGGAGTTTAGTTCTTCCATGTCAATATCCGGTCATTAATTATTCAGTGGGCTTGAGGCAGGTGGTATGGCTCAGTAGCCAAGGAAGCCGAGGGGGTTGAATTGGCCTTTGAACAACGGCACCTTGAACCAGACCTCGAACATGAAGAAAAACAGCACGATCACGGCCACCGAGGTGATCACGCTCTTGATGGGCGAGAACTTGCCGAGGATGATCATGAACAGGGCGATGTAGACCACAGAAGCGACGTACAGGCCGAGAAACTGGACTACGAGCACATACACAACCGCCGGAATCAACACTGAAAGCACGCGTTTGAGCTGCTCACTGTCGACAAAGACCTCGGTGTTTTTGTTTTTTCCGAACAGCGCCTGATACAGGGTGCCTGCGCCCGAGATACAGAGGATGATCCCGATGTAAAACGGAAAATAGCCAGAGCCGGGGCCGTCGGTGGTCCAGCCGGATCCCAGCGCGCGGCTGCCCTGAAGGACCACGATCCCCATGATGACGATGCAGAAGGCGACGATGGCCTCAATGACATTGGTGGCGACGCCCGCGCGCTGCTCCATGCCGGATTCTTGTTTTGGCTCCATGAGGAACTCCCGCTGAATTGAACGCCCGGAAGGGGCGGACGGTGATTGAATGGCGGGCCGGCAGAGCGCCGGCCCGCAATGAGACCCCGCTGGCGCGGGTTTGTACTTACTTGGCGATGAAGCCGGCTTCTTTCATCAGTTCGCGATGACGTTGCTCGGCGCTGCCCAGCCACTTCGCGAATTCGTCGCCAGACATGCTTGTCTGGTTAAACGCGCCTTTTTCCATATAGTCTTTCCACTCAGGCGTGTCGCGGATTTTCTTGAGCAGCGTGACGTAAAAGTCGAGCTGGTCTTTGGACACGCCTGGTGCCATGAAAATGCCGCGGAGCATGGTGTAGTCGGTGGGGACGCCAGCCTCTTTGCAGGTCGGAATGTCCGCCCAGGACAAGGTGTCGGTCACTTTGGTCTTGTAGCTCATGCGCTTCTCATCAAACACGCAAAGTGCCCGAAGCTGACCGGCGCGCCATTGCGCAACGGCTTCGATCGGATTGTTCACAGACGAGTCGATATGTTTGCCGACAAGCTGCACAGCGACTTCACCGCCGCCCTTGAACGGGATGTAGATGAACTTGGTGCCGGTGGCCTGCTCAATGCCGACGGTGATGATCTGGTCTTCCTGCTTGGAGCCGGTGCCACCCATCTTGACTTTGCTTGGGCCTGCAGCCTTGGTGGCAGCCAAATAGTCCTTGGCGGTCTTGTGCGGGCTCTCGGCATTGACCCACAGCACAAACTGGTCCAGCGCCATCATGGACACGGGAGTCATGTCACGCCAGTTGAAAGGCACACCTGTCGCCAGCGGGGTGGTGAACAGGTTGGACAATGTGATGATGATCTTGTGCGGATCAGCCTTTGCACCCTTGACTTCGAGAAAGCCTTCAGCGCCAGCGCCGCCGGACTTGTTCACCACGATCAGCGGCTCTTTCATCAGCTTGTGCTTGATGACGATGCCCTGCATCAAACGGGCCATCTGGTCAGCGCCGCCACCGGTGCCTGCGGGGACGACAAATTCGACTGGCTTGGTTGGCTCCCATGCTGCATGCGCCGGGGCCATCGCCAGCACTGCTGCTGCAATGGTTCCCATCGTGGCTATGGCCACCTTGTTCCTGAGGCCTGAAAATTTGCTTTTCATCACGTTGTCTCCTGGTGTTTGGTAACTCTGTTTTGACTAGAACTTTTTTACTGATTCCCTAGCCGGAACGTATCACAAGCGCATGGTCTTACCAATGGGGCAAAAAACTCTTGACGGGGGTCAAGTTTGCTCAACATTTCACCCTCTCAAGGGTTTTTCCGGAGCATGCTACGGCTCCTGGATCACGAGGGGATAACGTATGTCCCTAGTCGGAAAACTGCAACCACCCCGTACCATGAATTCGAGAGGCCGTACTTCCAGGAGGGGCGGCGATTTTTCTGCCATGCTTGAAAGGTAAAGCCATGAAAAGTTCTTTGCTGTTGTCGTTCCTCTTCCTTTGCAGCCTGTCCGCTCAAGCGCAGACGTGCGAAGGAGGCCTGTACCTCAATCCCCAGGTCATTCGCGGTGAGGGTACGTCCCAGACGGAGAGTGCCACGAGTGAGTTGATCAGTTTCGTCAAGCCTTCCGGACTGTCCGTGTCACCTGTCCTGAACATCCGCGAAACGCAGGATGTTCTGACAGCCATCAAGCGGCCGGTTCCTCCCTGCTGGATTTATGGAAATCCGGTGGTCGGCCTCGCTTCGGGCTATCGACCCGTCGCCGTCAACATGGACCCCATCCAGTCGGCGGTTTTGATTCTGGCCGACGTCGGTACCGCCAAGGACGGCAAGCCCGTCATGCTTGCAACCCTCCCTGCCGACCAGCAGGCAAAAGTGCTGGCCAAACTCAAGACTGTTAACTGCTATGGCATGAAAAGCGGCGTGACCACCGCGCTGGTGAAGGCCGAAAACTTTTGCGGCACTGTCGTTGAGGTGTTGCCTCAGCAGGGCCTGGGTCAAAGCTATCTGCCGACCAAAGCCGCGTTTCAGTGGCAGGCTGACCGCTGGGTGGGCCTGATCACGCGCTTGCAAACCGCCCAGGGTTCGACGATGAAAAGTCACCATGGCACCGACGAACGGATTCACATGGCGCAGTTGATCATCGTGCCAGCCAGCAATCCGAGCTGGGGCTATGGGCTGTATGTGCGTCCCGATGTTTCCGCTGATGTGGTCAAAAAAGCCACCAATCAGTTCGTGACGCTCAAGACCACCAATCCGACATTGCTCAAGGCGCTGGATCTTGGCAAGACCTACGAATTTGCCACCCCCTCCGAGGCGGCGGTCGCCGGAATGAAAAAATCCCTGGCGCCCTGATCGGGCACCCGGGATGGCAGAGGGCCTGCAAAAAGGGATGAGTCGCGTGACCCACAACCCTGCCGCACCGCGGCAGGGCTGGAGCATGCTCAGGCCGCAAGTTGCAGTTTGACCTGACCGCGTTCTTCTTCCATGGTTCTCGCCAGCAGCTTGACCAGCGCGTAGACAGTGTCGATGTGCGGCGTCGGTGTCTGGGTCAGGCGACCGAGCTCCACCACGGATCCCACCAGAGCATCGATCTCCGGAGCGCGACCCGCTTCTATGTCCTGCAGCATAGATGTTTTGTGCTTGCCCACCTTCTCTGCACCGGCAATCCGTTTTTCCAGAGTGACGCGAAATTCGATGCCCAGTTTGTGCGCCACTTCCTGGGCTTCGCGCATCATGCTGGCAGCCAGCTCGCGCGACAGCGGGTATTGGCAGATGTCCACCAGCGTGGAGTGGGACAGGCTGCTGATCGGATTGAAGGTCAGGTTGCCCCAGAGCTTGAGCCAGATTTCAGAGCGGATGTTGTCCAGAACCGGTGCCTTGAAGCCGGCCTTGGCAAAACATTCTGAAATGCGCGTGACGCGCTCGCTGGCCGAGCCATCGAGCTCGCCAACCGGGAAGCGGTCCCCTTCAATATGTCTGACCACGCCTGGCGCCACCAGTTCGGAGGCCGGGTAGACAACGCAGCCGATCACGCGGTCCGGAGGAATCATCTCCGTGATCAGGCCGCTGGGGTCCACGCTGTGCACCTTGCTCCCTTCGAAGGGGCCGCCATGGTTGTGAAAATACCAGTAGGGGATGCCGTTCTGCATGGTCACCACGGTGGTGTCGGGGCCGAACAGCTTGGGCAGGTCTCTGGCAACGGCCTCCACCTGATGCGCTTTCATGGCAAGAATCACCATGTCCTGAGGGCCAGCCTGCGCGTAGTCGTTGGTGGCCTTGACGCTGTCTGCGACATGCTCGGTACCGTCGTGCATGATGAGTTTCATGCCGTTTTTGCGGATCGCTGCCAGGTTGGCTCCCCGCACAATAAAGGTGACGTCCTCGCCGGCCAAAGCCAGCTTGACGCCGACGTAGCCGCCTATGGCCCCGGCTCCAATGATTGCTATCTTCACACCATGCTCCAAGAATAAAAAACTATTCAAACCGGTTGCTGAGCTTGCCGATGCCGGCAATTTCCACCTCGACAGTGCTGCCGGGCTTCATGGAGCCCACGCCGACAGACGTGCCGCACAGGATGATATCGCCCGGGTACAAGGTCATGTCCTGCGACAGCAGGCTGACCAGCTGCTGCACCGAAAAACGCATGTCGCTGATGGCGTAGTCCTGACGGATCTCGCCGTTGAGCGTGGTCTTGACCACCAGCTTCGCCGGGTCCAGACCGGTGGCCACCACAGGACCGAACGGGCAAAAAGTGTCAAAGCCCTTGGCGCGCACCCATTGTGCAAATGATGCGTCGCGATTCAGGATGTCCGCGACCGTCACGTCGTTGGCGCAGGTGTAGCCAAACACGTGATCCAGGGCTGTGTCCTCGCTGACCTCCTTGCAGGTCTTGCCGATGACGATGCCTAGTTCTCCCTCAAACACCACCTTGCCATCGCAGGCGGGCTTGCGGATGGTCTCGCCGGGGTCCAGATAGGAGTTGGGGGACTTGATCAGGTAGAGAGGTTCGGCCGGCACGGCCAGTTTGAGTTTTTCACCCAGCGCGCGAAAGTTGTTCCACAGCGCGATGATCTTGGTCGGTTGCACGGGCATCAGGAGGGCAACGGCGGAAAGCTTCAGGACCTGCCCCGTGGGCGTGGCACCAGCAAACATGTCGCCTTCACAGATGCTCACCTGGTCGCCCTGCAGGGTTCCAAAGCGGGTGGTGTTGCCGTCTTTAAGGCGTACCCAGTGGTTTGACATCCGAATCCTTCAAGGTTGAAAAGCAGTCGGCGCAAACCGGTACGCCGGCGCGCCAGGGTGCGCGCCTGGACGCGGACCGCAAATGGGGCTAAGCCGTCAGGCGGTTGAAGGAGTCGCCGGCCCAGCTGGGGCGGGGGGTGGCGCGCTCGCGACTGCCTGTCAGGCTGGCATGGCAGCGGGCGCGCGTCGTTTCGATGGCCTCGACCAGAAATTCGGCATCGTAGGCCCGCAGCAGGTGCGAATGTTCGGTTTCAAGGTAGGCCCGCACCCCGTCACGGCCCTGCGCCTGCACACGGGCGTAGGTGGCGGGGTCCCAGTGCCAGCTCAGGCCCAGTTCGGCGAAAGCGGCGTTGTAGGCGTGGCGGCAGGCCTGGTCGGTGGCCGTGTTGTCAAGCTTGGTTGCGATCATGAAATTCTCCTTGATGGGGTGCGCTCTGGAGGAACTTTCCGGTGAGAGAACCACCGGACATGAAGCAAATATAGAAAGAAATAACGATTAATGATAGTTAAAGTATTTCATGCTATTAGTTAGCAAAAGCTTATGTATTAAAGTTTGCCGAACCCTCGCTGTTCTGGCGGGGCAAGGTCGCGCTGGGATCGAATAAAAAAAGCTCCCACAGGAGCTTTTTTTTTGAACTGCAAAGGCCATCCCTGATCTGTTTTTCACTCTGTCAGGCGACTTTCTGCCCGATCTCGAAATTGGCCATTTTCTCCAGCGCACGGACCATGGCCGAGTGGTCCCAGGCCTTGCCGCCGTGGGCTGCGCAGGAGTTGAACAGCTCCTGGGCATTGGCGGTGTTGGGCAGCGACACACCGAGCGCGCGGGCGCTTGACAGTGCCAGGTTCAGGTCTTTCTGGTGCAGCTCGATGCGAAAACCAGGGTCAAAGGTGCGCTTGACCATGCGTTCGCCGTGCACCTCCAGAATTTTGGATGACGCGAACCCCCCCATCAGCGCCTGGCGCACGCGTGCAGGGTCGGCGCCGGCGCGCGCGGCAAACAGCAAGGCTTCGGCGACGGCTTCGATGTTGAGCGCGACGATGATCTGGTTGGCCACCTTGGCTGTCTGGCCGTCTCCGTTGCCGCCGACGAGGGTGATGTTCTTGCCCATCACTTCAAACAGGGGTTTGACGCGCTCGAACACTGCATCCGGTCCCCCCACCATGATGGACAGGGTGGCATTTTTGGCGCCGACTTCACCGCCGGACACCGGTGCGTCCAGGTAATCGCATCCCAGGGCGTTGATTTTCTGGGCAAAGGTCTTGGTGGCGATTGGCGAGATCGAGCTCATGTCGACGACGACCTTGCGTACCCCTGCGGCTGCGCCCTTGAGGCCGGCAGCAATCCCGTCCTGGCTGAAGAGCGCGGCCTCCACATCCGGTGTGTCCGGCACCATGACAAAAACTATGTCTGCGCGTTCAGCCACACCGCGGGCGTTCACACATTGCGTGGCGCTGCCATTGGCAATTTCTTCCGGCATTTTGCCGAGCGTGAAGACAAAGAGCTGGTGCCCGGCCTTGATCAGATGGCCAGCCATGGGTGTCCCCATGATGCCGAGGCCGACGAAGCCGATTTTCAGGGCTTGAGAAGTCATGTGAAGGTGATCCTTGTGAAAGTAGTCTGATTAACCGGCCAGGCGTTGGCGCCATCCGAGACCGCCATCGGTCGTGCCAGCTGGCTTGTATTCGCAGCCGATCCAGCCGCCATATCCGATGCGGTCCAGGTGTGCAAACAGAAATGCGTAGTTGATCTCGCCGGTGCCGGGTTCGTTGCGGCCAGGGTTGTCCGCCAACTGGATATGGCCTATGCGTGCCAGGTTCTTTTGCATGGTTGCGGCCAGCTCGCCTTCCATGCGCTGCGCGTGGTAGATGTCGTACTGAACGAAGGCGTTGTCTGCGCCGACTTCATCAAGAATGGCCAGTGCCTGGGCCGTGCGGCTCAGGTAAAAGCCGGGGATGTCAAAGGTGTTGATCGGTTCGATCAGCAGCCTGAGACCGGATTTCTTGAGCTCGCCGGCCGCATACCGCAGGTTGTCGACAAAGGTCTTGCGCAGAACGGCATCGCTGGCGCCTGCAGGCGCCTTGCCAGCCAGGCAATTGAGCTGGCCTACACCCAGGGCCTGGGCGTAGGTGACAGCCTTGGCCACGCCAGCGCGAAATTCTTCGACACGGTCCGGATGGCAGGCAATGCCGCGTTCGCCTGCCTCCCAGTCGCCGGCAGGCAGGTTGTGCAGCACAAGCTGCAGGCCATGGCTGTCCAGCCTGGTCTTGATGTCGGCAGCAGTGAAGGCATAGGGGAAAAGAAATTCCACCGCCTTGAAGCCGGCTTTTGCAGCCGGTTCAAAACGGTCGAGAAATGCATGCTCGGTGTAGAGCATGCTGAGGTTGGCGGAAAATTTGGGCATGGGTTGTTGATCGCTGGTGAGGTTATTCAAGCAGGCCGGCCAGCTCCAGGCCTTCACGGCCCTTGGGGTGGCGGCAGTCGATGTCTTCAAACTCGTTGATCTTGTCGATCTCGGTGCCCATCGCAATGTTGGTCACCTTCTCGAGAATCACCTCAACCACCACCGGCACCCGGTATTTGCGTGCCATGGCCTGCGCCTCGACCATGGCGTCATTGATCTTCTCGGGATCGGTCACGCGCAATGATTTACAGCCCAGGCCCTGCACCACTGCCTGGTGATCCACGCCATAGCTGCGCAAATCACCTTCGCCTTCAGGAACGTTCTGGTTTTCAAAAGCCAGCTGCACGCAGTAATCCATTTCGAAGCCGCGCTGGCTCTGGCGTATCAGGCCCAGGTAGCTGTTGTTGACGAGCACCTGCACATAGGGCAGGTTGAACTGCGCGCCAACTGCGAGCTCCTCCATCAGAAACTGGAAGTCGTAGTCACCCGACAGTCCGACAACGGTACGCGTCGGGTCCGCCGCCACAACGCCAAGCGCTGCCGGAATGGTCCAGCCCAGCGGCCCGGCTTGCCCGCAGTTGATCCACTGGCGCGGACCGTACACGTTGAGAAACTGGGCACCGGCGATCTGGCTCAGGCCGATGGTCGTCACGTAAATCGTGTCACGCGGAAACACCTTGTTCATCTCTTCGTACACGCGCATCGGCTTGATGGGCGTCTCGGTGAAGTGGGACTTGCGGTGCATGAGTTTCTTGCGCTCTGCGCAGCGGTCAGCCCATACGCCGTAGTCGGGCAGGCCTTTGGCGGCCTTGCGCTCGCGGGCGACCTGTACCAGCAACTCCAGGGCTGCCCTGGCGTCGCTGACGATGCCGAAGTCCGGATTGAACACACGACCGATTTGTGTCGGCTCGATATCGACGTGCACAAAGGTGCGGCCCTTGCAATACACCTCGGGCGAGCCGGTGTGGCGGTTGGCCCAGCGGTTGCCTATGCCGATCACGAAGTCACTGGCCAGCATGGTGGCGTTGCCATAGCGGTGGCTGGTCTGCAGCCCGCACATGCCGGCCATCAGCGGGTGATCGTCGGGGATGGTGCCCCAGCCCATCAGCGTCGGGATGACGGGCACGCCCATCAGCTCGGCAAACTCCACCAGCAGCGCAGACGCATCGGCATTGATGATGCCGCCGCCGGCGACGATCAGCGGTTTGCTGGACGCGGTCAGCATGTCCAGTGCCTTCTCAATCTGCTTGCGGCTGGCCGCCGGCTTGTAGACCGGCAGGGGCTCGTAGGTGTCAATGTCAAATTCGATCTCGGCCATCTGCACGTCAAACGGCAGATCGATCAGCACCGGGCCGGGACGTCCCGAGCGCATCAGGTGAAAGGCTTGCTGGAAGGAGCGGGGCACCAGCGCTGGCTCGCGCACGGTCACGCTCCACTTGGTCACGGGCTTGGAGATGGACTCGATGTCCACTGCCTGGAAGTCTTCCTTGTACAGCCGGGCGCGCGGCGCCTGGCCGGTGATGCAGAGAATCGGAATGCTGTCGGCAATGGCTGAGTACAGGCCGGTGATCATGTCGGTACCTGCCGGGCCGCTGGTGCCAATGCACACGCCGATGTTGCCGGCCCTGGCGCGGGTGTAGCCCTCGGCCATGTGCGACGCGGCCTCGACGTGCCGGGCCAGTATGTGGGTGATGGACTCACGCTCGCGCAGCGCAGAATAAAACGGATTGATGGCCGCACCCGGCACGCCAAAGGCTTGCGTGATGCCTTCTTTTTCCATCACCAGAACGGCGGCCATGGCGGCCTTCATTTTTGCCATCGAAGTCTCCTTGAAAGGGTTGCTGAACGTTGGGGTGATGGTCGCGAGCTTGGTCGGCAGGCGGAAGCCCCGTCTCATGCATTACGCTTATTCCAGATTGGAATAAATGCTTGCCCGCTAAGGCCGGCCGTGGTCTACTCCGCCCATGGACCGCATTCAAGCCATCCGGCTATTCATTCGTGTGGTGGATCTGGGCTCTTTCAGCAAGGCCGCCGCCGACATGGGCATGGGGCAGCCCTCGGCCACCAAGCTGGTGGTGCAACTGGAAAAGCAGCTCGGTTCCCGCCTGCTTCACCGTTCAACCCGTGGCGTCACGCCCACCGAGATAGGGGCGCTGTATTACGCCAAGTGCAAGCTGATTGCCCACCATGTCGAGGAGGCCGAAACGGTGGCGGCATTGCTGCAGTCGCAGGTGCAGGGCGGCTTGCGCATCACCACTTCGGTGGCGTTTGGCCGGCGGGTGCTGGTGCCGCTGGTCATGCGCTTCATGCAGCAGCACCCCAAGCTGCAGATAGAGCTCAATTTTGAAGACGGTTATGTCAATCTGGTCGAGCAGGGCATTGACGTGGCCATCCGCATGGGGCCGCTGGCTGACTCGACACTGGGCGCGCGTTACCTCGGCATCAACCCGTGGGTGGTGGTGGCTTCACCCGAGTACATCCACAAGCGCGGTGCGCCCACTGACCCGGCCGGAATGGCCACGCACGATGCGCTGGTCTACAGCACCGTCCAGGGGGATGCCCGCTGGCATTTCACCGGCGCCGAAGGCCATGCGCGCCCGGTTTCCGTCAGCGGGCCGCTGCGATCGAACAACCTGTCGGCACTGCTGGTGGCGGCACGTGGTGGCATGGGCGTGGCTGCCTTGCCCAAGTATGTGGCCCATGAGTCGGTGCGCAGTGGTGCCCTCGTGACCGTGCTCGACGGCTGGACTTTGCCATCCCAGGAAATCCATGCCGTGTATCCCTCGCCCCAACTGGTGCCAGCGAAGGTCAGCGGCTTTGTCGCCTGGTTGCAGGGGCAGTTTGGGGAGTCCTGGTGGGAGGATCCGACGCCGGTCCGTCCCTGACGCAGGCGTACGGTGGTGCATTTTTGATGATTAGTGATCCCTGAAGCATTTGGTACCATCGATTACTCATAGGTTATGGGTAAAGGGCCGGTATGAAAAATGCAACATTGCGCCAGCTCAAGGTGTTTGAGGCTGTGGCGCGCAACCTGAGCTTCTCCCGCGCCGCCGAAGAACTGCATCTGACGCAACCGGCGGTGTCCATCCAGGTCAAAAAACTGGAAGACCATGTTGCACTGCCTTTGTTCGAGCAACTGGGAAAGAAAATTCATCTCACGCCGGCGGGGATAGAGATGCTCCACTCGAGCCGCATCATCATCCAGCAGTTCAAGGAACTTGAAGACACCATGACCCAGTTCCAGGGTGTCTCGGGAGGCAAACTGAACGTGGCGGTGATCAGCGCGGGCGACTATTTTTTTCCGCGCCTGCTGGTGGAGTTTGCACGGCGCCATTCAGGCGTCTCTCTCAACTTCGGTGTCTGCAACCGCGAGGAGTTGCTGGAACAGCTGAACGACAACCTGACCGACCTTGCCATCATGGTGCGCCCACCCATGGACATGGACACGGTCAACGAAGTGTTCGCGCCACACCCTTATGTGGTCGTGGCGGCGCCCGACCACCCGATGGCCGGACGCAAGCGGATCCCCCTGTCGCGGCTGGCGCGCGAACCGTTTGTGGTGCGCGAGAAGGGCTCCGACACCTGGAACTCCATGGAGGAGGGATTTGGTGAGCATCTGGCCGACCTCAACATTGCCATGGAAATCAAAAGCACCGAAACCATCAAGCAAGCCGTCATTGCCGGGATGGGGGTGAGTTTTCTGTCAGCCCATACCATCAGCCGCGAACTGCAGGTGGGCAGCCTCACCGTGCTGGATGTGCAGGGTTTTCCGCTGATGCTGCACTGGTACGTGGTGCACCGCAGGAACAAGCGCCTGACACCGGTGGCTCAGGCTTTCAAGAACTTTCTGATGACCGATGGCGCCGCCCTGATCGAGCAGACGATTGGGTCCAGGCCCAGGCTGTCAGCACCCGCCCGTCCCAAATCTGCCTCTGCGCCACGCGCCAGGCGAATCAGGTAGGGTTTGAACCCGCAGGAGGCATGAACTCCTGGATGAAGTCCCTGGCGCCCATTTTTTTGCCGCCCTCCGGCCGCAATTTCAGCACCTCGATTTGCCCGCCGTGTGAGTTGATCAGGATGCCCGCGTCGGTGGTGCCGGCGATCTCGCCGGGTTTTCCGCGCACCGCCGCAAAGCGCCCTACCGGATGTTTTCGGCAGTCGTACAGCCAGACGCGTATGCCGTTCAACACCGTCCAGGCGCCGGGCGCAGGGTTGCAGGCACGGATCAGGTTGTAGACATGGTCCACCGGGCCGGCCCAGTTGATGCGCGACTCTTCATCGTGGCACCAGCCTTCGTAACTTGCCAGCGCCTCGTCCTGCTGCTTTTCTTCATGCTGGCCCGAGGTCACCAGGTCCGCTGCTTCAAGCAGTGCCGCCACACCCATGGGGAACAGTTTGTTGAAGTACAGCTCACCCAGTGTTTCGTCCGGTCCGATGGGACAGGACTTCTGCAGGATGATGGGACCTTCGTCGAGACCGTCCGTCGGCCGGAAGATGCTGACCCCGGTTTCGGTCTCGCCCAGCGCGATCGGCCAGCTGATCGATGAAGGCCCGCGATGCCGCGGCAGCAGGGAAGGGTGAAACTGGATCGTGCCGCAGCGCGGGATGTTCACAAAGGCCTGTGGCGCAAACTGGACCACGTAGGCCATCACCCCGATGTCGGCATTGAGCCCTTGCATGGCTTGCTCGGCGTAGCTGCTTTTGAGGCTGCTGAACTGAAAGACCGGCAAGCCGCGGGCCTGCGCGGCGGCGCGCAGCACGTCCGGCTTGGCGCCGGCTTTTTCCGGCATGCAGAACACGCCCACCACCTCGTCGCCGCGGGCCAGAAAAGCCTCTAGGGTGACTTTGCCGAATTCCTGCTGGCCGATGAATGCGATTTTCATGTGTGAAGAGATTAATGCTCGTTTTAGCGCAACAGGAAGTATGCCGCGAGAACATACAGCACCGCTGCAAACACTTTCTTGAGCGGCCGGATGTCCATGCGATGGGCGGTACGCGCGCCCA
Organism: Polaromonas sp.; assembly: GCA_021731285.1. Taxonomy (GTDB): domain Bacteria; phylum Pseudomonadota; class Gammaproteobacteria; order Burkholderiales; family Burkholderiaceae_C; genus Polaromonas. Next base: position 200 of record JAKFXR010000137.1, on the reverse strand, counting down.
GCGGCGCAGTGCAGATGCTGGCCAGCGACACGACCACCAGCCCCGGCAGGTAGAGGTAGCCGATGGAGCCGGGCGGCATTTGCGGCATGTCCTGGCCGGCCCAGATGTAGCCCAGGGTGCCGGCGAGCGCGATCGGAAACCCGAGTGCTGCCGACGTGCCCACCGCATCATGGATTTTCACGTTGCACCAGGTCATGAAG
>JAKFXR010000101.1 GCA_021731285.1 Polaromonas sp. | reverse complement strand
ACCTGCTGCAGGCCGATGCCCGGGTCGAACATGAAATCGAGCTGGCCGCCCAGCAGGTCCTGCATGGCAGGAGCAGCGCCGCGGTAGGGCACATGTACCGCAAACATGCCGGTTTGCGCCTTCATCATCTCTGCTGCCAGATGCGGCGAGCTCCCGTTGCCTGGCGAGCCGAAAGACAGCTTGCCGGGGTTGACCTTCATGTAGGCCAGAAACTCCTTGATGTTGTTCACCGGCAGCGTGGGCTTGACCTCCAGAAAGACCAGCACGCGTGCAGCGGCTGCAACCGGCACCAGGTCCCTGGCAGGATCGAAGGACATTTTTGTGTAGAGATGCGGGTTGACTGACACCATGCCGCCCGAACTCATGAGCAGGGTGTAGCCGTCGGCAGGGGCCTTGGCCACGGCTTCTCCACCGATGTTGCCGTTGGCGCCAGCGCGGTTTTCAATCACCACCGGCTGTCCCAGCGCTTCTGCGAGCGGCGTGCCGATGGCCCGGGCGAGCTGGTCTGCCGCACCGCCGGGTGGAAAGTTGACGATCACGCGGACCGGCTTGGAGGGCCAGGCCTGTCCTGGAGCAGCAGGGGTTTGCGCCAGGGCCTGGGCCGGGACGAGGCCTGCGGCAAGCGCGAGGGCGATCAATGTGCGGCGGCTGGCGTGGAATGTGTGGCTCATGTAGTGTCTCCTTTGTTGATGTCGAAAGTCGGGTTTCAGGGGCGTGCAGCGGCGCGCGGTTTGCGGTGCGGGTTGTCCATCCAGCGGATGGGTTGCGCTCTCACCGGGCGCGCTGGCGCGCCGTGCTGAACGAGGGTCTGGTTCAGGGCTTTGCCGGCTTCATCTGCCAGCGCAGCCTCGCGCGCCTGGGCAATTGCTGCGGCGCGTGTTTCGTTCGAAGTGAATGACGCACCGGTGGCCAGGTGCTCCAGCACATGCATCAAATTGTCCTTGCCGCGTTCGTTGGTACTGCCATACCCCTTGATCAGGCGGCCGCACAGCGCAATCTCGTGCCCCAGTTGCCAGTGTTGCCGCGTGCCCTCCACGACGCCGGTCAGCCACTGTTCAATCAGCGCCTGCTCGCTGGCAAAACGGCTGCCGCGTACGCGCAGCCACTTGAGGCTGGCCAGCAGACGCAGCGAGAGCATGCCAAAAACCGAATGCGTGCCAACCTTCAGCGGCAGCGCCCACGGCGCTTTGCCAGCGGCCACGCGCTGGCGGTCCCAGCGCGTCACGCGCGCGGCCAGACCTGCCGGCAGCAGCGCGGCAAACTCGGGCGCGCCGGGTTTGAAGTGGTCATAGACCTGCAGCAGGTCGTCTGTGCCAGCCTTGACCTCACCGTGCACTCGTCGCCAGCGGCTGGCGCTGCTTTTCAGAGCGGCGACCCGCACGATGTCATCAAACGCCATCCACAGCGCCAGCCAGCGCGCCATCTCGCGCGTGGTGGCGTAGCCCTGCGTGGCGCTGGGGTCGGCGAGTTGCTCCGCCAGCAGCACCTGCTGCAGGCGCTGTACATAGAGGTCAGCGTAGTCGCAGTCCTGATACTCGACCATGCGCGCATGGCCCAGCGCCAGCATGGCATGTACCGGTGCCGGAAAGATACGAGCCAGATCGGCATCCAGCCCTTTGCTGACGGACGCCGAATGCTCCTCAGTTGATAGCAAACTGGAAACCAGATCGACCTGTGCCTGCTGGGTGTTGACTTGCGCAAACGCACGATCAAACCCGCGCAGACTGGCTTCGGCACCTTTACCGCCGTGGCGGATTGTGTCTTCGTAGGCCTGGCGTGTAAACGGCAGCAGGCCGCTGCCGGCGATGGCGCCCAGCATCACGGCGCTGACCACGGTGCCGCAGTCTTTCGCCATCTGGCCCATGTCGAAGACCTGGAGGGCGCGGCTTTGCGCCTGCACCGCCTGCAACAGTGGTGCGTTGTCGGTACGGCCGTCGCCGGGCACCATGCGCTCGGCGGTGGTCAGGGTGCGGCTGCTGGAGCTGATGACCAGCGTGCGCTGCGGCGAGGCCATGCCATTACCAACCTGGCGCGCAGTTTCCAGCAGCTCCGACGAGACCAGGCCGTCAAGCGCGCCGGGCACCGGGTTCAGGCTGAACACCGGGCGTTTGCCTGCGAGTGCCGCCAGCGGCACCGGAAAAACTTCCAGGTAGTAAGTGGTCGCGCCGGTGCGTTGCGCGACACCCGGTATCGAGGTGCTTTGTGCGGCAAATCCGCTGGCGCGTGCAATGTCGACCAGCCATTCGGTCAACACGCCGCCACCTTCGCCGCCGAGGGCGCAGATCAGGAGGGTGATGGGCTTTTGTGTGTTCATGGGTTTCGTTGGCTTTGGCTTGTCATTGCGGACCCCGGATCAAGTCCGGGGCAGGCTCTGATCCGCAATCCATGCGTGCACACACACGCCGGCTGTTCGTCGGGGGATGGATCCCGGATCGAGTCCGGGATGACAGTCTTTGAGGAAGTCATGCTGTCTGCATCGCTCTCACCAGCGCACCGCGCACACTGCCCAGGAGCCGTTCATGCCACTTCGGGTTCTGGATCACCTCGGCGCGGTAAAACGAGGGGCACAGCGTCGCGGCATGGGCATTGGCGCCGCACAGGCCGCAGCCGACGCAGCCGTCGATCACCGTGGCCACCGGATCCACCTTGAGCGGATCGGGGTTGTCTTTGAGTGTCAGCGTCGGGCAGCCCGACAGGCGGATGCAGGCGTGGTCGCCGTTGCAGACGTCTTCATCGACGCCGTATTTCACCCGCACGACGCGTTTGCCCTTCTTCAGCAGGCCGGCCAGCCAGGGCTTGATGCGGCGCTGGCGCTCAAGCTGGCATTCACCTTCGGCGATGATGACCTTGAGCCCGTTGAAGTCGGTGGTGAAGGCCTCGTTGAGCGTCTGGCGCATCTCCTCCACCTCGTAGGTGTGCACCGTGCGCAGCCACTGGATGCCCAGGCCTTGCAAGGTTTTCTCGATGGTGGTGTTGGTCTGCGTCAGGCTTTGCAGCTTGTCGGTGGCGTTGAACTTCGCGTCATCACTGGGCGTGGAGATGATGTCCTGCGTGCCGGTGGCCGAGGTGTAGCCGTTCTTGAAGATCAGCAGCACGGCGTCGTCGCCGTTGAACAGCGCCGACTGCACACCGGTCAGCAGACCGTTGTGCCAGAAGCCGCCGTCGCCCATGATGGACAGGGTGCGCCGCGCCATCATCGGCGAGACACCGGCGCGGCTCGCCAGGCTCATGCCGTAGCCGAGGATGGAGTGGCCGAAGGAGAAGGGCGCAAAGGTGCCGAAGGCGTGGCAGCCGATGTCGGCCGCGATGTGCACCGGCCCGACATCCTGCTGCGCCAGCTTGAGTGCGGAAAACACCGGCCGCTCCGGACAGCCGATGCAAAAGCCGGGCGGGCGCACCGGCAGCGGCTGGTTTAACTGCGCCGCGATCTGTGTGCCCACGGCACTGCGGCGCTCGCTATTGCCCTGCAGCCAGCCGGTGGCCGATGTGGTGTCAACGTCGGTGGCGTAACGCGCCACAAAGGCGGCGATGCCAGCCGCCACGACTTCGACCGAGTATTCGCCGCCCGAAGGCAACATGTCCTTGCCGTGTAATGGCGTGTTGATGTCACGCCGACGCAAAAAGGTCGCGATCTCCTGCTCGATGTATTCGGGCTGGCCTTCCTCGACCACCAGCACCGCGCGTTTGCCCAGCGCGAAGGCGGCCACCTGTTCAGGCACCAGTGGATAGGTGACGTTGAGCACCAGCAGCGGAATTTCGCTCTGGCCGAAGGCGTCACACAGGCCGAACTGCTGCAGCGCGCGTATCAGCGAGTTGTAGATGCCGCCCTGCACGATCAGCCCCAGGTCCTGCCGCGGCCCGTCCATCAGCTCGTTGAGTTGTTGCTCGACGATGTAGCGCCGCGCGGCCGGGATGCGCTCCTCGAACTTGAGTTTTTCATGGCGGAAGGTGACCGGCGGATGCGCGAGTTTGGCGTAATCAAAGGCCGCGGGTTCTTCCATCAGTTGCCGGGTCGAGATCGCCGGCGGCCGGTTGTCCTTGCATTCGAAGCTGCCGCGCACATGGCAGGCGCGTATGCGCAGTTCGAGGATGGCCGGCATGTTCGACGCTTCAGAAATGCGAAAACCGTGCTCGACCATCTCCACCATCCTGCCGAGTTCGGGCCGGGGGTCCAGCAGGCACATGGACGATTTGAGCGCATAGGCATGGGTGCGCTCCTGGATCACGCTGGCGCCTTCGCCATAGTCCTCACCGACCACAATCAGCGCGCCGCCCAGCACGCCGGGGGAGGACAGGTTGGACAGCGCGTCGGCAGCGACGTTGGTACCCACTATCGACTTCCAGGTCACCGCGCCGCGCAGCGGGTAGTGAATCGAGGCACCGAGCATGGCGGCGGCAGAGGCTTCGTTGGAGCAGGCCTCGACATGCACGCCGAGTTCGTCCATATAGGGTTTGGCCTGGACCATGACGTCCAGCAGGTGCGAGACCGGCGCGCCCTGGTAGCCGCCCACATAGGCCACGCCGGACTGGAGCAGGGCCTTGGTGATCGCGAGAATGCCCTCGCCATGGAAAGTCTCGCCGCTTTTCAGCCGCAACGACTCGATTTCCTTGCTGAATGAAACTTCCAAGGCTGTCTCCGGGTTTTATTTTTCGTGGGAATCAGCGAGTTTGAGCCTCAATAAACTATCCATCAATAAAATAACAAGACTATCTGATATTCATTCAATGCATATAAAAGACATCGACCTCAACCTGCTGCGCCTGTTTGACGCGGTTTACCGCACCCGCAACGTCAGCCGCGCGGCTGAGCTGATGGACCTGACGCAGCCCGCCGCCAGCCAGGGGCTGACACGCTTGCGCCTGCTGATCAAGGACCCGCTGTTTGTGCGTGCCGGTGGGGGTGTGCAGCCCACCCCCAAGGCCGATCGCCTGGCCGACGCGGTGCGCAGCGCGCTGGCGACGCTGGAGCAGGCGCTCAATGAGTCCGCGCTGTTTGAGCCGCTGCAGTCGCGCAAGGTGTTTCGCATCCACATGAGCGATATTGGCGAGGCGCGCTTCCTGCCCGAGCTGATGGTGGCGCTGCGCCGCCTGGCACCGGGCCTGCGCGTGGAGACGACGCCGCTGGCCAGCGGTGACATCGCCCCGGCGCTGGACAGCGGGCGCATCGATTTTGCATTCGGCTTTTTGCCGGCAGTCAAGGACACGCAGCGCATGCAACTGCTCAAAGACCGCTACATCGTGCTGCTGCGCGAGGGCCACCCCTTTGTCAGAAAGCGGCGCAGCGGCCAGGCGTTGCTTGATGCTTTGCAGCAGCTTGAATTTGTCGCCGTGCGTACCCATTCGGACACCCTGCGCATCCTGCAGATGCTGCAGCTTGAGGACCGGCTGCGCCTGACGACGGAACATTTCATGGTCCTGCCATCCATCGTCAAGGCCACCGACCTGGCGGTGGTGATGCCGCGCAATATTGCGAAGATTTTTGCAGCCGACGGCGGCTACGCCATCATCGAGCCGGCGTTTGCGCTGCGCGACTTCACGGTGTCTCTGCACTGGAGCAAACGTTTTGAGTCAGACCCCGGCAACCAATGGTTGCGGGGGGTGATTGAAGACCTGTTCCTGGAGTAGCGAACAGGTCTCAAGGCCTTGCCGCTAAACGTTGCCGCGCAGCCCATCAAGGGGCTTGCTGCCAAAGACGTTATCTTCGTGGTTGGGCGCAGCCCACGGCGCGATGTCGAAGTGCGAGGGTATGGCTATGTGGAACGGGCACTGTGATGCTGGCTCAGGGAGGGGTTGCATAATCGTTCCACCTATCGACGCCGAGGGTGCCCGTCTGGTCGCCAGCATGTCCAGGCTCGTGGCGTTGGCCTCTGTCATCAACCCTGAAAATTCATCATGAAATTCGCCAGCCGAAAACCTGTATTTGCCGCATGTGTTCTGCTGGCATCGTTTATGTCGTACGCGCAGGCGATTCCCGACGTCTTTGAGACAGTGCAAACGAGTGAGCCGCATGCCTATGAGTTTGCAAAGCAATGCGTCCCCTCGTTCGATGAGGCGACATTCAGGAATATGGTGAGCCAGTCCAACCCGAGAACCAATACAGCGGTTCGGCCTCCAGACAAAAGCCAGGCCTACCTGATCCTGTCTTTTGGACAGCTTGTTTGTGTGAGGATGTCAGAACGAAAATATCCCTTGATCGCCCTGGACGTCTTTGCGCAAACCATCGAGTTTGGGCAAATGGCCAAGGAAGATTTGCTGCGGCTGAGACTGGACCTGGCAAGGCAGCTTGCGACTAACGGTTTTGCGACGGCGCTGGTGCTTCATGAGAGCGGCAATGCCAGCCAGCTTGTTTACATGTTGAACGCAGAACGACCAACAAAATTTTTCTACCACCTGAACTTTGTCCGGAAAGGTGAGTTTGCTGAAAGCGCTTTCCCCCGGGTCTACCGGACTGGTGGCGATGCATCCATCATCGCCCGGGGCATGCCGTTTGAGCAGGTCAAGCATTTCGCGGTGCGTTGACTTCGGCACGAACGCGCGCGCCCTCAAGCCTTTCAGTCAGGACAGCGTCCAGCATCGCAAGGTTGCCAATGACTGGCTCGCGATGAAAATCGGGTCGCCCAGTTTCAAGCGGCAATAGCGCGTTAGTGAAGCCCAACCGCTTTGAGCACATTCTCAGCCGTAGCCGGCGCGTCCATCACCACAGGCCCCTTCCCGGCCTTCACCGCCCCCACCGCGTCCCGCAGCGCTTCATACACGCTGACTGCCAGCATGAAGGGCGGCTCACCGACGGCCTTGCTGCCGAAAACGTTGTCCTCACGATTCGCCTCTGGCCACAGATCCACCCTGAAGTGTTCGGGGATGTCGCCGGTGGCCGGGATCTTGTAGGTGCTTGGCGCGTGGGTGCTGAGCTGGCCCTTGTCGTTCCACACCAGCTGCTCGGTGGTCAGCCAGCCCATGCCCTGCACAAACCCGCCTTCGATCTGGCCGATGTCGATGGCCGGGTTGATGGAGGTGCCGACGTCGTGCAGGATGTCGACCTTCAGCACGCGGCTTTCACCAGTGAGTGTGTCGATGGCGACCTCGGTGCAGGCGGCGCCGTAGGCAAAGTAATAAAAGGGCCGGCCGGTCAGGGTGGTCTTGTCGTAGTGGATTTTGGGCGTGCGGTAAAAGCCGTCGCTCCACAGCTGGATGCGGTTGGCGTAGGCCATGCGCACGACTTCGGGGAAAGGCCTGCTGCCTTTGGGTGAGCTGACCATGCCGCCCGCGAAAGACACGGCACCGGCGCCGCAGCTGTCCAGTCCGGCCACAAACTGCGCCAGGTTGTCACGGACGTTGCGGGCCGCGTACTGCGCTGCGCGTGCGTTGAGGTCGGTGCCCGCCGATGCCGCAGTGGCCGATGCGTTGGGGATTTTGCTGGTGTCGCTGGCGGTGGCCAGCACGTCTGCAAAGGCCACACCGAGTTCGTCGGCGACGATTTGCGCCACCTTGGTATTCAGGCCCTGGCCCATTTCGGTGCCGCCATGGTTGACCTGCACGCTGCCGTCGGTGTAAACATGCACCAGCGCGCCGGCCTGGTTGAACAGCGTGGCGGTGAAGGAGATGCCAAACTTGACCGGCGTGATCGCCACGCCGCGCTTGATCACCGGGCTTTGGTCGTTCCAAGCCGAAATGGCACTCCGCCTTTTTCGGTAGCCGGATGTTTGCTCCAGTTTTGACAGCAGAGGATCGAGGATGTTGTCTTCAACCTTCATCTGGTAGTGCGTGACATTGCGCTCGTTCACGCCGTACAGGTTGCGCTTGCGCACATCCAGCGGGTCCAGATCCAGGTGCCGGGCAATGTCGCCGAGTATGGTTTCAATCAGCACCACGCCCTGTGGTCCGCCAAAACCGCGAAAGGCGGTGTTGCTCTGGGTGTTGGTTTTGCAACGGAAAGACGCAATGTCCACGTCTTCCAGAAAGTAGGCATTGTCGGAGTGGAAGATGGCGCGGTCGGCGACCGGCCCGCTCAAATCAGCGCTGAAGCCGCAGTTGGCGGCCATCATCAGCTTCAAACCCTGCAGTCTGCCCGTGTCGTCAAAGCCCACGGTGTAGTCATAGGCAAAAGGGTGACGTTTGCCGGTGACCATGAAGTCGTCGTCGCGGTCCAGGCGCAGCTTGACAGGGCTCTTGAGTTTGTTCGCAGCAATGGCTGCCCACACCGCCATATGCCCGGCCTGGGTTTCCTTGCCGCCAAAGCCGCCGCCCATGCGCCGGCATTCGACGCGCACCGCGTGGTTGCTGATGCCCAGCGCGTGCGATACCCAGTGCTGCACTTCGCCCGGGTGCTGGGTGCTGGAATAAATCAGCCACTGGTTTTGCTCCTGCGGCAGCACATAGGCCACCTGCCCTTCGAGGTAGAAGTGTTCCTGCCCGCCGACCTCCAGCTGGCCGCTCAAGGTGTGGGGAGCGTCCCTGAGCGCGCGTGCTGCGTCGCCGCGTTTGACAAACACCGGAGGCAGCACGTAGCTTTCTGCCTTCAAGGCATCCCTCACATTGAGGATGGGCGGCAATTCCTCGATGTTGAGTTGAACCTTGCGTGCGGCGCGGCGCGCAGCCATCGCCGAGCTCGCCACCACCAGGCCGATGACCTGGCCGACATGCTCAACCTTGTCGGTGGCGAACACCGGTTCGTCATGCACAAAGGTGGCCAGCAAGGGGTCGCCGGGAATGTCGCGGGCCAGAATGACACCGCGCACGCCGGGCATGGCCAGCGCGGCCGTGGTGTCGATGCCGCGCAGCCTCCCGTGCGCAACAGTCGAGAGGATGGGCGCGGCGTGCAGGGTGCCGCGGACTTCGGGGATGTCATCCACATAGGTTGCGCTGCCGGCCACCTGGGCGCGCGCACTTTCATGAGGGTGCGAGTGGCCCGCGGCGCCTGCGCGCGCGGGGTGCCCGGTTGCGGGCTGATCCGCCGGGACGGCCACCTGCGGACCGCCCGGGTTGTCCGCCCGGCTGATCGGGCCTTCCTTGTGGTTTTTTTCGGGGGCGTTCACGCTGCGTCCTCATGCAGGACAAACGACTCCAGATTGATCTGCTGCATGCCCTGGCTTTCCAGCCAGAAGCGTTGCAGCAAATTGCCCAGCACCTCGCTGCGGTAGGTGCTGGACGCCCGCATGTCCGAGATCGGCGAAAACTCCGCGCGCAATGTGCTCATGGCCTGCTGCACGGATTGCAAAGTCCAGGGCTGGCCGGTGAGCGCGGCTTCGGTTTGCGTGGCACGCACCGGCGTGGCGGCCACACCGCCTGCGCCTATCGATGCACGGGTCACCCGGCCCTTGTCAACCTGCAAATTGACCGCCAGACACACGGCCGAAATATCGTCGTCATATCGTTTGGAGATTTTGTACACCTTGAACAATTCTTCCGGTACCGGCTTGGGAACCTTGATCCAGGCCAGCACCTCATCCGCAGCCATGACATTGCTCCGGTAACCGGTGTACAGCGCTTCCAGCGGCATCTCGCGGTGGCCGCGCTGGCTCATCAGCACCACATGTGCACCCAGGGCAATCAGTAGAGGCATGGAGTCGCCAATGGGTGAGCCGTTGGCCACATTGCCGCCCATGGTGCCGGCATTGCGCACCGGCAGTCCGGCAAAGCGGTTGGCAAAGGTTTGCAACTGCGGCCGGTCTTTCACCAGTGCATCAAACGCGTCGCTCAAGGTGACGGCTGCGCCTATGGCCAGGTGATGCGGGTAGTGTTCGATGCGCCTGAGTTCGGAGACTTTGGTGAGGTCCAGCACCTTGCCAAACTGCATGTGCATCTTGGTCACCCACAAGCCGACGTCGGTGCAGCCGGCCACCAGCTGCGCATCGGGGTGGGCGGCGCGGGCGGCCAGCAGTTCCGCCAGGCTGGACGCAGACATGTAAGACAAATCGGCACTTTGCCCTTTATTCACGGGAATAGTTTGCTTCAATTTTTGTAGCAAATGCTTTTCGTCTACCAAGACCGGTGGCCATGCCGCCATTTGCTGCGCGGCGTCCAGAATCGGCCGGTAGCCGGTACACCGGCATAAATTGCCGGACAGGTCCTGCTGCGCAATTTCGCGCGTGATCGTTTGGCCTTTGGAGACGTGGTTTTGGTACATGCAGAACAAGCTCATCACAAAACCAGGGGTACAAAAGCCGCACTGGGAGCCGTGGCAGTCGACCATGCTTTGCTGCGCAGGGTGCAAGCGCCCATCCTGATCCGCGAGATCTTCCACCGTCCACAAAGCCATGCCGTCTACGGAATGTGCAAGCTTGATGCAGCTGTTGACGGCGCGGTAGTGGATGTGATCGCCATCGGCTTCCCCCAGCACCACCGTGCAGGCGCCGCAGTCGCCTTCGTTGCAGCCTTCCTTGGTGCCGGTGCATGCCAGGTCCTCGCGCAGCACCTCCAGCAGTGTGCGGCTGGGTGGTACATTGGCGAGCGAGACCACCTCGCCACCCTTGACGAATTGAATGGTTTTAAGAGGCGATGTCATGTCCATATGCACTAGGGTAAACCCAATCATTCGAGGCAGGTATATCAATCGCCGTATCGGGGCGATGTACAAAAAGGTATGAAAGACCAGGCCTTGTTCGACAAGATAGACCTCCATCTCATAAGGGTCTTGAACACCGTGCTGACTGAACGCAGCGTTTCACGCGCCGCCATCCGCCTTGGAATGTACCAACCTGCCGTCAGCGCCTCGCTCAAGCGCCTGCGTGAGCTTGCGGGCGACCCCCTGCTCGTGCGTTCTGGCGCAGGCATGGTGCCCACCGACGCCGGCCTGCGCATGATCGAGCCGTCGGCCAGCATTTTGCGGGCTGCCGAGGTGCTGTTCAGCGATGCGCGCGGCTTCGATCCGGTCACCGCGACCCACACCTTCAGCCTGGCCGCGAGCGACTACCTTGATCCGCTGTTTCTTCCGCACCTCGTGGCGCGCATCAAAAAGCAGGCGCCCCTGTGCAGCATCGATATCCATGCCTTGTCCGGTGAGTCGGACTACCGGGCCCGCCTGGCCCGCGGCGAGTTTGATCTGGTGGTGGGCAACTGGCCGGCGCCGCCCGATGACCTGCACATGGCGCGCCTGTTCGGCGACGAGGTGGTCTGCCTCGTGGCCAAAAGCCATCCGGCGGCGCGCCGCGGCTGGGACAAGGCCACCTGGCTGGCGGCCGAGCATATTGCGCCGACCCCGACGCATCCCGGTGCCAAGGGCGTGATTGATGTGCACCTGGACCAGTTGGGCCTGCAGCGCAACATCACGGCGCGCTGTCCGCACTTCGGTCTGATTCCGGCCATGGTGGCCGGCAGCCTGCTGGTGCTGACCACGGGCCGGCAGTACTGCGAGCGCTACACCGCGGTGTTGCCGGTGAAAATTCTGCCCTGTCCGATCGATTTTCCGCGCCTGATGTACTACCAGCTCTGGCATGAGCGCACGCATACTTCTGCGCCGGCCAAATGGCTGCGCGAATGTGTCAAGTCCGTGGCGGCGTCGCTCCGGAAATCATAGCAATGCATCGCCGTCCATCAAGGGCCAAGTGCCTGAAAGCCGCATGACTTCGACATCTGCCGCTGCTGCGCCCGTGCCACGCCTGCAACTGCTTGGCATCACCAAGGCTTATCCGGTGGTGGTGGCCAACCGTGATGTCTCCCTGAGCGTGATGCCGGGCGAGATACACGCCATTCTCGGAGAAAACGGGGCCGGCAAATCGACCCTGATGAAAATCATTTACGGCGCGGTCAGGGCAGACGCTGGCAGCATGCAGATGGACGGGCGCCACGTCGTGGTGCGCAACCCGCAGGAGGCGAGGGCGCTGGGCATCAGCATGGTGTTCCAGCACTTCAGCCTGTTTGACACCCTGACCGCCGCAGAGAACGTCTGGCTGGGGCTGGACAAGCGCTTGAGCCTGGCGCAGGTGTCGCAGCGCATCACCGCGACCACGCGGGAGTACGGGCTCGAGCTGGACCCGACGCGCCCGGTGCACACACTCAGTGTTGGCGAGCGGCAGCGGCTGGAGATCGTGCGGGCACTGCTGACGCCGCCGCGCCTGCTGATTCTTGACGAGCCGACCTCGGTGCTGACGCCGCAGGCCGTCGAGCACCTGTTCGTTACCCTGCGCCAGTTGGCAGCCAGCGGCTGCAGCGTTGTCTACATCAGCCACAAGCTGCATGAAATCCGCGAGCTGTGCACGGCCTGCACGGTGCTGCGCAACGGTGAGGTCACCGGTGTGTGCGACCCGCGTCAGGAGACCAACGCCTCGCTGAGCCGCCTGATGATTGGTGAGGAGCCGCCGCCGCTGGAGCGTCAACCGGTGACACCGGGCGCGACGGTGCTGCAGGTCCGTGGCCTGAGCCTGGAGCGCGACGACCAGTTTGGTGTGGACCTGCAGCAGGTGAGTCTGAACGTGCGCGCCGGTGAGGTGGTGGGCATTGCCGGCGTGTCGGGCAATGGCCAGAAGGAGTTGCTTTACGCCTTGTCCGGCGAAGACACCCGGGCCGGTGAAGGCGCCATCGAGGTCAGTGGCCAGGACGTGGGCCGGCTCAACCCTGCGCAGCGGCGCGCGCTGGGCCTGCATTTTGTGCCCGAGGAACGGTTGGGCCGCGGGGCGGTCCCCGCGCTCAGTCTGGCGCATAACCTGCTGCTCACACGCCGCGAGGCGGTGGGCGCTGGGGGCTGGCTGCGCTGGGGCGAGTTGCGTGAGCAGGCAGGCGACGTTATCAGCCGTTTTCATGTCAAGGCCGGCGGCCCCCGGGCGGTAGCGCAGTCCCTGTCAGGCGGCAACCTGCAGAAGTTCATCATGGGCCGGGAGATCGCTGCCAACCCGGCCTTGCTGATCGTCTCGCAGCCGACCTGGGGTGTGGACGTGGGCGCTGCTGCCCAGATACGCGGCGAGTTGCTGAGCCTGGCCGCCCAGGGTTGCGCGGTGCTGGTGGTCAGCGAGGAGCTGGAAGAACTTTTTGATATCTGCGACCGCCTCTATGTCATGGCCAGGGGGCAGATCTCGCCGTCGATGCCGCGCGCCGGCGCAACGGTGACCCTCGTGGGGCAGTGGATGAGCGGGCTCTGGGATGGCGCAACGCCGCAGATGGGAGCAGACCATGCTCAGGCTTGAAGCGCGGCCCCAGCCGTCGCGTCTCTGGACCTTCGGCTCGCCGGTGCTGGCACTGCTGATCACCGTGGTCATTGGTGTGTGCCTGTTTGCGGCGCTCGGCAAAGATCCGGTGCGCGGCCTGCAGCTGTTTTTCTGGGAGCCGGTCAAGTCACCCTACGCGCTGGGCGAGCTGATGGTCAAGGCCACGCCGCTGCTGGTCATCGCGCTGGGGCTGGCTGTGTGTTTTCGCGCCAATGTCTGGAACATTGGCGCTGAGGGCCAGTTTGTCATGGGCGCCGTCGCGGCTGGCGGGGTGGCCCTGCTGGCCGACAAAACCACCGGCCCGTGGATTGTGGTGCTCATCATGCTGGCCGGTGTTGTGGGCGGCATGGCCTGGGCCGGCATCACTGCGCTGCTGCGCGACCGTTTCAACGCCAACGAAATCCTGGTCAGTCTGATGCTGGTGTATGTGGCCGACATGGTGCTGAGTTACCTGGTGTTTGGGCCCTGGAAAGACCCGCAGGGCTACAACTTTCCGCAGACCAAAACCTTTGAGGCGGTGACGCAGATCCCGCGTTTGATGCAGGGCTCGCGCGTCAGCATAGGCTTGCTGCTGGGCCTGGCGGGAGCTGGCGCCTTGTGGATTTTTCTGTTTCGCACGCAGGCCGGTTTTGCCCAGCAGGTCGGCGGCCTGGCGCCCAATGCCGCACGCTACGCAGGTTTTTCCGCACGCAAGGCCTTGTGGGTGGCACTGCTGACATCGGGCGGCGCGGCCGGCCTGGCCGGGGCGCTGGAGGTGGCCGGCCCGCTCGGCCAGCTCACGCCTTTTGTCCCGGCGGGCTACGGCTTTGCCGCGATCATCGTGGCTTTTGTGGGCCGCCTGCATCCGGCAGGCATGATTTTTTCGGCGGTGCTGATGAGCATGTTTTACATAGGGGGTGAGCTGGCGCAGTCGCGCCTGGGCCTGCCCAAGTCGCTGACCGGGGTGTTTCAGGGCCTGCTGCTCTTCAGTCTGCTGGCTTGCGACACGCTGATAACCTACCGCGTCAAGTTCCACCGGGAGGTCCGCTGATGGACAGCGCGGCGTTGCTGCTGGCGGCCACCTTGAGCGCAGGCACCGTGCTGGCCATTGCGGCCCTGGGCCTGCTCATCAATGAAAAAGCCGGCATCGTCAACCTGGGTGCCGAGGGCATGATGCTGTGCGCCGCGATTGCCGGCTTTGCCACGGTGGTGCACACCGGCAACAGCTGGCTGGGTTTTGCCGCCGGCATGGCCGCGGGTGCAGCGCTGGCGGCGGTGTTCGGTGTGCTGGTGATCTGGCTCAACACCAACCAGTACGCCACCGGCCTGGCGCTCAGCCTGTTTGGCGCGGGCTTTTCGGCCTTTGTCGGCATAGGCTACGTCCAGGAAAAACTGCCCGAGCAATCGAAGTACCTGCTCCCCTGGCTCAGCGATCTGCCTTTTGTCGGCCCTGCGCTGTTCCGCCAGCACCCCATGGTTTACATCGCCATGGGTCTGGCAGCGGGGCTGGTCTGGTTTTTGTACCGCACCCGCTCGGGGCTGGTGCTCCGCTCGGTGGGCGAAAGCCCGGAATCGGCGCATGCGATCGGTTACCCGGTGCGGCGCATCCGCCTGGCGGCAGTGGTGGCAGGCGGAGCCCTGTGTGGCCTGGCCGGTGCCTACGTGTCTGTCGTCTACACCCCCCTGTGGGTCGAGGGCATGATCGCCGGCAAGGGCTGGATTGCGCTGGCGCTGACGACGTTTGCCACCTGGCGCCCGGCACGGGTGTTGCTTGGTGCCTATCTGTTCGGTGGCGTGACCATGCTGCAGTTTCATCTGCAGGGGCGCGGGGTGGATGTGCCGCCCCAGTTTTTGAGCATGCTGCCTTATCTGGCCACCATCGTGGTGCTTGTGCTGATCTCGCGCAAGCCGCGCTGGATCCGGTTGAACATGCCGACCTCCATTGGCAAGCCTTTCTCCCCCGGTTCGTAGTGTTCCCGCCCCATAATCTGGTTTTCGTGAAATTCTTAAAGGAAATGACATGACTGATTCGCACAAACGTTCATTGCTCAAGCTGGCTGCGCTTTCGGCAGTCGCGTCCGCGGCGCTGCTGGGTTGCGGCAAAAAGGAAGAGCCCGCGCCCGCGCCAGCACCGGTTGCTGCGCCCGCGCCCGCAAAACCTGCGCCCCTGAAAATTGCGTTTGCCTACATCGGTCCCGTCGGTGACGGCGGCTGGACGTTTGCGCATGACAATGGCCGCAAGGCGATTGAAAAGGAATTTGGCGACAAGGTCGTCACCAGCTATGTCGAGAAAGTGCCTGAGTCTGCCGATGCAGAGCGCGTGATCCGCGACATGGCCAACCAGGGCAACAAGCTGATTTTCGGCACGACGTTCGGCTACATGGAGTCCATGCTCAAAGTGGCCCCTGACTTCAAGGACGCGAAGTTCGAGCATGCCACCGGTTACAAGACGGCTGACAACATGCGCACCTACGACAGCCGCACCTATGAAGGCGCCTACATGGCCGGCGTGATCGCCGGCAAGATGAGCAAAAGCGGCAACCTTGGCGTGGTGGGCTCGGTCCCCATCCCGGAAGTTGTGCGCAACATCAACAGCTTCACCCTGGGTGCGCAGTCGGTCAATCCCAAAGTCAAAACCCGCGTGGTGTGGGTCAACGAGTGGTTCAACCCGCCCAAGGAAACCGAAGCCGCCACGGCCTTGATCAACGGCGGCGCCGACGTCCTGTTTCAGAACACCGATTCGTCGGCCGTGCTGCAGACGGCGGAAAAAATGAACAAGCGCGCTTTCGGCTGGGACTCCGACATGACCTCCTACGGTCCCAAGGCGCACCTGGGCTCTGCCGTCATCAACTGGGGCCCTTACTACATCAAGGCCACGCGTGACGCGCTGGAGGGCAAATGGGCCACCGGCCAAAGCTGGTGGGGCGTGAAGGAAGGCGCCATCGACATGGTGTCTATCGCTGCCGACGTGCCGGACGACACCAAGAAACGCATTGACGAAATCAAGGCCGGCCTGAAAGATGGATCCTTCTCGATCTGGAAGGGCCCCATCATGGACAACAATGGCAAGGAGCTGGTTGCCAAGGACGCGGTGGCTGACGACAAGTTTCTCGGTGGCCTGAAGTCTTACGTCAAGGGCGTGGAAGGCAAAGTCCCGGGTAACTGACCCGTGATGCCTTGCGGCGCAGCGGCCACGGCCGTTTGGCCGTACAGCGGCAGTGCCCAAGCCGCCTGCGGGCGGCTTTTTCTGTTTTTGGAGCCGACATGAATTCCGTCCGACCTGTATCCCCCGAAAGATTGCCCGAGCTGCTGCGCCTGATGCCCAAGGCCGAGCTGCACATTCATATCGAAGGTTCGCTTGAACCCGAACTGATTTTTGCACTGGCCAAACGCAACGGCGTGGCGCTTCCCTATGCCAGTGTGGACGAGTTGCGCAGTGCTTATGCCTTCACCAACCTGCAGAGCTTTCTCGACATCTATTACGCCGGTGCGAGCGTGCTGCTGACCGAGCAGGATTTTTATGACATGGCCCGCGCCTATTTTCTGAAAGCGGCGGCTGACCATGTGGTGCATGCCGAACTGTTTTTTGACCCACAGACCCACACGGCGCGCGGGGTCAGCATGGAGACGGTGGTCAGGGGCTTGCACCGCGCCTGCGTCGATGCGCAGGCCGGGCAGGGCATCAGCGCGTCCCTGATCATGTGTTTTTTGCGTCACCTCAGCGAGGAAGAAGCCTTTGAGACGCTGGAGCAGGCCCTGCCCTACCGTGAGCTGATCGTGGGCGTGGGGCTGGATTCCGGCGAGGTCGGCAACCCGCCCGAAAAGTTTGCCCGCGTGTTTGCGCGTTGCCGTGAACTGGGGCTGCATCTGGTGGCGCATGCCGGCGAGGAGGGCCCGCCGGCCTACATCTGGACCGCGCTGGACCTGCTCAAGGTCGAGCGTATCGACCATGGCGTGCAGGCCGCCAAAGACCCGGCGCTGATGCAGCGGCTGGCACGGGACCGCATTGCCCTGACGGTGTGCCCGCTGTCCAACCTCAAGCTCTGTGTGTTTCCCGACCTGGCGCAACACAACCTGCGGCAGTTGCTGGATGCCGGTCTGGCGGCAACCGTGAACTCGGATGACCCGGCTTATTTTGGCGGCTACATGAACGACAACTTCACGCAGACTTTTGCCGCCACCGGCATGCAGGCCAGCCACGCCTGGGCTTTGGCAAGCAACAGTTTCGAGGCGAGTTTTGCGGGTCAAGCGGACAAGCGCAAAAACCTGGACAGCCTGGCAGCCTGCTTCGAGACCTTCAGCTAGGGGCTCGCTAGCGTTTTTCCTTGTCCGCCCAGAGGTCCCTGGGTGCTGAGGTGTCTTCGGGCAGACCCACCACCGTGCGCACGGCGCGCATCAGTGCGTCGGGCTCGAAAGGTTTGGTGATGTAGCCGTCCGCGCCGCTGGCCAGGCCCTTGAGAACGGATTCGCGCGTGGCCTTGCCGGTCAGCATGATGACCGGCACGTTTTTCAGCGCCGGGTGCTGGCGCAGCCTGAGCAGGATGTCAAAGCCATCGGCGTCCGGCAGCATTACATCAAGCAGGATCAGGTCGGGGGCGGGGGCTTTGCGAAATTCCGCAATCACCTCGGCGCGGTTGCCGGCCAGGCGGACGTTGAAGCCTTCAAAGGCGAGGTAACTCTGGATGAACTTGGCCAGCGTGGGCTCGTCGTCCACCACGATCGCGGAAAGCACTTCACCTGTTGCCAGCGTGCGCGCTGTGCCACGGGGGCGGGCGATGCTGACGTAGTAGCCGGTTTTGCGCAGCGACACGGCACCCGAATCGGCTTCGGCCGCGGCCTGCGTCAGTGCCAGGGTGTTGAGCTGCGTCTTGAACTGGTCGGCAAAGGGATCGGCTTCGGCGGCCTCGATCAGTCGCCTGTCCAGCAAGCCCTTGAGGGTTTTTGCAAAGGCTTCGGAGCTGACTTGCGGCATGCCGGCCTGGATCTGGGCAAAACTCAAGATGCCGTCTATGCGGATCAGCACCTCGATCTGGGCCGGAGACAGGGTGGTTTCGCCGCCCCGCAATTCCTGCTGGCCTCGGGGAGTTAGCGTGTAAATGTCGTTGTCCTGCATCGTTGCTGCCTTCTTCCTGGGTGGGCCTGATGTAAACGGATTATGGCCCCTACCAGCGCGCGCAAGCTTACGTTAGGATCGGTAAAACCCCCGGCATCACCCATGAAACGCCTGATCCTTCTGCTTGCTCTCCTCGGCTTTGGCACGGGCGCTGCCGCGCAGTGGACGCCCGTGATGGTTGATGAAATGGTGATCACCTACATCGACCGCACCACCCAGCGGGGCCGCGGCGGCATGGTCAGGATGTGGTGGCTGGTGGACTACCAGCTGGTGCAGATCACCGACGAAAAGGGTTACTTTTCACGGGTGCAGCAAAGCGAGTACGACTGCAAGCTGCGCCGTTCGCGGCTGCTGTCGGTCGCGCTGATGACGCAGCGCATGGGACACGGTGAGACCGTTTTCGAAGACCGCCTTCCGCGCAAGTGGGAAGCCGTCCAGGACCAGCCTTTCCTGCAGGCTTTGTGGGAAATAGCCTGTGTGGAGTATTAGCCCCCACGCTCCCCCACTGCGTGTGGGTCGCTGCCCCCCGAGGGGGCGCTGCCCTTGCAGGGCGCAGCGCTGCCTGAGGCAGCGCATCTGGCGGCTGTCCCAGCCCGCTCAAGCGGGCTCGGAGCCGCAGCCGCCAGCCTGCGGGCCGGCAAAGCCGGACCCGCGGCCCCTGCTTGAAGGGGAGAGGCACTTCTCACTGTCTGGCTTAGTGCGCCGCTGAACCGCTAAAATAGCGTCCTACCCGTGTGCTGTCCCGGCGCCGGTGTTTTGTTTTTCCGGGGCCATGTAGAGGACCACCATGTACAAAAACCTCGTTGCTGCGATCGCGGCCGCCTGTTTTCCTTTTTCTGATTGCCTTGTACGTCCGGTGTTTGTCCCGGACAGGGAGAGCTGCGCGTGAGCTACCAGGTCAAGGAAATTTTCTACACCCTGCAGGGCGAGGGCGCCAATGCCGGTCGTCCGGCGGTGTTTTGCCGCTTTGCCGGGTGCAACCTGTGGTCCGGGCGGGAGCAGGACCGCGCCAGCGCGGTCTGCCGGTTTTGCGACACCGATTTTGTCGGTACCGACGGCACGCTGGGTGGCAGGTTTGCCGATGCGGATGCGCTGGCCGAGCGGATTGAGGCGCAGTGGCCGGCAGGCGCTGCGCACCGCTTTGTGGTCATGACCGGTGGGGAGCCGCTGCTGCAGCTGGACGCCGAACTGATTGACGCCCTGCATGTGCGCGGATTTGCCATCGCGGTGGAAACCAACGGCACGATTGTGGCGCCCGCCGGCATCGACTGGCTGTGCGTCAGCCCGAAAGCCGGGGCGCCCTGGGTACAACGCCAGGGGCAGGAGCTCAAGGTGGTGTGGCCCCAGCCCGGTCTGGACTGGGACGACCTCGAGGCTGCCAGCTTTGCACAGCGCTACCTGCAGCCCATGGACAATGCGCAGCGCGCCGACAACACACAGGCCTGCATTGCCCTTTGCATGCAGCGCCCGGCCTGGCGCCTGAGCCTGCAAACCCACAAGATCACGGGTATCCGATGAACTACGCCATCAGCCAGAAGTTTTTCTTTGACGCTGCCCATACCTTGCGGCGCGAGCTGGAGACCGACAGCAGCCTGCGCGTGCATGGACACACCTACAACGCTGAAGTTTTCCTCAGCGGCCAGCCTGATCCCCGTACCGGCATGGTGCTGGACCTGGGCGTGGTGCGGCGTGAGGTGGAGCAGCTGCGCCAGCGGCTGGACCACCACATGCTGGACGATGTTGTTGGCCTGGGCCCTGCCACGCTGGAGAATCTGTGCCGCTTTGTTTTCACGAACCTGCAGGAACGCCTGCCCGGCGTGAGTGCAGTGCGCATCTGGCGCGAGTCGGTGGGCGACAGCTGCACGCTGACCGCATAGACACTATTCGCAGCGCCTTATGAGGCCGCGAGGGTGGTGCAGTATTCTTGGGCCATGAAAGCGTACCGCGCATCCATTCTTTCCTTTCCCGGGCCGGCGCAGGCCGCGCTGGAAAGCGATGGCCTGCTGGTTGTCGGGCCCGATGCGCGCGGCAGACAGGTGGTCGAGGCGGCAGGCCCCTGGGCCAGCGTGTCGGCGCGTTATCCCGATGTACCCGTGGAAGATCTGACAGGCCGCATCATCGCGCCCGGTTTTGTGGACATGCACATTCACTACCCGCAGCTCGACGTGATCGGCTCGCCGGCAGACGGCTTGCTGCCGTGGCTGGACACCTACACTTTTCCACATGAAAAACGCTACTCTGCCCTTGAGCACAGCGCAGAGTCTGCTACGTTTTTCATAGCGGAACTGCTCCGGCACGGGGTCACCACCGCGCTGGCATTTGCCACCTCGCATCCCGAATCCGTCCATGCCCTGTTTGCCGAGGCGCAGAAGAAGCAGCTGCGGCTGATCACCGGAAAGTGCCTGATGGACCAGAACGCGCCCGATGGTGTGCGCGATGAAACGGCGCAAAGCCTGCTTGACACCGAGACGCTGATCCGGCGCTGGCATGGGGTCGACCGCCTGGGCTACGCCATCACGCCGCGCTTTGTGCCCAGTTGCTCGCCGGCGCAACTGCGGGGGGCCGGCGAGCTGGCGGCCAAATATGCCGATGTGTGGATCCAGTCGCACGTTGCTGAAAACCGCGACGAAATTGAATGGGTGCGCAGGCTTTATCCCCAGGCACGCAGCTACCTCAGCGTGTACGAACAGTTTGGTTTGCTGCGCCCCCGGGCTGTGTATGCGCATTGCATCCACATTGACGATGAAGACCGCGCGCTGATGCGCAACACCGGCACGGCTGCCGCCGTGAGTCCGACCAGCAACCTGTTTCTGGGAAGCGGGTTTTTTGATTACGCAGCAGCCGAACGATGCGGGTTTTTATATGGCCTGGCCAGTGATGTGGGTGGCGGCACCAGCTTCAGTCCGTTTCACACCATGCTGGCGGCCTATTACGTGGGCCGTGAGGGGCAGACCAAGCCCGGCGTATCGCTGAGCCCCCAGTCGCTGTGGTGGCAGCATACCGGCGGCGCGGCGCGCGCGCTCGGCCTGGACGGGGTGGTCGGCAATCTGACGCCCGGGTGCGAGGCCGATTTTGTGGTGCTCAATCCCAAAGCCACGCCTTTGCTGGCACGCAAGACGGCGCAGGCCGCCAGCCTGGACGAGTTGCTGTTTTCCCTGATCGTGCTGGGCGACGACCGGCTCGTCGAAAAAACCGTGATTTCGCAGGCAGGGGCTTGACGGCGGCCATGTGGCCGCGGTGTCTCAGATCAATTTCTTCTCGCGCAGGTACCTGGACAGGCCGCAGTAGCCCTCCCTGGCAAGGATGTCCATCTCCTGTGTGGCGGGCAGGAGTTTTTCCTTCAGTTCACCGGCGGCCTTTTCCCCGGTGGTCTGCCGGACCAGCACCAGGGTTTGCTCAAATCTCGAAATGTCGTTCAGGCATGCAGGTGCCTGTTGCTGCACTTTGGTGGCAGCGCCGCCCTGGGTGATTTGGGCGCGGGCAAAACCTGCTGCGGTCAGGATGGCGGCTGCGAGGGGTAAAAAAGTCAGCGCGATCAGTTTTGTTTTCATGGGACCTCCTTATGGCTAGGGAAAACCATAGGTTGCGCCCGTCGTATGACTTTTTGAAGACAGTTTGCAGGGGTAAGCGCGCACTCGCGCATGGCGCATGGCCATGCGGAAAGCGATTTTGGAAGTGGTCGCTGCGGACTTTAGGAGTCTGTCGGGCTTGGAGCGTCGAAAGCGAAAATCGGCCCCAGCGAGGACAGTTTTCGCCGGGTTTGCAGACCCATAGCCAAGCTATGGGACAAGAAGACGGTGAAAGATGGACCGCTGCGGTCGATTTGCAGCCGACGATTTCCAAGTCCGGCAGGCTCCTAGAATAGGGCGATCAGAAGGGCTACGGAAAACAAACTATGAGCATCAAAAGCGACAAGTGGATACGCCATATGGCCGAAACCACCGGAATGATTGAACCCTTCGAGCCGGGCCAGATTCGTGAGAGCGAAGGCAGGAAGATCATCAGCTACGGTACCAGCAGCTATGGCTATGACATACGCTGCGCACCCGAGTTCAAGGTGTTCACCAACATCCACAGCACGGTGGTGGACCCGAAGAATTTCGATGAAAAAAGCTTTGTCGATTTTCACGGCGACAGCTGCATCATTCCGCCCAACAGCTTTGCGCTGGCACGCACGATGGAGTACTTTCGCATCCCGCGCAATGTGCTGACCATCTGCCTGGGCAAAAGCACCTATGCCCGCTGCGGGATCATCGTCAACGTCACCCCGTTCGAGCCCGAATGGGAAGGCTATGTGACGCTGGAGTTTTCCAACACCACGCCGCTGCCCGCAAAGATTTACGCGGGTGAGGGTTGCGCACAGGTGCTGTTTTTCGAGAGCGACAAGGACGACGTCTGCGAAGTCTCGTACAAGGACCGCGGCGGCAAGTACCAGGGGCAGGTCGGGGTGACGCTGCCCAGGGCTTGACCGTCCTGTAGACGCAAGCCTGCTTACTTCACCAGGAGAACAGGCACTTCGCTGTCTGCGACCACCCGTTGTGCGACGCTGCCTATCAGGGCGCGGCTGAGCAGGCCCTGGCCATGGGTGCCCATGACGATCATCTGGGCCTTTTCGCGTTTGGTGATGCGCAGGATCTCGGTGGCAGGCGTCCCCACGGTTGCCATGGTCCGGAATGCGACCTTGTGGCGCTTGAGGAAACGCTCGATGGGACTCAGTACTTTTTGGGACTCGTCCGCATGGTAGGCGTTGACGTCGTCCGACCCCAGCATGCTCTTGACGCGGGGGGGGACCGGCGTTTGCACATTGAGTACGATGACTTCGCCGTCGGGACCTGCCAGGCTTTCGTGGGTGACCAGAAATGCGAGTGCCTTTTTGGTGTACTTGCTGCCGTCGGCTGCGAAAATGATCTTCATGGTCTCTCCTTGGTTGAGGCTTGAGCTTAGCACCGGCAAAGCGGACTGGCTGTCGCAGGCACGCCGGTCTTGCTCAAATCAGCAGGCGTCACTGCCGGGCAAGCTCTTGCGCCAGGGCTGTGCGCGCGGCGGCCAGATCCCACCCTGCCCAGCCACAGCTTTTAAACAGCACCGGCCCCGCGGTTTTTTCAAAGTCGCCGCGCATCACGTCGGACAGGGTGACACACAGGCGCATGTCCAGGCCCGCCTGAAGCAGGTCGCCGGCCTCGTGCGCGGCATACGCCGTGTCCACGACGATCTGCCCCTGCCCGGCGAAGTGGCGGCACAGCTCGGGGCTGAGTTCCTGCATCGATGGGGTGAAGGCCCCGACAGCACCTACAAAGCCGTCCCTGCGCGGCAGCGCACTCAGCGCCACCGCATGCGCTGGTGTGCAGACCACGGCCAGCGGGCAGTCGGCGAGCGCGGCGTTGGCGTCGGGTACCACGGTGGCCCGCAGGCCAAGTGTCTGGGCATGCTGCGCCAGGGCCTGTGCGCTCGCCGGGCTGCGCGAGGCGATGAGCACCTCGCGGATGCCCAGGCCTTCTCCAAATGCTTCCAGATGCGCCCGGCCCTATACGCCTGCCCCCACAATCAACAACGGGCCCAGTGTGTTGGGTGCAAGGCGCCGCGCTGCCAGCAGTGACACCGCCGCGGTGCGCCGGGCCGTCACGGTGGGGCCGTCAAGGATGCATTTGCGCTGGCCAGTGGCCACGTCAAAGACCACCACATCCCCCTGGATGGCCGGCCGGTGCACATCTGTCCTGGCATTGCCCGGCGTGAAAGTGATCAGCTTGGTCATCGCCACCTGGCTGTCCATGGCCGGCATCACAAACAGGCTGCCTCCACCGGCCAGTGGTAGCACCAGCCGGTCGGGCACCTGCACAGAGCCATCCGACAGCAGCCGGGCGATTTCTTCCACCAGTGCGGCGTAGGGCAGGCGGGCTGCGGTTTGAAGGGCGTCAAGCAGGGCGGGGGCGTCAGTCATGGGGGAATCGTAAGCGACACCTGGCCGCGTTTCACGATGCGATTTCATCCTACATCGCCACGGGCTGTGCACTGCATGCGCAGGCCGGGACGTCTGCCTACCATTGAAACAGACGTAACCAGGAGCCTCTCATGTTTTCCAGCCACTTGCCCATGCCGAAATTTGTCCTCGCCCGCGAGCACGTTTATATCGGTGCGGCGGTCCTGGTGCTGTTTGTGATGCTCGGTGGCGTTGCATCGGTTGCCGGTAACCAGGTACAAAAAGCCCAGGCCCGCGAGTCGCTGCTGGCGTCGCAAAAAAGCGCGGTGGCCCATTGCATGGAGGTCATGCGGGGCGTGGCGCTCAACAGCTGCATTCAGCAGGCCCGGGCCGAGGTCGATGGCTCCCAGGCCATGGCCGTTGTCAGCAACACCTCGGCTTTCAGCCGCGGGACGTCCGGTTCCACGCCGGGCTTTGCACCGGTGGCATTCAGCGCCCATCGCTGATCCTGCCCCGCTCTGCGGTTTTGTAACTTCAGGGCACTTCTGTGACAGCGCTTTCAGCCGTCGCAGGGGTTAGCATCATGCTCCATGAAGTTATCCCGCATTTTCCAACCGCGCAACCCCCTGTTCTGGATGATGGTGGCCGTCAATGCGCTCTCGTCGGCGCTTGCATGGATAGTCCACAATCGCCCGCTCAACACCCCCGCCATGCTGGTCGTCGCCATTTTTGCGATTGGCAACGCCGTGATCGGAACCTGGCTCCTCGTGCGGCTGTTGCGCACGCCGACCGCGCAAGAGCATGAGCCCCCCAAACCTAATTGAGCGCCCCTGCGCCTTCGGCCATGTCGTGCGGCGTGAGCAGCGCGGTTTTGACAGCCAGCCCGAGAGCTTGTGTCAGTGTCTCCAGCGTCTGGCTGGGCTGGCCCTGCTGCGGCAGGTAAGGGACATGGATGAATCCGCCCCGTGTTTTTTTGAAGCTGCGGCCGCGCGCCAGCATGTGCATCAGGCCGTAAAAGACATGGTTGCAGACAAAAGTGCCTGCCGTTTGCGACACCTCCGCAGCGATGCCCGCGTCCTGCATGGCCCGGACCATGGCTTTGATGGGCAAGGTCGAAAAGTACGCGGCCGGACCACCGGGGACCACGGGCGTGTCCACCGGCTGCCGGGCTGCATTGTCGGCAATACGCGCGTCATTGACATTGATGGCGATGCGCTCCAGGCCGATGGCGCTGCGCCCGCCTGCCAGCCCGACGCAGATGACCAGCGCCGGCCGGTGCATGCGCAGCAAACGCCTGAGCTCGCCCAGCGAGGTATCAAACTCAGTCGGCAGTTGCGCCGTCACCATGCGGTGACCAGCGATGCGCCGGCCACGCAAGGACTGCGCGGCCAGCCAGCTGGGATTGATGCTTTCACCGCCAAAAGCGTCAAACCCGGTCAGCAGCACGCGGGGTACCGTCGATGAAGAAGAGCTTTGCTGCATCCGCAGATTGTGACGGCTCGCTGGCGCCCTTGCCAGCACCGCACAGGTCAACACTGGAAGGTCAACCATGAAATGGGAAGGCAATCGCGAGTCCGACAATGTGGAGGACCGCCGCAGCGGTGGGGGAGGC
>JAKFXR010000006.1 GCA_021731285.1 Polaromonas sp. | reverse complement strand
AGAAAGCGCCGACTGGCCGGGCAAAATCAGGCCTATTACCATAACCACCCATGCTTCTCAAAGATCTGCCCGAAGACGCCCGCCCCCGGGAAAAGCTGCTGAGCCGCGGCCCCGGTGCGCTCAGCGACGCCGAACTGCTGGCCTTGCTGCTGCGCAGCGGAATCCCCGGAAAAAACGTGCTGCAGATGAGCCAGGAGCTGGTTGACACCTTTGGCGGTGTCGGCGGCCTGCTGCACACCAGTGCGGAAGATCTCAAACGCATCAAGGGCCTGGGCCCGGCCAAACGCGCCGAGCTGGTGGCGGTGCTGGAGCTGGCGCGCCGGGCGTTGGCGCAGGAACTCAAGGCCAAACCGGTGTTTGACACCCCGCAAGCCGTGCGCGACTACCTGCAACTGCAGCTGGGCAGCCGGCCGCATGAAATTTTTGCGGTGTTGTTTCTGGACAGCCAGAACTGCCTGATTGCGCTGGAAGAGCTTTTCAGGGGCACGCTCACACAAACATCGGTCTACCCGCGCGAGGTGGTGGTGCGTGCGCTGGCGCACCATGCTGCCAGTGTGGTCCTGGCCCACAACCACCCCAGCGGCACAGCGCAGCCTTCGCGCGCCGACGAGGCGCTGACCCAGACCCTCAAGGCAGCCCTCGGCCTGGTCGATGTGCGGGTGCTGGACCATTTCGTCGTGACCCGCGCACAGGCGGTGTCGATGGCGGAAATGGGGCTGCTCTGATGCCCGCCAAGCCTGCTCCCATTCGCGATCTGAAGGGGCTCAAAGCCGTCAAGCTGGAGATTGAAACCCGTGCGCGGCTGGAGGCCGAGCTCAAGGCGGCACGCGCAGCAGCTGCCGCCAAAGCCAGGGCTGAAAAAGAGCTGTTTTCGCGCGCCATCGGCCCGGTGAAAGCCTTGCCGGCCAAACACCTGCACAAGGCGCAGCTGGCGACTGTGCAGCCGGCGCCGATTCCTGTGCAGCACCAGCTGGACGAACTGGCGGTGATGCGTGAAGCCCTCTCCGACGGTTTTGATGCCGAGACCCTGCTCGACACCGACGAGGCCCTGAGTTTTCGCCGGCCCGGCATGGGGCCGGACGTTGTGCGCAAGCTGCGCCGCGGTGGCTGGGCCATCCAGCGCCAGCTTGATTTGCACGGCCTGCGCCGCGAAGATGCGCGCGATGCGCTGTCGGGTTTCATCCGCGAAGCGCACAAGGCCGGCCTGCGCTGCGTGCGTGTGGTGCACGGCAAGGGCCTGGGCTCACCGGGCAAGACACCTGTGCTCAAGGGCCGGGTGCAAAGCTGGCTGATCCAGAAGGCCGAGGTGCTGGCTTTTGTGCAGGCGCGGCCCGCCGAAGGCGGCGCTGGCGCGCTGGTGGTGCTGCTGGCGCCGGGGTGACCGATGTGTATTTGCTATTTTTTATATAGCGAACTCTACCCGTCGTTAAAGGGCAAAGTGCCGATTTTATGCAGCATCGCATGTCGATGCCGCCAGTAAACGCCCTCCTCCGGTGGCCGCATAAGCCCGACCAACGCGCGAAGAGGACTCGCGGCCCAAGGCCTGACTGATGAATCGGCCCGCCTCGACAAGCTGCGGCAAATTGATACCCGTGTCATACCCCATGCCTTGCAGCAGATAGAGCACCTCCTCCGTCGCGACATTACCCGACGCACCCGCAGCGTACGGACACCCGCCCAGCCCTGCAACAGAACTGTCGAACACCCTGACGCCCAACTCCAGCGATGAGGCAATGTTGGCGATGGCCATCCCGTAGGTGTCATGAAAATGGCAGCACAAGTGCTGGACCGGAATGCGGCGCGCTACCATCTCCAGCATGGTCCGGGTACTGTCCGGTGTGCCCCGACCCACCGTGTCCCCCAACGACACTTCATAACACCCCAACTCGTACAACAACATGGCGACCTCCGCCACTTTTCCAGTCGGGACTGCGCCTTCGTAGGGACAGTGCAGAGCGCACGAGACATATCCGCGCACCTTGATGCCATGCGCAAAAGCAGCTTCCACCACCGATCTGAAGCGCTCGAGGCTTTCCCGGATGGTGCAATTGATATTGCGCCGCGAGAACTGCTCCGAGGCAGAAGCAAACACAGCCACTTCCTCACAGCCAGCCTCGATAGCAGATTCCAGGCCATACAGATTCGGCGTCAACGCACTGTAGTGGACACCAGCCCTCCGGGGCAACCGCTTCATGAGTTCGGCGCTGCCCGCCATCTGAGGCACCCATTTCGGAGAAACAAAGGCCGCCGCCTCGATGTGCTGGACACCCGCCGCTACCAGTCGCGCAATCAATGCAAGCCGGGTTTCAACATCAACATATCGGGCTTCGTTTTGCAAACCGTCACGCGGCCCGACTTCGACAATTTTCACGTAGCCCTTCTGCACGGATGTTTACCTCAGGACGTTTCCACCGCTGTCAACCACTGTGATTTCGACCTTCTTCAGGCCGATATGGTCGGTGGGTGAATAGGACAGATAAAGTCCCCCCAGATCAAGATTGCGAAAACCCTCCAGTGCGGTCATGAACTTTTCCCGCGTCAGGGCCGGCCCTGCCCTGCGCAATCCCTCCACAATCACTTTGGCCGTCAAAAACCCTTCCAGGCTGATGTAGCTGATGGGATCCCTGGGGGAATGCTTTTCCATCAGGGTGTGGAACTCCCGCACCAGGCCGGTATGGGCAGACTTGGGACTGGGCATCACCTGCGTCACTCCGATCCCGCGGGCGTCCAGCCCCAATTGCCTGATCGACGACCCCGCCGTGAAAAACGACAACATGTGAAATTGCGGTTTGATCGGTTTTGCCTTCATGCCTTTGACAAACTCGATCACTGATTTTCCGAAACTGCCGCAAATGATGACTTGCGGATTTGCGGCAGCAATGGTCTCCAGAGCGGTGCTGACATCTGCCGAGCCCCGTTCCACCTTGCCGACGGCCACCGGTGTGAGATTGCGTTTTCTAAGAGCAACCTCGACAGCCTGGGCAACATCCTGACCAAAAGCGTCATCATCGTAAAAAACCGCCACCCGTTTCATGCCTATGGTCAACACATGCTCGACCATTTGTTCAACCTCCTGCGCATAGCTGGCGCGTACATGAAAAACGTAGCGGTTGAAAGGCGTCCGTAGCAGGGAGGCACCGGTCAAAGGTGCAATCAGCGGAATTTTTGCGGTGGTGATGAGAGGCAGCGCCGCCTCCACATTGGCGGTGCCGATGAATGAAACAAACGCGAAAGTATCGTCCTGCTGGATATGCGCGGCAACCAGCTCCTGCGTTCGCTTGACCGCGTAGCCATCGTCAGACGTTTTAAGGAACACCTTGCGGCCATGAACCCCGCCCTGCTCGTTGACCGATTTCAGGTAGGCCCATGTCCCGGCGTTCAGTTCCTTGACCAGGGCACTGCGCGAGCCGGTCAGATCGGCCGTTTGCGTGAAGGTGACGGAGTCGGCCGTCACACCTTCCCTGGCGTGGCCCTCCCGACTCATGAGCGGCAAGCAAAGCAGGGCAAGAAGAATGGTCGAGCAAATTTTTCGCATCATTGTCTCCAGATGGTGAGTGCCTCATGGGTGAATGCGGGCGGCTTTGGCGCAGTCAATGCTTGCCAAGGTAGGCTTCACGGACAGCAGAGTCATCAAGCAAGGCCCGCGCATCGCCTGACGAAATGATTTCTCCGGTTTTGAGTACATAGGCCCGGTCGGCTACCTTCAGGGCCTGGTTGGCCATCTGCTCAACCAGCAAAATGGTGACGCCCTGTTGCCTGAGCGCGCGAATCACCGCAAATATTTCCTTGACAATCAATGGCGCCAACCCCAGCGAGGGTTCGTCCAGCAACAGAAGGCTGGGCCTCGCCATCAGCGCCCGGCCTATCGCGAGCATCTGTTGCTCCCCGCCGCTCAAGGTTCCAGCCAGCTGGTTCTGGCGTTCGCGCAAGCGGGGGAATGTCTCGAACTGCGCCTGAATATCGACCTCGATGGCCGGATCGGAAGACTGGCGCAGGTAGGCACCCAGCAGCAAATTGTCCAGCACACTCTGGTCTGCGAACACCTGTCGCCCCTCAGGTGATTGCGAGACACCCATGGCAACGCGCTTGTGCGCGGGCAGCCCGGTGATGTCCCGTCCATTCAACTCAACTCGACCGGCGAACACAGGTTCAAGCCCTGAAACGGCCTTCATCAACGTACTTTTGCCGGCGCCATTGCCGCCAATGAGCGTGACGACCTCGCCCACTCCGACGCTCAGGCTCACGCCTTTCAACGCCTCAATCGCACCGTATCGCATCACCAGATTCTTGATTTGCAGCATGGTCAACTCACGCAGGTTGGGGCTGGACAGGCCGCATCACGGCGTCTTCCTCATCCACGCCGAGGTAGGCCTCTATGACACGTGGGTTGCTTTGCACGGCGGCGGGGGGTCCCTCGGCAATCCGGGCACCATAGTCAAGCACCAGCACGTGGTCGGAAACTTCCATCACCAGGTCCATGTGGTGCTCAATCAGGAAGATGGTCAGCCCCTTGTCCCGCAGGCGGCCTATCAATCCGCTCAGTTCGGTTGTCTCCTGGGGGTTCAGACCTGCTGCGGGTTCATCCAGCAGCAACAGCCGCGGTTGGGTCGCCAGCGCCCGCGCCAGCTCCAGCCGGCGTTGAAGGCCATAGGGCAGGCTGCCCGCTTCCTCGTCCGCGCGCTCAAGCAGCCCGACAAAGGCAAGCAGGCGCACAGCTTCATTTCTCGCTTCAGTCTCTTCCCGGTGGGCAGCGGGCAGGCCAAACAGGCTGGCCCAAAAGCCCACCGGGAGATGCACATGCAAGCCGGCCAGCACGTTGTCAAGCACACTCATGTGAGGAAAGAGCTTGAGGTTCTGGAAGGTCCGCGCAATACCCAGGGCGCAGACTTCGCTTGAGCGGCACCGTGTGATGTCGGCGCCCATAAATTCGATGCGTCCCTTGTCTGCCCCGATGACGCCTGAAAGCAGGTTGAGAAGGGTTGTCTTGCCGGCACCGTTGGGCCCTATCAAGGCATGCACGTGGCCAGGCCGCAGCTCAAAACTCACATCGTTGGTCGGGATCACCCCGCCGAAGGCCTTGAACAGGCCCTCGGCCCGCAGCATGACTGCAGACCCATCCCGCACCGAGGCAAATTTCGGCTGCCATTCCCCCTGCACTGCCATCAGCGCTGTGGCTGCCTTTTTGCGCGGCAGCAGCTTGCGCACCAGCACTGTGAGGGCGCCAGCCAGCCCCTGCGGCATGACGTACAGCGCAAACAGCAGCAGAGCGCCATAGGTGAAATGCTGAAGATGCGGCCAGCGCGCCAGGAAAGCATCCAGCAAGGTGAGCACAACGGCGCCAAGCATGGGTCCGTACCACGACGGTCCGCCAAAAAGCACAATCAGCAGCAGGAAAATCGACAGATTGAAAGTGATGAAGTCGGAGTTGATGTACTGGTTTTGCTGGGCCAACAACGCGCCTGCAAGGCCGCAAGTTACTGCGCTGATCACGAAGCTGAGTACCTTGATGCGGTAAACATCGATACCAACGCTTTCGGCAGCGACTTCTGCAGCCTGCACTGCCTGAAAAGCGCGACCGAATTTTCCGGACAGCAGTGTTCGCAGCAACAAGTGAGCGGCGAAGGCAAAGGCCAGCAGCAGCCAGGCCCAGCCGCGCGTGCTCAGCACCTGGCCATCAAAGCTGGGGGCGGCCACGCCATAGATGCCCTGCTGGCCGCCGAAGATGCCCTGCCACTCGGTGACAACTTTTTCGACAACAATGCCAAAACCAATCGTCACCATCGACAGAGAAGGCCCCTTGACGCGCAATGCGGGCAGTGCGATCAACACACCAAAGCCTGCCGCCACCACACCCGATGCCGCCAGCGCCAGCCAGGGATTCCAGCCGCCTCGGGTGGTCAGCAAAGCCGCGGTGTAGGCCCCTGCCGCAAACAGCCCGGCATGGCCCAGCGACTTTTGCCCGGTCCAACCCACCAGCACATTGAGACCACAGGCAGCGAGGTAATACAGCGCCGCTGTAAAAATGATCTTCAGGTAAAACTCGTTGCTCAGAAGGGCCGGAATCAACACGGCCAGTCCTGCCGCGACGATGATGCCAGTGGTGTGGGCGCGCATGGCTCAGACCTTCTCAAACGGTTTTTGGCCAAACAGGCCTTCGGGCTTGATGACAAGCACGACAATGATCAGTGCGAAGATGGTGATCTCGCGCATCTCCGCACGCCACAGGCCGACCAGCGCCTCAATGCAGCCCAGCAAAAATCCGCCGGCGATACAGCCGCGCGGACTGGTGAGCCCCCCGACAATGGCTGCCGAGAACGCCTTCAACGCAATCGCCAAACCCATGAACACCGACGCAGTGGTGATGGGCGCAATCAACAGCCCCGCCAAACCCGCCAGCCCGGAGGAAACCACAAATGCCAGGACCACAATGGCTGCCACATTGATCCCCATGAGCGCCGCCGCCTCGCGGTTGGCGGCGACGGCACGAACCGCCTTGCCGATTTTCGTGCGGCGTAAAACGTAGTCGAGAATCAACATCACCACCGCAGTGACCAGCAGCACAAGGATTTCCTGGGGCCGAATGCCGGCGCCGCCCAGGCGCAAAACCTCTTCGCCAAGCGGTGACGGCATGGCCATGGAGCCAGGGCCCCAGATGGCAAGCGCTGTGTTTTGCAGGATGATTCCAAAGCCGATGGTGCTCATGACCCAGGACATGCCTGTAGAACCCAAAAACGGGCGCACCGCTGTGAAGTAGAGAATGACGCCCAGCGCCCCCAGCGCCGTCAGCGACACCAGCATGGCCAGACCGTAGTGAAGCAGGCTCACGTCGGTCGCGGCAAGCACGCCGGTATGGCTCTTGCCCGACAGCAGCAGCAGCGTCCCCACCGCCACGAGCGAACCGACCACCAGAAACTCACCCTGGCCAAAGTTCAGGGTTTTGGTGGTGGTGTGGGTGATGCTGAAGCCCAGCGCCACGAGCGCATAAATGCCGCCCAGGGCCAGTCCGCTCAGCAAGGCCTGCAACAAGTTGATCATTTGATGTGTCCGTGTAGGGGGCCGCCTTCGTGGCTGGCCCCGCGCTGGCAGGTCGGGTGGGAGTTACTTCTTGAAGTCAGCGGAAGTGAAGCTCTTGGTGATGGAGTCGCTGTAGGCGGCGACCTTTCCATCTTTCCAGCGTGCCAGATGAAAGTCGGATACAGCCAGCGCATCGTGCTCTGCTTTGCTGAAAGGCTTGCGGTACAGCTTGATGATGCCCTGCGTGTCAGCCACACCGGATTCAAGTGTGGCTGCGATCTTCGCGCCATCGGTCGTACCAGCCTGCCGGATGGCGGCCGACAGCAGCATCATCGAGTCATAGGACTGGGCCGCTGCGACAAACGTCGGCATTTGCGGAAAGCGCTCGCGAACCCGGGCGGCGAGCGCTATCGCGCGCGGGTTGCTGTCTTCTGCGGTGGATGTCGCAAAGATGATGTGCTCCGACAGTTTTTTGCCGGCGATGTTCAGCAACGGCGTGCTCATGTTGCCCCACGTTCCCAGCGTCACCGGAAAGTAGTTTATTTTTTCCATGCTGCGCAACAACTGGGCATTGGCATCGGCCAGGCCATAGACGACAACCGTGTCCGCACCCGCGTCGCGAATTTTTCCAAGCTGCGATGTCATGTCCGTGTCCTTGGGCCCAAACTTTTCCACCGCGACAGGTTGTTGCCCATGCATGGCCAGTACCTCGGTCAGGTCTTTCACGCCCTGCTGACCAAAGCCGGTGGAGTCAGCAATAAACGCGATTTTTTTGCTTTTGCTGGCCTTCACTGCATAGGCCAGCAGCAGGGCCACCTGCTCGCGATCCACCATCGAAACGCGAAAGATGTAGTTCTGTGCCTCACCGGTGTAACGACGGGTGATGTCGGTGGCCGTCGCGACCGGCACGATGACCGGAACTTTTTTCTGCTGTGGCAAATGCAGCCAGGCCAGTGCGTTCCCGGAGTTGGTCGGGCCCACGACGGCCACAACCTTTTCGCTGTCGATCAGTTCGGTCATGTTCTGGATGGACTTGGGCGGCTGGCCCGTATCGTCGCGAACAATGCCCACGAGTTTGCGGCCCAGCACACCGCCAGCCTTGTTGATGTCCTCGATCGCCAGGTCAAATCCGTGGCGGGCAGCGATACCGAGTTCGGCGGCGCCGGTGCCGGACTGGTCTGCATTAAAACCGACTTTGATGTCCTGCGCGCGGGCCGGTGCGGCCAATGCGCAACCGATCGCGAGTGCGGCAGCCAGCAATGAAAGCTTTTTGGAATGGGTCCGATACTTGAACATGAGTGTCTCCTGATAATTAAAACGAACGGTGAAAAGTGAAAAAGTGAGCGCCGGACGGGAGTGGGGGGTTTTGATCATTTCCCCCGCATTTCCGCCAGAAGGTG
Organism: Polaromonas sp.; assembly: GCA_021731285.1. Classification (GTDB taxonomy): domain Bacteria; phylum Pseudomonadota; class Gammaproteobacteria; order Burkholderiales; family Burkholderiaceae_C; genus Polaromonas. The sequence continues at coordinate 17,681 of JAKFXR010000006.1, read as the reverse complement.
CATGGCCCGATCGGTACGAACATCTTTTTCGCTGGCCATGCGGCTCGCAACCCGGTCAATTTCGTCACCTGTCGCACCGGCCACCAGCGCAATGTTTCTGGCGTGCAGGGCCATGTGGCCGCGTTGTATGCCTTCTGTGGCCAGCGCACGCAGCGCACCCATGTTTTGCGCCAGGCCTACCGCAACCGCAACCTCGCCCAACTGCTGCGCTGACTCAACCGCGAGCATCTTTAGCGACAGTTGTGCCAGCGGATGCGTCCTGGTGGCGCCGCCGACCAGCCCCACCGGCATGGGCATTTCGATGGTTCCCACCAGGGCGCCGGCATTGTCCTTTTCCCAGTGGGTCAGCGAGGTGTAATTTCCACTGCGACAGGCATAGGCATGTGCGCCCGCTTCCACAGCGCGCCAGTCGTTGCCGGTGGCAACGATCACCGGATCAATGCCGTTCATGATCCCCTTGTTATGCGTGGCCGCGCGGTAGGGGTCGATAGCGGCCAGGGCATAGGCGTCCAGAATGCCGTCGACAACCTGGGCGCCGCTGCGCTCTTTCGTCGCCAGCACATCGGGCCTGACACGCACCCTGGCACGGGCCAGCCGCAGATCAGCGAGGTTGGACAGAATCCGCAAACGGACTGTCCCGCCGGTAATTTTTTCGATCAGGGGCGATACGGCCTCGGCCATGGTGTTGACCGTGTTGGCGCCCATCGCATCACGTACGTCCACGATGAGGTGCACCACCACCATTGCGCCACGCGGCGTGTCGGGAAACACCTGTACCTCCAGATCGCGGCAACCGCCGCCCAATGCAATCAGCACCTTGTCCCGGCTGTTGGCAACGCCCAGAATGTCGCTCCGGCACTTGAGAATCGCCTGCCTGGCCCCGTACGGGTCCGCCAGACCCAGCACCTGCACCTGCGCACGCATCAGCGGCTCACTGCTCGACGTCTCAAAACCACCGCAGTCGCGAACGAGCTTGGCCATGAAAGAGGCGGCTGCAATGACGGAGGGCTCCTCCACCACCATGGGCACCAGCACGTCTTTGCCATTGATCTGGAAATACCCGGCAATGCCGAATGGCAGCTCAAACGTGCCAAGGACGTTTTCCACCATGCCGTTTGCCCGGTCAAGCCCCAGCGCCCCGGGGCGCGACAGCAGGGCAGCGTCTTCCTCGGTAAGGCTGGCAGCCTGAACCACGTGCGCGAGCCGCTGTGCCGGGGTCATGGCGCGAAAATTGGGAAGTCGGGAATCAATGGTCATGTGTCTGTGGTGCTCGGTCTTGGGGGATGGCAGGCTTGCCGTTGGGGACAATGTAGGAGGTCTGTACCAGCAAATAAAGGTACAGTTTGTCGGGACAGCTGCACCGGCTGACCACAGACAGTTGCCTGCTGCGATAGTCGAAACATCACTCCCAACGATGAACTTCATGCCCAAGTCCGCGCCTCAAGCCACTTCCAAAACCACCACGATTGCGGCCACCCTTGCATCCTCCCTGGAAAGGCAGATTGCCGAAGGTGCGTTTCGTGCCGGCGACAAACTCCCATCTCTGCGAGAACTCGCCGAGTTGCACGGCTTTGCCAAAAACACCGTGGTCGCGGCGTTTGAGCTGCTGGTAGCGCGAGGCATTGTGGAACCCCGGCGCGGGTCCGGGTATTTCGTGCTGGACCAGGCCAAACCGAAAGCGGCCGAGGAGGAGACCGGCTCGCTTGGAAGGGCCATGGACATCGTCTGGCTGATGCGGGAGCAACTCAAATGGGAAGCGGACCAACTGAGCGTGGGCGATGGATTCCCTCCGGTAGAGTGGCTGGCCGGGGCCCGACTCGATAAATACCACCACAAGGTTGTGCGCACCGGTCTGGGTGCGCTATTTCGCTATGGCAGCCGGTTTGGCTACGAGCCGCTGCGCCACCACCTCGTCCGCAAGCTGGCCGATCTGGGCATCGGTGCTGAGGCGCGGCAAATTGTTCTCACCCACGGGGCCAATGAGGCGATGGACATCGTGATTCGCTACTTTGTCCCGCCGGGAGGCACGGTGTTGACGGATGACCCCGGCTACTACCCGCTGTTTGGCAAGCTCAAGCTGGGCAGTGCGCGTATCGTCGGCGTACCTCGTCTGGCAGACGGTCCGGACCTGGAAATACTGGAGCAACTGCTTGTCACGCATCGGCCCCGGCTGTTCTTTACACAGTCTGTCGGACACAACCCAACCGGATCGGACATCAGTGCAGCCAAAGCTTTCCGGGTGCTACAGCTCGCGGAAAAGTACGACTTGCTGCTTGTGGAAAACGATCCACTGGCGGACTTCAAGCCAATGTCCATGCCCCGCCTGTCTTCACTCGACCAGTTGAGCCGCACCATCTACATCGGGAGCTTTTCGAAATCGTTTTCGGCGGCGCTACGTGTAGGTTTTATCGCCTGCAGCGCGGACCTTGCCAGTGATCTGGCCGACCTCAAAGCGCTGATTCACGTCAGCAGTTCAGAGTACTGCGAACGGACCGTCGATGTGATTCTCAGCGAAGGCCACTACCAGCGCCACCTGGCGAGCCTGCGCGTGCGCATCACCGAAGCCACCTCCAAAGCCGTTCGGCTGTTTGAAGCCGTGGGAGGGGAGGTTTTTGCAAAACCGCCCCAGACACTCTACCTTTGGGCAGCCTTGCCGGGCATTCCCGATTCGCTGAGGCTGGCCGAAGAAATGCGTGCCGAAAAAATCGTGTCAGCGCCGGGAAAAATTTTTTGCGTGGATGCTTCACTGCCATCAAGGTGGTCGCGGTTCAATGTGGGGGCTGTCACCGATCCCAGATTCGCGAAAGCCCTGCGAAGCATACTGCGCCGCCTTGGCTAGCGTCCCATGGGATGCATTGACAAGTGCATTGATGGGCGCAAATGTTTGCTAGTATTTATATAGCAAACCATACCCGTCGTTAAAGGGCAAAATGCCGATTTCTTCTAAAGTCAGCGGGGTTAGCCAATTTGACCATGGGAAGCTTGTTCTCACGAACGCAATCGGTCTCCTGCCCTTTAGTGATCCGCTCAAACAGCTATCAAAACAATAGCTAAAGTCACGCTGCTGAGTTGCGCATCCAGTCTGCTGTCTGAAAAAACGAATCACGCAGGCGCGCGCGCAGGGCCTCGTCCACACCGGTCTCGCCCATGGCCCGGTCCATGCAGGCCAGCCACTGGTCGCGCTCCAGGATGCCGATGACAAAAGGCATGTGGCGCGCGCGCAGCCGCGGATGGCCAAAGCGCTCGGTGTAGTGCTGCGGCCCGCCCAGCCAGCCACACAAAAACCAGAACAAATGCTGGCGCGCCTTGACCAGGTCGCTGCCATGTGCAGCACGCAGCGCCGCGTAGCCGGGCTCCAGATCCATCAGGTCGTAAAAGCGTTCGACCAGTGCTTTGACCTTGTCTTCCCCGCCTATCCAGGCGAAGGGGGTCTCAAACGGTGTGCCTGGGGGGGTTTCTTCGATTTGCATAGGGGTTGAAAAGCAATGGTCTGAATTTTCTGTCATCCCGGACCTGATCCGGGATCCATGCCGCTTGATCCAGCGTCGTGGCGATCGAAGATGGATCCCGGATCAGGTCCGGGATGGCAAGCGGGGAGTTACTGTGCTTTGCGCAGCGTCTCCACCACCGGCGTGTTCAGCACCGACCGCAAACCCCACCAACCCGCCGCCAGCGCCAGCACCGCGCCTGCGAGGCTACCCAGCACAGGCACCGTCCATGACCCGGTCCAGCTGAAGTCAAACACATAACGCGCCAGACCCCAGCCCACCGCCAGTGCGACGATGGACGCCAAAAAGCCCGCCAGCAAGCCAACACCGGCGAGTTCTGCGCGTTGCACCTGGCGCAGCAGCGAGGCGCGTGCGCCGACGGCGCGCATGATGGCAAACTCTTTGGCGCGCTCTTCGCGCGTGGCGGTGATGGCGGCAAACAGCACCACCAGCCCCGCCGCCAGCGTGAAGCCAAACAAAAATTCCACCGCGCGTATCACCTGGTCCAGCACGCGCTGCACCTGGGCAATGGTGCTGCTCATGTCGACGTTGGTGATGTTGGGAAAAGCCTTGACCAGCTCGTTGTCAAAGCTGCGCGGCTTGTCGCCGCCCACGGCCGCCACCCGCTCGGGTGCCCTGAAGGCGCTGATGTAAGACACTGGTACATCGGTGAGCTGGGCCACCGGGTACATCGCAAAAAAGTTGACGCGCATCGAGCCCCAGTCCACCTTGCGCAGGCTGGTGATCTTTGCAACCTTGACCTGACCGCCTATGTCAAAGCTCAGTGAATCGCCCATGGCCAGGCTCAGCGTTTTGGCAATGCCGTCCTCCACGCTGATGGCGTCTTTTTCATCGGGCGTCCAGCGGCCGGCCACCACCTGGTTGTGCGAAGGTTGCTGCGCGCTGCTGGACAAATTGAACTCGCGGTCCACCAGGCGCTTGGCGCGGTCGTCGGCAAAATCGTCAGGCGTGACTGCCTTGCCATTGATAGCCACCAGACGGCCGCGGATCATCGGGTACCAGTCAAACTTTTTCACGCCGCCATCGCGCAGGGCCTGCTGGAAAGCCTCGCCCTGCTCGGGCTGCACGTTGATGACAAAGCGGTTGGGCGCATCAGGCGGTGTGGCCTTGCGCCAGCTGCTGATCAAATCGGTGCGCAGCAACACCAGCAGCATCAGCGCGAGCAAACCGACCGCCAGCGCACTGACCTGCACCACCGCATAGGCCGGGCGAGCCGACAACTGGCGCGTGGCCAGCACCATCCAGCGGGGCGCGGTGGCTTCATTGACACTGGCGCGCAGCAACTTGACGGCGGCAAAGCTGGCTGCGGCAAACACCAGTACCGCAGCAGCAAAGCCACCGACCGCTATCAGGCCCAACTTGAGGTCGCTGCTGGCCGCCACCAGCAAGGCGGCAAAACCTGCTACACCCACCAGCAGAACAGCCAGTGAAGCCGGCCGCAAGTTGCCGACATCGCGGCGGATCACGCGCAGCGGCGGCACCTGCGCCAGTTGCAGCACAGGCGGCAGGCCAAAGGCCAGCAACAGGGTCAGACCCATGCCCATGCCAAAGGCCACTGGCCAGAAGGTCGCTGCGGGCAACACGGTTTCGACCAGGCCTGCCAGCAGCAGCACAAAGCCGTAGTGCACCGCAAAACCAATGGCCACACCGAGAGCGCTGGCGAGCATGCCAGCCAGCACAAACTCAAACGTGTAAGCCAGCGCGATGGTGCGCTGCGGCTGGCCCAGCACGCGCAGCATGGCGCAGTCATCCAGGTGCTTGGCGGCAAAACCGCGCGCCACAATCGCCACAGCGACGGCGCTCAGCAGGGCAGCCAGCAAGGCCACCAGATTGAGAAACTTTTCGGCGCGGTCCAACGTCTGTCGCATCTCGGGGCTGCCGCTTTCCAGCGACTCCAGCCGCACGCCGCGAATGCCCGATTGCTCTGCGGGCTTTTTGATTTCGTCGGTCGCCCACTTGACGTATTCCTTCACCGCGGCATCAGAGCCCGCCACCGCAAAGCGGTAGTTGGTGCGGCTGGCGGGCTGAATCAGGCCGGTCGAAGCGAGGTCGGCGCTGTTGACCATCACACGCGGCGAGAAATTGATAAAGCCGGCACCGCGGTCAGGCTCCTGCACGATGACTCGGGTCAACTTGAACCGGGCATCCCCCATCAAGAGGGTCTGGCCGACCTGGAGGCCAAGCGCATCCAGCAACGCTGCATCCGCCCAAGCGGTACCGGGGGCTGGGATATCCCGCGTTTTCGCGCCAGCAGCGTCCACGCTGTCAGCCACGCGCATGTCGCCGCGCAGCGGGTAGCCAGCGGGCACGGCCTTGAAGGCCACCAGCTTGCTCGCTCCGCCGTCTTCGTCGAGCGCACGGCCCATGGTCGGGAAGGTGACGGTGGATATCGCCTGCAAACCCAGGGCGCGGGCCTTGGCCACAAACACATCAGGCGTCACACCGTCGCTGCGCAGCACGGCGTCGCCCCCCAGCAACTGCCGCGCGTCGCGTTGCAGCCCACCCTTGAGACGGTCGGCAAAAAAACCGACCGCCGTCAAGGCGGCCACCGCCAGTGTGACGGCGACGATCAGCAAACGCAGCTCCCCGGCGCGCAGATCACGCAGCAGCGTGCGCCAGCCGAGTTGAAGAAAAAGTGTGTTCATGAACGCACCTTACCGCAAAGGCCTCATCCTTCAGGGAGAAACGGGCTTTGCGGGCGGCTCAGGCGTGGCAGGGCGCAGCGCGGCCAGCCGCTGCTCCAGCGCCTGAAGAACCGGGCCGATGTTTGCGCCCACTTTGATCTGCGGGTTGGAAAAACCGTCGTCCTTGCCGGCGTCAATTTCGCGCTGCTTGATCAGGGGCACGGCCGCAGCAAAGGCTTTTTCGAAAGAATGGATTTTGCGCAGCTGCTCGTCAAACAGCGCCCGGCCAAAAAAAGTGAGTTCCGAAAGGCGGCCGCAACCGTAGGAGGTGTGGGTGGCATCCGCTGCGGTCATGACCAGGCTGTTGTCGCCCGCCAGCACGTCAATCCAGCCGCCTGAATAACAGGCTGACACCGCAATCACCCGGTTGCGTATGCCCGCCTGGTCCAGCGCGCGGCGCAGCTCGATGGGGCTCAGTGGATCAACCTCCAGCGGCCAGTGCGACGCGGCAAGCTTGAAGTCGCGCGCGCCATGGGAAGTGAGGTAGACCACCAGCACGTCGTTGTCGCGGTCCATGCGCTGGGCCAGCGCGTCCACCGCACGTTGCAGATTCAAGGGGGTGGCCCAGAGATGGGTTTTGCTGGTAGTGCCATGGTTGAGCAGGTGCACCACGCGGCCCTCGGCGTCAAAACGTCCGGCCAGCACGCTGCTCACCATGCTGCTCTCGCGGATGAACACATCTTCCGGTGCGTAGGGCGCAAATACCAGGGCGTAGACATCGGTCACGCCAGGGCGCTCTGGCGCAATGGCTGCCATGGCGGACTGCATCAGGCTTTGTTGCTCTTCAAACACCTGCTGGCTCAATCGCAGTTTGGGTTTGGGGGCTTCGGTGGCGGCCTCGGCCGAGTAGTCGCGCTCCCAGGTGCGGGCTTCGAATTGCCAGACCGTTACGCCCGTGGTGGCGGCCAGGGCCAGCACAAACAGGGCAGCACGCCAGGTCCTGCCGGCATAACGCACAATCAAAAAGGCGCTGACGCCCACCGACCAGGCGGTGAGCACCAGGTAAAAAGACCAATAGAACCAGGGTGACGAAAACACTTTGGCTGTGACCCAGCCCTGCATGGTCGCAGCTGTCCAGGCCGCATACACCAGCGTATTGGGCAGGGACGCCGTGACCCACAGCACAAAACAGGCGCCAACGCCAGCCAGGAGAGGGGCCGGTTTTTCTTGCGCAAACGCCTCATCAGGCGCTCGCGCTGCAGGAAAAACCCACCACGCCAGGCCGATGAACACCAGCAGGGTCCAGAAGCCCGACAGCCAGGCCTGAAGGTCGAAGCGGGCAGCGCCAGACACTTCGGTGCGCAGCGCAGCAAGCTCTATTGCGAACACCAGCAGGCTGACAACAGCGATTTGCCAGGGTGCAGGTGATTTGCCGGCCACACGGGGAGACAAAAAGAAACTGGCACGCAGGCCTTCCTTCATCCAGTCCAAAGTGGGCAAAAAGACACGGGCGTCGGGCCCTGGGGTCAGGCTCTCCGGCATGCCGGGCAGCGTGTGCTGAATTTGCGAATCGCTCATGGCGGCATCATGCCACGGCGCATTCAGGGCTCTGGCGTGCGCGGTTTGGGACCGGCCAGTTCCGGCTGCAGATTGAGCCGCTGCGGATTGGCATAACAAATGAAGCGCTTGTTGGTGGCGCGGCCTATGGCGCACAAGCCCACGGCCTGGGCCACTTGATGGCCCATCTGGGTGATGCCGCTGCGCGAGACCACAATCGGCACCCCCATCTGCGCCGACTTGATGACCATCTCGCTGGTCAGGCGGCCTGTGGTGTAGAACACCTTGTCAGCCTCACCTACAGACTTGTCTTGCATGGCCATCCAGCCGGCGATGGTATCGATCGCGTTGTGGCGACCCACATCCTCAACAAACAAAAGCATCTCCGGCTCGCCACCAGCCAGGTCAAACAGCGCGCAGGCATGCACAGACCCGGCTGACTTGTAGGTGGTCTCCTTGAGCCGGATGGTATTGACCAGTCCGTAGAGCTGGCTTTGTGTGATGTGTGCATCGGCAGGCAAGACGATCTGGTCGACCTCATCCATCAGGCCGCCAAACACACTGCCCTGGCCACAGCCGGTTGTCACCACGCGTTTGGCGGTTTTGGCCTCGATGTCCTCGATGCCGTGGTGAGTCTTGACCGCTGCCGCGCCCACGTCCCAATCGACCGTGATGGAGTCGATATCGGCAACGTCTTTGATCAGGCGCTGGTTGCGCAGGTAGCCCAGCACCAGCAACTCCGGATGCGCGCCCAGCGTCATCAGCGTGACGAGCTCGCGCTTGTCGACATAAACCGTCAGCGACCGTTCAGCCGGAATGGAGACCTGCAGCGTTTCACCGAATTCGTTGACCGCTCCGATCTCGCAGGTCAGGGGCGCTTGCGCTTGCGTCAGATGAGGTAATGGCATCCGGGAAGACTACAGCAAAAAGAAAAGGCCGGCGCCTGGCGGTGCCGACCCTGTACTGGGCGCGGTGTCGTTCAGGACTTCTTGGCAGGGTTGACCACCGCATCAGGCTGCTTGGTGCTTGGTGGGCTGGTCGCGGTGGCTGCCGGTGAATGTGCGCCCGCGGCCTCGATGGGCTTGGCCGCTGCTGGTGGTGCGTAGGCAAAAGCGCCCGGGTCTGCGCAGGCAGGCGTGGCGGCTGCGGGCTTGATATCCTTGCCCGCCGCCTTGGCGGTCTTGAAGTAGCTGGCTGCCACCTTGTCCTGCGACTTGCACAGCAGGTAGCCCTCGACCTTGCCGGTCCAGGCGGTTTTGGCCGCGGCCTCTGCGGCCTTGGCTTTGGCTTCGTCGCTCAGGGCGGGGAGCTTGGCCGTAGCGATGAAAGACGCCGAAATCAGAAGACTGGTGATCAGAAGTTTTTTCATGGGTGCTCCTCGCTATACCTGCACGGTCTGGCTGGGGGGAAGGGGTTCGCTGCTGCGCTGCACGGGGATCTTGCCGGCCTTGACGTCGTCGTACCAGTATTCGTGGTGCTCCTTGGCCCAGGTCTCGTCCACATAACCGGTCTTCATGCCCTGGTAGGCGCCGTCCATGCCGATGGTGCCCAGGTAAATGTGGCCAAGAAACATGGCCATCATCAGCACCGTGGCGACGGCATGCACCATGTGCGCCACCTGCATGGTGGCGCGCTCGTACAGCAAGCCGGGCACCAGCTTGTCCAGCACCAGGCCGGAGGCCACCACAATCACGCCAAGGAAAAACACGCCAGCCCAGAAAATTACCTTCTCGCCTGCGTTGAAGCGGTGCGACGGCACTTCCTTGCCGGAAAGAAGGCCGCCACCCTTGAGCAACCACATCAGGTCGCCGCGGCTGGGCAGGTTGTCGCGCAAAAAGGTGAAGAACACAATCACAAGCGACACCGCAAACAGCGGGCCGGCAAAATTGTGCATGGTCTTGAGCACATAGGTCAGGCCGCCAAACAAGGTGCCCCCCATGATGGGCAGCATGAAAAATTTGCCAAAGGCCATGACGATGCCTGAGATGGCCAATATGGAAAACGCAATCGCGTTGGACCAGTGCGCCGCACGCTCAAAGGGGGTGAAACGCTCTATCTTGCGGCCTGTTTCTCCGCCGTGCAGCTTGATGCTGCCTTTGCCAAAATAAAACAGCGCGATGGCCAGTGTCACGATGATCAGCAAGGCACCGCCATAAGGGATGAGCCAGTTGTTGCGCACCTGGCGCCAGGCTTCGCCGGCGTTGGTCAGGCGCGAACCGGGATACTGCACAAAGCCCTGGACCAGGTTGCCGGCTTCGGGCGCTTCGCTTTTGGGCAGGCTGGTGTAGCCGCTGACGCCTGAGCCCACCTGCCGCCACATGGGCGCGTTGTTGCCGGGCTGCACCCGGGCGCGCTCAGCGTTGGACTGATTGGCGTAGTTGGGGTCGGCGCTGGCGTCGGGTTTGACCTCCAGAATATTGGCGCTCTGGATGGCGCCAGCTGGCGCAGGTGCTGCAGCAGCGGGTGCTGCAGCAGCGGGTGCTGCTACCGCTGCCGCTGGCTTGGCCGGGGCCTGCGCCTGGACAGCCGCAGACCACCCAAGGACTGCGAAAAGTAAAACCGTCAGGACTCGCGATGGGCGTTGCATAAGAACCCCTGTTACTTGACGCGGTTGTATTCGTTTTGCCCGTTTTGCGTGCGGGTCTTGAGCTGCTGCTCCCACGCAGCCTTGTCGCCGGCTTTCCAGCCCGCGGCGTTGTAGGCGCTGCCGGGACCGGTCACGCCCTGGAAGGCTGCGGCGTCGCTTTTCACACCACCGGCTGTTTGGGCCTTGTCGCCGCAGGCGGCCAGAGCAAGCACGGCAGAGATTGTCAATACAAGGCGCATCATGATTTGACTCCATTGACGGGAGGCTGGCCGGCCTGCCTGGACCCGTAGGCCGTGCCCCAACCCCAGGCCTCGGCGCCTTTGCCGCGCTGAACCACCCGATTGCGGAAGATATCGGCCACGACGTCGCCGTCGCCGGCAATCAGCGCCTTGGTCGAGCACTGCTCGGCGCAAGCCGGCAGCTTGCCCTCGGCCAGACGGTTGCGGCCGTATTTCTCAAACTCGGCCTGGCTGCCGTTGACCTCGGGGCCACCAGCGCAGAAGGTGCACTTGTCCATCTTGCCGCGCACGCCAAAGGTGCCCTGCGAGGGAAACTGCGGCGCGCCAAACGGGCAGGCGTAGGAGCAGTAGCCGCAGCCAATGCAGACGTCCTTGTCATGCAGGACCACACCTTCGTCGGTACGGTAGAAGCAGTTGACAGGACACACCGCCATGCAGGGCGCGTCACTGCAATGCATGCAGGCGACCGAGATGGATTTTTCGCCGGGAACCCCGTCGTTGAGCGTCACGACCCTGCGGCGGTTCACGCCCCATGGCACTTCGTTTTCGTTTTTGCAGGCGGTGACGCAGCCATTGCATTCAATGCAACGCTCGGCGTCACAGACAAATTTCATTCTTGCCATGATGTTTCCTTATGCCTTCTCGACGTTGCAGACCGTCGTTTTGGTTTCCTGCATCATCGTCACGCTGTCATAACCGTAGGTCGTGGCCGTGTTGATGGCTTCGCCGCGCACCACCGGCGCTGCGCCGTTGGGGTAGTAAGCCAGCATGTCCTGCCCCTGCCAGCGGCCCGAGAAGTGGAAGGGCATGAACACCGTGTCGGGCCCGACCCGCTCGGTCACCATCGCCTGCACATTCAGGCGCGCGCCGGTCGGGGTACTGACCCAGGCACGCTCGCCGTTGCGTATGCCCTTGTCAGCCGCCACCTTGGGATTGATCTCGATGAACATCTCCTGTTGCAGCTCGGCCAGCCAGGGGTTGGATCGGGTTTCCTCGCCACCACCCTCGTACTCGACCAGGCGGCCCGAGGTCATGATCAGCGGGTACTTCTCATGCACCTTGTCGGCAATGTTTTTCTGCTGGATGGTCTTGTACAGGGTCGGCAGACGCCAGAAGGCTTTCTTGTCGTCGTGTGTCGGGTACTTGGCCATCAGATCAGGACGGTTGCCATACAAAGGCTCGCGGTGCTGCGGAATCGCGTCGGGGAAGTTCCACACCACGGCACGCGCCTTGGCGTTGCCGAAGGGATGGCAGCCGTGGCCCTGCATGAACACGCGGATCATGCCGCCCGACGGGTCGGTCTTCCAGTTCTTGCCTTCTGCTGCCGCCTTTTCGGGCTCGGTCAACTCGTCCCACCAGCCGAGCTTTTTCAGCAGCGTGTGGTCAAGCTCGGGGTAACCGGTCTGGATATCGGCACCTTTGGAATGCGAGCCGTCCTCGGCCAGCAGGTTTTTGCCGTCTTTCTCGACGCCAAAGTTGGCGCGGAAGTTACCGCCGCCTTCCATGACGTGTTTGGAGGTGTCGTACAGGTTGGGCGAACCGGGGTGTTTCATTTCCGGTGTGCCGTAGCATGGCCATGGGAGGCCGAAATAATCACCCGTCGTGTCGTAGCCGGTGGCCTGGTCCTTGCCGCCTTTGGACTTGAGGGTCTTGACGTCAAACAGGTGCATGTTGCGCATGTGCGCTTTCAGCCGCTCCGGGCTCTGGCCGGTGTAGCCGATGGTCCAGCAGGTCTTGTTGATCTCGCGCAGGATGTCCTCGGGAACGGGCTCGTCCAGGCCCTTGACCTTTTGCATCTTGTAGTTTTTGGACAGCTCTTTGGCAAAGCCCAGTTTTTCGGCCAGCTGATGCATGATCATGTGGTCGCTGCGGCTTTCCCACAGCGGCTCAATCACTTTTTCGCGCCACTGGATGGAGCGGTTGGAAGCCGTCACCGAGCCACTGGTTTCAAATTGCGTGGCCGCCGGCAGCAGATACACCGCGCGCTTGGCGTTGAGGTCTTCGGCTTTGCCGGGCATGGCCGCCATGGCCGCAGTGGCGGATGGGTAAGGATCAATCACGACCAGCAAGTCCAGCTTGTCCATGGCGCGTTTCATTTCCAGGCCGCGGGTCTGCGAGTTGGGCGCATGGCCCCAGAACACCACGCCGCGGAGGTTGGGGTCCTGGTCGATGAACTCGTTTTTCTCCATCACGCCATCAATCCAGCGTGAGACCGTGATGCCGGGTTTGCCCATCATGGCTGGCGATGCGTAGCGGCCCTTGATCCAGTCAAAGTCCACGCCCCACGTTTTGGCGAAATGCTTCCACGAGCCTTCAGCCAGGCCGTAATAGCCGGGCAACGAATCGGGGTTGGGACCGACGTCGGTTGCGCCCTGCACGTTGTCGTGGCCGCGGAAGATGTTGGTGCCGCCGCCGGACACGCCAACATTGCCCAGCGCCAGCTGCAGAATGCACGATGCACGCACCATGGCGTTGCCAATGGTGTGCTGGGTCTGGCCCATGCACCAGACGATGGTGGATGGCCGGTTTTTGGCCATCATTTCGGCAGCCTTGTAGACCTGTGCCTCCGGCACGCCGCAGGCTTCCTCGACCTTGTCGGGCGTCCACTTGGCCAGCACGTCTTCCTTGACTTTTTCCATGCCATAGACACGGTCGTTGATGTACTTGGTGTCTTCCCAGCCGTTCTTGAAGATGTGATACAGCATGCCGAACAGGAAGGGAATGTCCGAGCCCGAGCGGATGCGGATGTAGTCGTCAGCCTTGGCCGCCGTGCGGGTAAAGCGCGGGTCCACCACAATCATCTTGCAGCCGGTCTCCTTGGCGTGCAGCATGTGCAGCAGGCTGACCGGGTGCGCCTCGGCGGCGTTGGAGCCGATGTACAGGGCGACCTTGCTGTTTTGCATGTCGTTGTACGAATTGGTCATGGCGCCGTAGCCCCAGGTATTGGCCACACCGGCCACCGTGGTGGAATGACAGATACGCGCCTGGTGGTCGCAGTTGTTGCTGCCCCAGAAGCTGACAAACTTGCGCATCAAATACGCCTGCTCGTTGTTGTGCTTGGACGAGCCCACCCAATAGACAGAGTCGGGGCCGCTTTCCTTGCGCAGCTCCATCATTCTTGCGCTGATCTCGTTAAGAGCGGTGTCCCAGCTGATGCGCTCGTACTTGCCGTTGACCAGCTTCATCGGGTAGCGCAGGCGGTACTCGCCGTGGCCATGCTCACGCAGCGCCGCACCCTTGGCACAGTGCGCGCCCAGGTTGATGGGGGAATCAAACACCGGCTCCTGACGGACCCAGACGCCGTTTTCAACCACGGCGTCCACAGCGCAGCCGACAGAGCAGTGCGTGCAGATGGTGCGCTTGACTTCGATTTTTCCGGTGCCGTCGCCGGCGCCGGGAGTTGCCGCTTTGGCTTTTTTGACAAGGGTCAGTTGCGTAGCCGCCAGCCCCACCCCAACACCCAGGCCGGAGCGGCGCAGGAAAGCGCGGCGGTCCATGGTGGGCAGGGCATTCGACAGCCCGCGTGACAGACTTTGCACAAAACGTGCAGAGCCACCGCGGTGCGCTTGACCGCCGGAAATACTGTGAGTTTTTTTCGTGAGCAGCATGAAGCTCTCCGTAAGAATGAAACCGGGATGGGTTCGAGACTAAAAGCTGGTCACGCTAGATGCGTGTGGTGCGGTAGTAGTGCTTGACGTGTTCGGAGAGGCTGTATCCGCCGCCCTTGTCGGGGGCAGGTTTGGGCTCGGCGACGGGAGTCTCGGGCAGCTGCATGCGCGGAAGCGCAACAACTGCTGCTGCGGCCGCACCGGTGGCGGCGGCGCCGAAAAAGAAACCCCTGCGTGAGGGTTTTGGCTGGCTGTCCTGCATGGTTGTCTCCAAGGAAGCGCTGGCTGATATTAAATGCTTTGCCTACTTACTGTACGTCAGTAACACCTGCACCACAATGACCCGAATGCCCTCAACGACCTGGTTTAGGGGAAAACGATAGGAAAGATAAGTTAACTTAGTTTTGACCGAAAACAGGCCAATCGCCTGGATGCGTTCAAAGTGTCGCTTTTTGAGACGGCGGGCTTGTCTGGCGCGCCGGGACGCTCAGGCAAGCATGTCAAAGCCCTGGGTTTCCACGCTGATGAAAGTTTGCGTGAAGCCCGCCGCGCTACGGTAAAAATCTGCTTTGGGATGGCCTGCCACCGCCTCGCACAGCGCGCTGGCCCAGGGCTGCAGATGGCGCGTGAAAAACTCGCGCTGCCGCGTGAGGTTGGCCACTTCCACGTCGTCGCCCGCGATCAGGTAGCGCATGACCTCGCAGAGATAGGCCAGGTGGTCTTCGGTTTCAGACATGGCATCGTCACGCTCCAGGCCCAGCACGGCCAGATCCGTGCGCAGCGCGGCCAGCGGCTTTTCATTGAGGAAACCGCTGAGGTAATGGGAGCCGAACAGGTAGACATCGGGCTTGCCTACGCCGCCAAACAAGGCGTCGTACTCGCGCGCGATGTCCTCGCCAGACAGCCGGCGCGCGGCAGCGACCAGTTCGCTCCACGAGGCCTCCAGCAGCGCGCCCGCGGCTGGCGCTTCAGTCACGGCCACCCGCAGTTTGTCCAGCAGCGCCGCGTTGGGCGCTGCGTAGTACAGGGTGGACAACAGGCCGTAGATTTCCGCGCGGGCGGTTTCTTCGTCAAGCGCGGAGGAAACGGGAGGGGCTTGTTCAGTCATGGGTAGAGGCTGGATTAGCGGATGTCGGTGATCTTGACTTCGTTGTCGGCGGAGTAGATGTCGATGACGCGGCAATCGCTGCACATCTTCAGGCGCTCGGCGGCCGCGCCCTGGAACATCGCATGGCCAGCCAGCTTGCCCAGCATGGACTCAATGGCCTTGAGCGTGCCGAAGGGCTTGCTGCAGCGTATGCACTGGTAGGGCGCGGACTCGTTGAGCACGCGCGCTTCCTTGCGCTGCGGGGTGAGCAGCAGGCGCGGCTCCAGTGTGATGGCATCCTCCGGGCAGGTGCTGGCGCACAGGCCACACTGCACGCAGTTTTTCTCGATGAAACGCAGCTGGGGCCGCTCCGGGTTGTCCTGTAGCGCGCTGGATGGGCAGGCACTGACACAGCTCAGGCACAGAGTGCAGCTGTCCTTGTTGACCAGCAGGCTGCCAAAGGGCGAGCCTGCCTCCGGCAGCGCGATCGCCTCCGGCAAGGTCGCGGGTGCTTGCGCCATCAGGTGGTCCAGGGCCATGTCCAGGGTGCTGCGTTTTTCCTGCGCCACCGCAAAACGCGCTGTGGTGGCCGGCACGACCACGTGGCCGCGGGCCAGCTTTTGCAGGCCGGCATCCAGCGCGGCAAGGGCTGCATCGCCCTCCCCGGCCATGTGCAGCAAATGAAAATGCGCGCCGGTGTAACCCATGCCGTGCAGCACCGCCTGGGCCACGGCCATCTGCGCGGCCAGGCCCTCGCGGTAGGCGGGCGCATCCTCTTCAGTCAGCAGCACCGCCACCTGCGATGCGCCAAAGGCAATCGCGCTGAGCCACAGGTCCAGGCCCACGCTGGCGGTGTGCCACAGGGCCAGGGGCATCACCTGGGCCGGCACGCCGTGAATGTTTTTTCGCAGTTGAGCCGCTCGGCCAAGTGCGTCTATGGCCTGCTGGCCACTGCCCTGGCTGTGAAACAACAGCGCCGCGTCGCGGCCACCGGTTTTGGCATAGGTGCTGAGCAAGGTCTTCAGCCGCACACCCTGCTCGCTTGCACGCGGATAGGCGTAAGTCAGCGCGCCGGTCGGACAGACCGTGGTGCAGGCGCCGCAGCCCACGCACAGGTTGGGATTGACGACGATTTGCTGGCGCTCTTTTTCGCTTCGCACAGCGCCTGCAGAGCAGATGTCGATGCAAGCATTGCAGCCCACGGTTTCGTTGCGGCTGTGTGCGCAAAGCTTTTGCTTGTAGGCAAAGAATTTGGGCTTTTCAAACTCGCCCACCATGTCGCGCAACTTGACCACCGTGGGCAGCAGGCCGGGCGAAGCCAGTCCGGCCGACGCGTCCAGCGCAAAGTAGCCCTGAGGTGGCGCATGCAAGGTGATCAGCGGCTGCGCGCCCAGATCCAGCACCAGGTCGAAGGCTTCACTCAAGGCCTGCGGGTCGCGGCCGAAGTCAATGGCGCCGGCCACCTTGCAGACCGCCACGCAGTCGCGTTGCGATGTGCACTTGCTGCTGTCGATCTGGTAGCTGAGATCAATCGCGCCTTCGGGGCACACCGCCAGGCAGGCGTTACAGCGCGTGCACAGGTCCAGATCAATGGGGTTGCTTTTTTCCCAGGAGGCTTCAAAAGCGCCCAGCCAGCCCTTGAGTTTGAGACCGTTGCCGCTGATGACCGGGTATTTGCGCTCCTGCGCCGGAAAACCGGGCTGCGGATGGGCGGACACACCCTGGGCAAAAATGCTGACCTCCAGCGTGTCAGCCAGCAGGGCCGCCACCTGTTCGGCCTGGTCGACCGGCCCAACGATGAGCAGCCGGCCCGTGCTTTTGTAGGTGACGGTGGCCACCGGCTCGGCGTCGGGCAAATGCGCGGCGGCCAGCAGCGCGGCGACTTTGGGCATGGCGGCCGCGGCGTCCTTGCTCCAGCCGCCCGTCTCGCGGATGTTGACGAACTTGATGACGGAGGTGGCGCCTTCGGTCTGCTGACCGACCTCGGCGAACAGGCGTTTTTCCTGGGTGCAGGCAACAACCACGTCGTCGCCGGATTGAACGGCTTTCTGAAATGCCCCGGCTTCGCGCCGGCACAGGGCCGAGTGCAGTGTCAGGGTTTCATTGAGTGCTGCGCCCAGCGTCTGGGGCTGGAGCGGCATGGTCTGGTTGCAGTCGCAAATCAGTGTGGGCATGGTCTTCTTGGCTGGCGCCGGAGCCAGGCAATGGCTCGGGTTGGCTGGAATGGGAGGAATCAGGAAGGGGCGTACTTATGTCTGCGCCTGCATAAGACGACTGTGCCACGCTTTCATCCGTGGGGTTATTCGCATTTTCCCGCGGGACCGCTTCTGTGCCCGGCTGCTGCTTGCCCTCTTCATCGTCCTTGTCCTCAAACAGCTTGAGAAACTTCGCGCTGGTCATCTGCCGCAGCATGGACTCGGGAATCGGGTCGGACTTGGAGTAATCGTCGATGTAAATGTCCAGCCCGTCC
>JAKFXR010000131.1 GCA_021731285.1 Polaromonas sp. | reverse complement strand
AGGAATCGCACCGGCACATACGGCTACAACACCCCGGGCACCAGGATGGCGGACCACCGCCAGCGCATCCAGCAGGTTCTGCGGTCCGTCCGGTTCGGGTGCTGTGGCGGGCCTCATGGCACAAGTCAATACCACAGGCTTGGCCGGGCAGCACATCGCATGAAGAAACCAGGCGGTTTCCTCCAGCGTGTCGGTACCGTGGGTGATCACCACGCCCTGGACATCCGCTTGAGCAAGGTGGTGGCGGACCCGGTCTGCCAATCGGGTCCAGACGGCAAAACTCATGTCCTTGCTGTCGATCTGCGCGACCTGCTCGGTCAGCACCGGCCCATCCACCTGCAGCCCGGGTATCCCGGCCACCAGTTGATCGATGCCAACCTGTGCAGCCACATAACCCAGTGTGTCGGACGGGTCGGTAGAGCGGCCGGCAATGGTGCCGCCTGTCCCCAGAATCACGATTTTTTGAACATCCATATGCGTCAAACTTGCATTCCTTCAAAAACTGGATGAAAATACAGTTACTGGATATTAAAACAGCCCGATCAGGATGCAAGACATCTTTGATCTGCGGCAACTGGAGCCACTACATGAGCAGCTTTCAAGACTCTCCCGAAATGCCGAAACTGACTGCGCGCCAGCAACAGATCCTGGATCTCATCCAGAGTGCCATCGCCCGCACCGGCGCTCCGCCTACCCGGGCCGAAATCGCCAACGAGCTGGGCTTCAAATCCGCCAACGCCGCAGAAGAACACCTGCAGGCCCTGGCACGCAAAGGCGTGATCGAACTGGTCAGTGGCACCTCTCGCGGCATACGGTTGCGCAGCGACACCTTGCGGTCCATCCACGAGTCCCGCTTCAAACAATTTTCCCTGCCCTTGCAAAGCCTGGCCCAGCTCGCCCTGCCTCTGGTGGGGCGGGTTGCAGCTGGCAGCCCCATTCTCGCGCAGGAGCATGTGGACCACACCTACTATTTTGAGAGCAGCCTGTTCCAGCGCAAGCCGGACTACCTGCTCAAGGTGCGCGGCATGAGCATGCGCGATGCCGGCATCATGGACGGCGATCTGCTGGCCGTGCAGCAAACCAAAGATGTCAAGAACGGACAGATCGTGGTGGCACGCCTTGGTGACGAGGTCACTGTCAAACGTTTTCGCCGCAACAAGCAACTGATTGAACTGTTGCCCGAAAACCCCGACTTCAAAACCATTGTGGTCGAACCGGGTGAACCGTTCGAACTGGAAGGTCTGGCCGTTGGCCTGATCAGAAACACCATGCTGATGTAGCCGATACCGACAGGCGGTACTTTGCAAACACCGTCCTGTTGACCCCTTCCGCGCAGCAGGTGGCGGGCGTTTGGCCAGGTGGCCAACACCCTGCTCCGCGGAGTTCGACAGCCTGTAATCCTGCCTGTGTAAACCTCTAACTTTAGGAGTTCTCATGGGAATCGCCAGTTTTTCACGTTCACCCTTGCTGACAGTTCTGCTGGCACCGCTGCATGCGGTAGCTGCCTGGTTTGTGCCAACCCAATCTGCGTCTTCGCCGTGCCTGGCATCTTCGGCTGCCTCCTTGCAGCCTGTGTGGCGCCCGCTCCCGGTCAAGACATCAAACGCTATTAAAACAGTAGCTGCATCTCCAGACGGAGCAAGGGCAAATGGCCAAAAGCCATGCCTGACTGTGGTCAAGGCCAACGCGCCACGGCGGCTGAAGGTGGTTCGCGAGTTTGATGCAGGCATCAGCCCCGCATGCGCGGGCCGCATGGTCATCTCCGGCCGCATGGCCGACGTCTGCGCAGAACTGGATCGCATGTCCCCACACTAGCCAGCGCCAGTCGCCGCGGGTGTACTGAAGAGCAGCCGCGCAGCACAACAACCCGGTAACGATGGTCCGGGATGCTTTCTGCTACAGCTTGCGCATCACGCCCTCCATATGGCGCAGCACTTGCAGGCACAATATCGGGCATGAATATTGTGATCCTTGACGACTACCAGGACGCGGTACGCAAATTGAATTGCGCCGCCAAGCTGGACGCTTACCAGGCCAAGGTTTACACCAACACCGTCAAGGGTATTGGCCAGCTCTCTGTCAGGCTCAAGGATGCCGATGTTGTCGTGCTGATTCGTGAGCGCACCCATTTGCAGCGCCAGTTGATTGAGAAACTGCCCAAGCTCAAGATGATTGCGCAAACCGGGCGGGTGGGCAGCCATGTGGACGTTGCCGCCTGCACCGAGCGCGGCATTGTTGTTGCTGAAGGCACAGGCTCACCCATCGCACCTGCAGAACTCACCTGGGCCTTGCTGATGACAGCGATGCGCCGGATTCCCCACTATGTGGCCCACCTCAAACATGGCGCCTGGCAGCAAGCGGGTCTCAAGAATGCGTCCATGCCCACCAACTTCGGGGTGGGATCCGTGTTGCGGGGGAAAACGCTGGGAATCTGGAGCTACGGGAAAATCGGACAACTCGTCGCGGGCTATGGCCGGGCTTTCGGCATGCGCGTGCTGGTATGGGGCAGCCAGGCTTCACGCGCCAGGGCCCAGGCGGACGGTTTTGAAGTGGCCACCTCGAAAGCAGAGTTTTTCCAGGACAGTGACGTGCTGACCCTGCACCTTCGTCTGCAGGAAGACACCCGCGGCGTGGTCACCCTTGACGACCTGGCTCGCATGAAGCCTTCGTCCCTGCTGATCAACACATCGCGCGCCGAGTTGATTGAAACCGACGCGCTGATTGCGGGTTTGAACCGCGGCCGGCCGGGCATGGCTGCGGTCGATGTATTTGAGTCCGAACCCATCTTGCAGGGCCATGCGCTGCTGCGACTGGAGAACTGCATTTGCACGCCGCACATTGGCTATGTGGAGCAGGAGAGCTACGAAATGTACTTCAGCGCTGCGTTTGACAACGTGGTCAATTTCATCAAGGGCACGCCGACGAACATCGTCAATCCCGGCGCCTTGCAGGTGCGGCGCTGACCTTCGTCAAGACCGTGCGGACTTGCCAAAATCCTCTGGCCTGAAGCCAGTGTCATAGTCATCAAAGTCCACCAGGGAGTCAAGCGCCGTGGATTCTCCCGGCACACTGGAGTCCGTCATGGTGGGGGAACCGCCTCGGCGGGCAGCCTCCCGGTGCGCCAGAGCATAAGCTGCCGCGCGGCTTTCAGATGGCCTGCGAGGCGCGTCGCCGCTTGAGGAAAACTGGCTCAAATCGATGTCAAGACCCAATCGGGGCGAAGAGCGAGGCTGCATCGCCAGATCGGGCCACAAGGTATCCCCGGTGGTACCGGTGGGGCCAATTTCAAGTTCGGTGATTTCACGGGCAACCGCATGCAGCAGCAGCAACTCCCGGTAAGCCTCCAGATGCAACACTTCCGCGGGGTTGCCGGGCTCGCGGAAAACAGCATCTTCAAGGACCTCAAGCACACGGCGTGAACCCCAGGCACGCTGCACACGCGCAAGCACAGCGTCGTACATGGGCGCAGGCTGGCGGTCGTTGACATAGTCGCCAAACGATTCAATTTGCGTGTTGAACACCCGGTTGAAATCGGCGCGAAGGTCCTCGAAGTCCTCTTCGTTGCCCATCTGGTGGTACAGGTCGAGCAGATCCAGGTACACCAGTGCGCTGGTCTTGACGTTGTCCACCAGATGCGCGCGAAGCAGGGCAACGGCTTTTTCCTGCTGTCCCAGCGAGCTGAAAAATTCGACCTGCTGTTGCAGGTCAAACAGTTCAGGCACTTTCACTGTACGAGGCACAAAAGGAACACTCACCGAAAACTTGGCGCGATCCTGGCGCGGCAGGGGTGGGATCGATTCCGGTGCAGGGCGCCTGGAGCTTCGTCTCAGTTCATCAAACAGGGATTCATCGACCTCCAGGTCAAGATCGAGAGGGGCGCTTGGCAGGGGTGTCGCAGCCGTGGGCCGCAACTCCCCGTGTCCGCTGGGGCCTTCCTCGCGCTGGCGGGAAAGAAAGAACAGGCCCCCAAGAGTCAAAAGACCCAACAGGCCATAGAGCAGCAATTTAACCGTACGGCTGGTTTCTGCCTTTTCCAGCTGGATCTTGCTTGCTGCCAGTGCTGCCTGGTTTTTCTGCAGATCTTCGCGCGCCTGACGCAGTGCAGTCTCCATCTGAGCCTTGTCTGCATCCTGCTGCGTCACAGCCGCGACAGGAGTTACCGCGGAGTCAGGGGACTGAAGGGGCGTCTGCAATAAAGCGTTACCCGGCGTGGATTGACGGAGCTTGGCAACGGCCAGCACCACGTACCGGCGGGCCGTCTTCTGGGCGCAACCAGCGCGCAGGTGGACAGTTACCACCGGGCCCTCTACCGCAGTGGCAGAACGGATGCGGATGACCGTTTCCTGGGTGCCGCTGATTTTTTCGGCACGCACATCGACAACTGACTTGTCGAGCTGTTTGTCCACATAGAAAACATCGGCGTCAAGGCAAAGGGACTGCAAGTCATCGCCAGCGTCAAGCATCGCCTGGATAGAGATGTCCAGGGGCTGACCCAGGGTAGCCGAGCGTGTGTTCGGGCCCAGCGTGAGCGCGAGTGCCCCGGTGGCCGTGCACAGCCACAGGATGCCCGCCACGAAACTGCGGCTAACCCACGCTTGTAAAAATGTGTTCACGTTGCTTATTCTGACATAGCCATTGCACAGCCTGAACGCCATTGACGGAAGTACTTGTCAATGAAAAGTAGCCGAAAAGTACTCGGAACGATTCCCGCTGACGCTGCACCCTGGGTGTGCGTTCTGTCGGGAAGCACAAGCTCGAGGGCAGTTTACCCCGCCCTCCATGCGACAAAGCGCCAGATCGCTGCGTGATAATACTTTTCCATGGAACCACGCTACAAAACTATTGGCATCGTTGGCTCAGGCGCCATGGGCCGGGGCATCGCCCAGATATCCGCACAGGCAGGCAGCCTGGTCCGACTGTTTGACACCGATCCTGCAGCCACTGCCAAAGCCTGCCAGGCGCTTGCAGTCCAGTGGGACAAACTGGTAGAGAAGGGTCGTCTGGACAGCGAGGTTGCGACTGCCTGCAAGCAGCGGCTGCAACCGGTGGACACGCTGCAAAGGCTGGCTGACTGCGATCTGGTCGTTGAGGCCATTGTGGAACTTCTGGATGTGAAGAAGTCACTGTTTTCTTCGCTGGAGAGTGTTGTTTCCAGGCAAACAGTGCTGGCAACCAACACGTCATCACTGTCCGTGACCGCGATTGCCGCGGGCATGAAGCACCCCGAGCGCTTTGCGGGTTTCCATTTTTTCAACCCTGTCCCATTGATGAAGGTGGTGGAGGTCGTTGCAGGATTGAAAACCAACGACTCTACCTGCGGCGGGTTGACCGAGTACGCAAAACAGATGGGCCACACCCCGGTTCGGGCCCAGGACACCCCGGGTTTCATCGTCAATCACGCCGGGCGGGCATATGGCACAGAGGCGCTGCGCATCGTCAGCGAGGGAATTGCCGATTTCCAGACCATCGACAGCATTCTCAAAGACCAGGTCGGTTTCAAGCTTGGCCCCTTCGAATTGATGGACCTCACAGCGCTGGACGTTTCCCATCCCGTGATGGAGTCGGTCTATCGGCAATACTATGAAGAACCGCGCTACCGGCCAAGCGCGATCACCGCCCAGCGCCTGGCCGCCGGCATGCTGGGACGCAAAACCGGTGAAGGGTTTTACCGCTACGTTGATGGAGCCGCCCAGATCCAGCCGCAGCCACCCGTCCCCACGGTCACCGACATGCCACCGGTCTGGGTCTCACCCCGCGCGGCCAGGCGGTCCGAGCTTTTGCAACTCCTGAAAAATCTGGGCGCATCGATTGAGACAGGTGCCTCGCCGACCATGAATGCACTGGTGCTGGTCGCGCCGCTTGGTTTTGACATCACCACCGTCGCAGTCGTCGAGCGGCTGGACCCCACATGCACCATCGGCATCGACATGCTGATTGACGACACGCAGACCAGGCGGCGTGTGCTCGCGACCAATCCCGCCACCCGAAAGGACATGGTGGAAGCGGCCCATGCCCTGTTTGCCCGCGATGGCAAGGCCGTCAGTGTCATTCGCGACAGCGGCGGCTTTGTTTCCCAGCGCGTGGTTGCCGCCATCGTCAATATCGCCAGCGACATCTGCCAGCAAGGCATCTGCAGCCCCAAAGACCTGGAGCTTGCAGTGACGCTGGGCCTGGGCTACCCCCTGGGTCCGCTCGCCATGGGCGACCGTTATGGGCCCACCAACATTCTGGAAGTGCTGTTCAACATGCAGACGGTGTACGGAGACCCCCGGTACCGCCCTTCGCCCTGGCTGCGGCGCCGCGGCGCGATTGGCTTGAGCCTGATGCACGAAGAACAATGAACACCCCCGTCGGATGCTCACTTCGTGTAGCACCTTCCCCCCCTTGCAGGGGGCGGCGCCTGCGGCCTGGCGAAGCCAGTTCCGCGGCACCTGCTGACACGGGAAGAGATTCCCTGCACATTGTCCATTTCGTTGTACTGGAAAAACTGACATGACGGGTTCACTGAAAAGCACCAGCGACGGCAGCACCCTGATACTGACCCTGAGCAATCCCGAGTTCCGCAACGCCTTGAGCCCCGAGATCTACGCCGCTGGTGTGGAAGCACTCAATGCGGCAGAAAACAACCCTGACATCCGCAGCGTGGTGATCACCGGCGAGGGAGCCCATTTTTGCGCCGGCGGCAATCTCCAGCGTCTCCTGGCCAACCGGCAACAGCCACCCGAGGTTCAGGCCCAAAGCATAGACGCGTTGCACAGCTGGATGGATTCCATCCGCACCTTTCCCAAGCCTGTGATCGCAGCCGTTGAAGGCGCTGCCGCGGGCGCCGGTTTTTCCCTGGCATTGGCCTGCGACTTGCTGGTCTCGGCAGATGATGCTGTTTTTGTGATGGCCTACAGCTCCGTGGGCCTGTCCCCGGATGGCGGGGGCAGCTGGGCCCTCGGCCGCGCCCTGCCCCGGGCCCTGGTTTGCGAGCTTCTGATGTGTGGTGAGCGTATTGCTGCGGCGCGGCTGCACGCGCTCGGCCTGGTCAACCGCGCTGTCGCACCTGGTACGGCCCTGGCTGAAGCACTCAAACTGGCTGACCAGCTCAACGCGCGGGCGCCCAACGCGCTGGCCAGCATCAAGGAGCTGATCAACGACGCGCCGGGCCACACACTGAGCGAGCAGATGGTCGCCGAACGTGCACACTTCGTTCGCAATCTGCATCACCCCAACGGCGGTGAAGGCATTGCGGCCTTCCTGGAAAAGCGCAAACCCGGCTACAACTGAGGGCGGTCAACGCCTGCATACGGGACACGGAGGCGACAGAAGGACAGGCTTGCCCCGGTCTCTGGCGCGACAATAGAGGCCTTCTGAGTCACCCAAAAGACAGGCCATGGACGATCCCATTCTTACGATAGACGAAAGAGAGGCCATCAACGGTGGCCGCTGGTTCTCATCCCTATCCCCCTCACTCCGGCACGACATACTTCGATGCGCTTACGTCCAACGTTTCAGGGATGGCCAACTGATCTGCGCCCGCGGCGATCCGCCGGAGCAGTGGATTGCCTGCGCCAGAGGGGCGGTGCGGGTGAGTTCCACCTCCATCTCGGGCAAGCAGATCACGCTGACCTATGTGGAGCCCGGCATCTGGTTTGGGGACGTGGCGATCTTCGACGGCGACCGGCGCACACACGATGCCTACGCACATGGCGAAACCACCATCCTGTGTGTGGCCAAGGCAGATTTCAGAAAGATTCTGGCTTCGCATATCGAGCTGTACGAGGCCATGCTGCGGCTGCATGCGCGGCGCATACGCCAGCTCTACGGCCTGGTGGAAGACCTCAACACCCTGCCACTGCGTGCCAGGCTGGCCAAACAACTGCTGCATCTCGTGCGCAGCTACGGTGTCAGCAGCCTCAGCGACGGGCGCGAGGTGCGTATCGGCCTGCAACTGGCGCAGGAGGAGCTGGCGCAATTGCTGGGCGCTTCGCGACAACGGGTCAACCAGGAACTCAAGGCCATGGAGCGCGAGGATGCCATCCGCATCGAGCCCGGTGGCCTGGTCGTGCGCAACCGCGAAGCACTGATGCGCATATCAGAAGCCGATCTGGAAAAGTAAGCCAATGAGCAATTTTGACCATTTCCTCGGTACGCGCGCCGTATCGGGCCAGCATGTTGTCGACATTGCGGCCCTGAGTGCCTACCTCGAAAAAAACCTTCCGGGCTTTGCCGGCCCGCTGAGCGTTGAAATGTTCAAGGGTGGGCAGTCGAACCCGACCTACAAGCTCATCACACCGGGGCGTGCGTATGTGATGCGCGCAAAACCGGGCCCCGTGGCCAAACTGCTGCCCTCTGCACACGCGGTGGAGCGTGAGTTCAAGGTCATGAGCGGACTGCAGGGCACCGACGTACCGGTTGCCGCGATGTATTGCCTTTGCGAGGACGAAGCCGTGATTGGCCGCGCTTTTTACGTGATGGAGTTTGTCGAAGGCCGCGTGCTGTGGGACCAGTCCCTGCCCGGTATGACGACGACCCAGCGTGGCGAGATTTACCAGGAAATGAACCGCGTGATCGCAGCGCTGCACAAAGTGAAGTTTGCCCAGCGCGGGCTGGCCGACTACGGAAAGCCCGGCAACTATTTTGAGCGCCAGATCGGACGCTGGAGCAAGCAGTACACCGCCTCCATCACCGAGCCGATCGCTGAAATGGACGCACTCATGGCATGGCTGCCCGCCAACATCCCGGCCAGCGCGCGTGATGAGGGCATGGTCTCCATCGTGCACGGTGACTTCCGCCTCGACAACCTGATGTTTCACCCGACCGAGCCACGTGTGCTGGCCGTGCTGGACTGGGAGCTGTCCACACTGGGCCACCCGCTGGCCGACTTCAGCTACCACTGCATGGCCTGGCACATTCCGCCCGGTGCATTCCGCGGCATTGGCGGGCTCGATGTCGCCAGCCTGGGCATTCCGACCGAGGCCGAGTACATCCGCCTTTACTGTGAACGCACTGGTTTTGCCAGTCCCGAATTGATCAAGGCCGACTGGAACTTCTACCTCGCCTACAACCTGTTTCGCCTGGCGGCCATTTTGCAAGGCATCGCCAAACGGGTGGAAGCCGGCACCGCCGCCAGCGCCCAGGCTGTCGCTTCCGCCAAAGGCGCACCCGTGCTGGCGCGCATGGCCTGGGACTTTGCGCGAAAAAGCCAGCAGGGCCGCCCGGCCGTCCAGACCTAAACGCACACCTCAGGAGCTTTCATGGACTTCAACTACACCCCCAAGGTTCAGGAACTGCAGGCCCGCCTGCTCAAGTTCATGGACCAGCACGTCTATCCCAACGAGGCGCGTTTTTTTCATGAAATTGCCGGGAACCGGGCCAAAGGCAATCCTTGGGTGCCAACCACCCTCATCGAAGAGCTCAAGCCCAAGGCGCGTGCCGCCGGTTTGTGGAACCTGTTTCTGCCGCACTCACCACGCGCGCCGGAGGGTCTGTCCAACCTCGAGTACGCGCCGCTGTGCGAAATCATGGGCCGCGTGCCCTTTGCGCCCGAGATCTTCAACTGTTCGGCGCCCGACACCGGCAACATGGAGACCATTGCGCGTTACGGTTCCGAAGCCAACAAGGACCGCTGGCTGGAGCCGCTGCTCAAGGGCGAGATCCGCTCGGCCTTTCTGATGACCGAGCCCGAGGTAGCCTCGTCCGACGCCACCAACATCCAGTGCCGCATCGAACGCGACGGCGACGACTACGTGATCAACGGCCTGAAGTGGTGGTCGTCCGGCGCCGGTGATCCGCGCTGCGCGATTTACATCGTTATGGGCAAGACCAACCCCGACGCCGGCCGCCACGAGCAGCAGTCCATGATCCTGGTGCCGGCCAACTCGCCCGGCATCGAGGTGATCCGCCCCCTGAGCGTGTTCGGCTATGACGACGCGCCGCATGGTCACATGGAAGTGCGGCTGACCAATGTGCGGGTGCCGGTGGGCAACCTGCTGCTGGGTGAAGGCCGAGGTTTTGAAATTGCGCAAGGCCGCCTGGGCCCCGGACGCATCCACCACTGCATGCGCAGCATCGGCATTGCCGAACGCGCGCTCGAGCTGATGTGCAAACGCCTGAACAGCCGCGTGGCTTTCGGCAAACCGGTGGCACGCCAGTCAGTCTGGCACGAACGCATTGCCGACGCCCGCTGCATGATTGACCAGGCACGCCTGCTCACGCTGAAAGCGGCCTACATGATGGACACCGTTGGCAACAAGGTGGCCAAAGCCGAGATTGCGATGATCAAGGTGGTTGCGCCCAACATGGCCTGCCAGATCATTGACTGGGCCATTCAGGCGCATGGCGGCGGCGGCGTGTCCGATGACTTTCCGCTGGCTTATGCCTATGCCCACCAGCGCACCTTGCGCCTGGCCGATGGCCCGGATGAGGTGCATCGCGCCTCACTTGCCAAACTGGAACTGGCCAAGCACCTGACCTTGCCAGGCGAGGTAGAGATGCCTGTCACGCGCGGCTGCTGATTGCTATCAAAACAATAGCTATCTTGCCTCACCCTTGAAGGGCAAAACCGCGATTTTCTTGCTGACCAGGAGCCTGTCGGGCTTGGGGCGTCGAAAGCGAAAATCGGCCCCAGCGAGGACAGTTTTTGCCGGGTTTGCAGGCCCATAGCCAAGCTATGGGACAAGAAGACGGTGAAAAATGGACCGCTGCGGTCGATTTGCAGCCGACGATCCCCAAGTCCGCCAGGCTCCTAAAGGCTGATGTCCATGGACAGGCCCGCCAGCGCAGCGGCACAGGCGCTGGTGTAGGTCACGGCTGCATGTTGCAGCACAGGGATGTCGGACGGCGTGTATTGCATGCGCAGGTAGGCCTTGCCACGCAGCAGCATCATCATGAAAGGGGTTTGCGCATCCGGTCCGGGCTCGGGCCAGGACAGCAATTGCTCCGCCAGATTGTTGTCAATCCAGGCCAGCGCATGGTCGCGGTGGTCGGCCAGCACGCTGTAGCGCTCCCAGAACTCTGGCGGCAGGCCGGGCCAGCCCACCTCGTCGTACATCGCCAGCCAGCGCATTTCTTCCGGCAGGCTCGGATCTGCGGTGGTCTGCAGACTGTCGGTGTAGATGGCGTAGGCGCGCTTTTCAAGGCTTTCCTTGAGCGGCCGGTTCATGATCAACACGGCAGCATCTTCATTGATGCGCAGTTCGGCGCGGGCCCGGATCTCCTCGCCCTGGATGTAGTCGCGCGAGGCCCGGCCGGTTTCAAGTTTCCAGGGTTTCCCGCCCACTTTGCCCGTCAGGACCATGCCGGTACCCTGGCCCTGGCTCGAGTAGCTGAAGCCTTGCGTGCCGGCCCACTCCGACACGGCATCGGCCGGCCCGGCCGGCGCCTGCGCCGGCGCAGCGCCAGGTGCAAAAACTTTTTTCAGGCGCTCAAACATGGTTACAGATGGTTCTCTGGAAGTGCTGCAAACATCATAGTTCCAAAGCTCGTATTCATGCTTACAGTCGCGCATGCACAGCAACTGCGAGCTCGCGCCTGAATGAGGGAATGTGCAGATCGGGAATGCCGCGGCGAAAACCGCCCTTCAGCGCCAAGGAGCAACTGGCCTGCCCGGAGGGGATCGAACCCCCGACAACCGGCTTAGAAGGCCGGTGCTCTATCCAACTGAGCTACGGGCAGATGGAAAAAAAGCCCACGGGAGTGAGCTTTTTTAGATGGATTCATGGTCGGAGTACAAGGATTCGAACCTTGGACCCCCTGGTCCCAAACCAGGTGCGCTACCAGACTGCGCCACACTCCGACAAGTCAAATATTATAGCCCGAACGACCAACCTGCCTTCCTGAAGCGTCCATTTATTTGTTTGGCGGCAAACTGTGGAGTCCATGCAACCATGAAACCTCACAACCGCAGCCATCTTCACAGGAGACTCGCATGAGCGCACGCATCGTCCAACTGGGCACACAACGCCTTCCCGGCGAGGGCCTGCGCATAGGCACGGTGCGGCGCCCGCCGCGCGGCGTCCCCAAAAGCGGGTTTGCATCCGGCAACTGGTATGACGTGTGGTACCCCAACCTGGCGCCCAGCGTCGAAACCATGAAGCTGGGCCAGAGTGTCGGGTCCGACAAGGAATGGGCCGCATTCAGCAAAAAATACCGCGCCGAGATGAACGAACCCGGCGCCAGCCGCAGCCTCGACCTGCTGGCCGCGCTGTCTCACCAGACAAACTTTGCGATGGGTTGCTACTGTGAGAACGAGGCACGTTGCCACCGTTCCCTGCTGCGGGAGCTGCTCAGGGAGCGTGGCGCGGAGATTACCTGAATGTTGAGGCACCCTCCCCCTCCAAGCAGGGGCAGCGGCTACACGCAGTGAGCAAGCGTGGGGGCCTACAGCTTGACGTACTCGTATTCGATGGCATTGGCATTGATGCCGCGGTCCGGCGGCGCAATCCAGCCGGCCATCTTGCCGGGTTCGGTCACCCGCTGCATCAGGCTGTGGATGAAGGTTTTGTCTTCGTCCGTCGGAAGCCAGGCGTCCTTCTTTGCGTTGAACTCGGCTTCGCTGATCGGATGGCCTTGGGGGTCGGTGTGCGCACCTGCCCATGAACCGACGCTGCGGCGAAAACGCGTGTTCGGCAGGCTCAGTTCGAAGTCCACACCGGCGCGCTTGATGGCCATGTTCCAGCGGGTCACGCCGACATTGCAGTCCTTCACGTATTCCAGGCGCGTGATTTCGTTCATGCCATTGCGCGTGGAAATCGTTTCATTTTTCAGGCCGCCCTTGCCGTCCGGCACCTGGATGGTCATTTCGCTTTCGAGCTCGACGTGATCGGCGAATTTGGCTTCATCGGGCCGGCCCTTGATGCCGTTGCTGAAGTAGTTGGCGGCATTCGACGAGGCTTCTGAACCGAACAGATCCAGCGAAGAGGTGAACCAGAAGTTCATGAATTTCTGTATGGTCGGCAGATCGATCACACCGGCCTTGCGCAAGGTATCCACGTTGTCGGTGTCCAGTTCTTTCATGACTTCGAGGGTGCGCTTGATGACACGGCCTATGCCGGTCTCGCCAACAAACATGTGATGAGCTTCCTCGGTCAGCATGAAACGCGTGGTGCGCGCCAGCGGATCAAACGCGCTTTCGGCAAAACTCTTGAGCTGGAACTTGCCGTCACGGTCTGTGAAGTAGGTGAACATGAAAAAACTCAGCCAGTTGTCCATAGGCTCGTTAAAGGTGCCCAGGATGCGCGGCTTGTCGGCGTCGCCGCTGTGGCGCGTCAGCAGTTCTTCGGCCTCCTCGCGGCCATCGCGGCCGAAGTGCGCATGCA
The DNA here is from genome assembly GCA_021731285.1 of Polaromonas sp. Lineage (GTDB taxonomy): Bacteria > Pseudomonadota > Gammaproteobacteria > Burkholderiales > Burkholderiaceae_C > Polaromonas. The sequence continues at coordinate 12,916 of JAKFXR010000131.1, read as the reverse complement.
GCAGGTAGACCATGGCCCACAGGTGCCGGCCCTCTTCCACATTGACCTGGAACAGGTTGCGCAGGTCGTACAGGGACGGCGCGGTGTGGCCCAGCAGGCGCTGCTGCTCGACCGAGGCCGGCTCGGTGTCGCCCTGGGTCACGATCAGGCGGCGGAAGGCGCTGCGATATTCGCCCGGGACTTCCTGCCAGACGTCCTCACCCATGTGGTCGCCAAAACCGATCTTGCGGTTTTCTTCCTGGTCGGCCAGGAAAATGCCCCAGCGGTAGTCGGGCATGGGGGTGTAGCCGTAGCTGGCCCAGCCGGACGCATCGACGCCGACGGCGGTGCGCAGGTAGACCTCTTTGGCGTTGAAGTCACTCGGGCCCATTTCGTCCCACCAGCTCATGAAAGCCGGCTGCCAATGCTCCAGCGCACGCTGCAGCTGGCGGTTCTCGCCGAGGTTGACGTTGTTGGGGATCAGGGCTTGCAGATCGATGGTGCTCATGGTGTTTCCTTAGGTAGGTGTCATTGCGGACTCAATCCGCAATCCATGTCACGCGTCCCGCTGGCTGGCGAAGCATGGAAGCCGGATCAGGTCCGGCACGACAGAAAAATGGGTCTTAAATCCGCTTCCAGTCGAATTTGGCTTTCTTGCCGGTTCCAAATAACTTGAGCGCGCCGTCTTCACCCACCGCATTCGGGCGAATGAAAATCCAGTTCTGCCAGGCCGAGAGACGGCCGAAAATCCGCGTTTCCATGGTCTCCTTGCCGGGGAAGCGGAGGGACGCTTCCATGCCGGTCATGGCGTCGGGCGACATGGAAGCGCGCTCTTCGAGCGTGATGCGGATCTCGTCGTCCCAGTCGATGTCGTCGGGGCTCAGGGTCACCAGGCCCAGCTCCAGCGCCTGGTCGGCGCGCAGCTTGCTGTCGCCGAGTTTCTCGAGCTGGCTGATGGTGGCCGCGTCTTCGTAAAACCGCGTTTGCAGGCGCGTCAGGCCGTTGACGGCCGGGAACCAGCCGAAGTTGGCCGGGCTCAGTTGCAGCGCAGGCGCGGCATCGGGTGAATCCGGCAGGTCCAGCATGTAGATGCGGTCGCAGGCCAGCGCCAGTTCATAAAACGTGCCGGCAAAACAAGAGCCGGCATCGACCAGCGCGATCAGCGAGCGGCTGGTCACGTCGATGCGCGCCAGCGTACGGCGCAGCGCACCGGTGGTTTCTTTCACCAGCCAGTGGTCCTTCAGTTTGGCCAGCACCTCGTCCATGCGCATCACCTGGCCGGCATCCCCCCGGGTCTTGATGACCCAGGTGCCGACTTCTAGTTCGTTGGTGCGCAGATTCAGGATGGCATCGTCGAGTTCGCGCTGCAGCTTGAGGGGGTACCAGCTGGCGCCTGCAGCCTCGATCGTTTCGGCTGTCGACTCAATGGCGGCAGCCGGTGCCTTGATGGTGATGGTGGCGATGCGGGTGGCGCGGTCCACTTGCGCATCGACCACGCTGTAGTGGTAGCCGGCATCGTCGATGACCACCTTGAGGGCCGTCAATTCAATGCCTTTTGAGCCTGCAGCCCTTGTGGACTTGGCACGCAGTGCTTCGATTTCTGTAGCAAGCAAGGCGCCGAACTGCTGCGGTTTGGCATGCGCGTCAATCAACTTCCAGTCCTTCGCGCGGTCGGCGCGCACGCCTTCGCTGGTGGTGCAGAAGATGTCGGCGAGGTCTCGGCGCACCTTGCGCTTGTCGGTCACGCGGGTCAGGCCGCCGGTGCCTGGCAACACGCCCAGCAGCGGCACCTCCGGCAGGCTCACGGTGCTGGAGCGGTCGTCCACCATCACAATGCGGTCGCAAGCCAGGGCCAGCTCGTAGCCGCCGCCGGCGCAGGCGCCGGTCACCGAGGCTATGGATTTCAGCCCGTCATGGCGCGAGGAGTCTTCCAGGCCATTGCGGGTTTCGTTGGTGAACTTGCAGAAATTGACCTTCCAGCCATGGGTCGACAGGCCCAGCATGTAGATGTTGGCGCCCGAGCACCAGATCTTTTCCTTGCCCGACTCGAACACCACCACCTTGACGGCCGGATGCTCAAAGCGGATGCGGTTGATCGCGTCGTGCAGCTCGATGTCCACGCCGAGGTCGTAGCTGTTGAGCTTGAGCTTGTAGCCGGGCTTGATGCCGCCGTCTTCGTTGATGTCGAGCTTGAGACGCGCGACATCGCCCTCCACGCTCAGTGTCCAGTGCTGGTATTTGCCGGGATGGGTGGTAAAGCTCACGAGCTCGCGCTCCTGGCCTGCTATCACCTGTTTGAACAAAAGCGGTTCTGTCATGGCGTTCATGGGATCTCCTTGGTCTGTGCCTGGACAGGAACAGCGCGCTCCATGTCTTTCAGGCTTTGTTTCAGCGTGCGGGCCGATGTGTCCACCACAGCGTCGGCGCGCGCGTACAGCGCTTCACGGCTGGCCAGAATCCGGCGTATGTCTTCCATCGCCTCGTTGGTGGCACCGCGGGTTGTGTCAAATGGCCGCATATCGCCCTGCGCAACCACACGGGCCATGTGTTCCTCGGGGCTGGCCTTGAGCCAGACGCAGTAAAAGCGGCTTTGCAGCAGGTCAAAGGTTTCGCGCTCACTGACGATGCTGCCGCCGGTGGTCATGACCACACCATCGGCATGGTCCTCGGCAATGCGAAACAGTGCGCGTCGCTCATACCGGCGGTAGCCGGCCTGCCCATGCAGCAGCAAAATTTCGTTCATGCTGGTGCCGGCTTCACGCTCGATCTCGCGGTCCAGCTCGATAAACGGCACGCCGCGCTCTGTCGCCAGCTTCTGGCCCAGTGTGGACTTGCCCGCGCCGCGCAGCCCGATCAGTGCAATCCGCTGTTCGCGGCCTACGGCATCGCTAAGACCAAAAGTGCTGCCCAGCAGCGCGTACGCCTGGTCCAGTTGGGTATCGTCCAGCCGGCCCAGCAAGCCCTGTACACGGGCCAGCGCTGGCCGGGGCGCGTCCTGCAGCAGCTCAAGAATGGAAATGTTGAGTGCGCGGGCAGCGGCTTCGAGTGAGTTGATCGACACATTGCCTTTGCCGCTTTCGACATCGGCCAGGAAACGCTCGCTCAGGCCGGAATCGCTGGCCAGCGCCTTGCGCGTCATGCCGCGGCGAGCGCGCCAGGCGCGCACCCGGGCACCGAGTTCGGCCAGCGTGGCTTTAGCTTCAATTTCAGACATGACTTGCATCGAACACCACTTTTTGTGAAAAGTATTTGCGCTATATCAATATTGCAGTATACTTCACTTAAATTAGCAGTCAAGCAGTTTATTGCATTTTTAAATTCACACTTCGACAGGCCCAGGGCAATCGGAACACCATGAAACTCAAAATTCTTGTAGGCACCATGACGAGCACTGCTGACTATGTGGCACAGGCCATCCAGATGGATTGCGCCGATCTCGTGCCGGATATAGAAGTACTGCTCATGGACGGCCTGGACATCAGCACCTTCGACCGCGTGGTCGAACAAGATGCAATATATCTCATATGCACTTCAACTTATGGCCAGGGCGATGTACCGGACAACGCACGCGCCCTGTATGAATCGCTCGACAGTGAGCCCAAATTCCTCGGCCACGTGCGTTACGGCGTGATCGCATTGGGCGATCGCACCTATCAGCAAACTTTTGCGTTTGGTGGCAAAAAGTTCGACGAGCGCCTGCAGGGTCTGGGCGCCCAGCGCATTGGTGACATCTGGATCCACGACGCCAGCGCCGGCACCCTGCCGGAAACCGAGGGCGCGGCCTGGTGTCGCGAATGGCTGGCTCTGGTGCTGAGCAGCACGCCGAGCACCGAGGCCGCCTGAACGTTCATGGTGAAACAAGCTGTCCGCCCTTGCGCAGCGGGCGATGACAGCTATAAAAAGAAGAGCATCCGGAGACCAAGATGAATCTGAGCCGCGCCGACCACACCAGCAGACCACCCCGGGTGGAGATTCCCCGCAAGTACAACGCCGCCCATGACCTGCTGGAGCGCAATGCCGGACGCAGCGGCAAAGTGGCTTTCATCGACGCCCAGACCGGCACCACCCTGAGTTTCGGCGCGCTGACAGAGCAGGCGCATCGCTTCGCCAATGCCCTGCGCGCACAGGGGTTTGCGCCCGAGAGCCGCATGCTGCTGGCCATGCACGACAGCACCGAGTGGCCGGTGGTTTTTCTCGGTTGCATCCTGGCCGGCGTGGTACCGGTGGCGGCCAACACCTTGCTGACCACGCCTGACTTCGACTTCATGCTGCGCGATTCGCGCGCCCAGGGTCTGGTTGTCTCCAGCGCCCTGCTGCCGGCTTTTGAACCGCTGCTGGCCACGCTGCCGGCGTTGCGCAGCGTGATCGTTGCCGGCGTCGAAGACTCCGCATCCAATACCACACTGGCCCAATTGCTGCGTGCACAGCCAGCTACCAAAAACGTAGCAGACACCCTGGCCGATGAAGCCTGCTTCTGGTTGTATTCCAGTGGTTCGACCGGCACCCCCAAAGGCACGGTGCACCTGCACAGTCACCTGATCCAGACCGCCGAACTGTACGGCCGTGGCGTGCTGGGCATCCAGGAGTCGGACGTGGTCTATTCCGCCGCCAAGCTGTTTTTCGCCTACGGCCTGGGCAACGGCCTGACTTTTCCCATGAGTGTGGGCGCCACCACCATTCTTTTGCCGGGCCGTCCAACGCCAGCGGAAGTTTTCGGTATTCTGAAGAAACACCAGCCCACCATCTTTTATGGTGTGCCCACGCTGTACGCCGCCCTGCTGGCTGATGCGGCGCGCCCGCAAGCATCAGAGCTGAAGCTGCGCGTCTGCACCAGCGCCGGAGAGGCCCTGCCTGCAGAGATCGGCAAGAAGTGGACAGCACTGTACGGCTGCGAAATTCTTGATGGCATTGGCTCCACGGAAATGCTGCACATCTTCCTGAGCAACCGGCCCGGTCAAGTGCGTTATGGCACCACGGGCCAGGCTGTGCCAGGGTACGAATTGCGCATCGTGGGTGACGATGGACATGAGTGTGGCCCCGGCGAGATTGGCGAGCTGCAGATCAAGGGACCGAGCTCTGCACTGATGTACTGGAACAACCGCCAGAAGACCAAATCCACCTTCGCCGGCGACTGGACGCGCAGCGGCGACAAATACACGATGGACGCCGACGGCTACTACACCTATGGCGGGCGCAGCGACGACATGCTCAAGGTCGGCGGCATCTATGTCTCGCCGTTCGAGGTCGAGGCTTCATTGATGACACATCCGGCCGTCCTCGAAGTGGCGGTGATTGGCGCAGCCGATGCCGACCAGTTGGTCAAGCCCAAGGCCTTTGTGGTGCTCAAGTCCGGGCAGGCTGCTTCGGCCGATGATCTGAAGGCCCATGTGAAGCAGCAGCTGGCACCCTACAAATACCCGCGCTGGATCGAGTTTGTGCCCGAGCTTCCAAAAACCGCCACCGGCAAGATTCAGCGCTTCAAACTGCGCCAGTCTGCGGGCGGACATTGAGTTGGCCCGGTATATGCTTTACACATAAACAATTTAATCTTCAATCTCGGGTTTTTCACTAGGGCATTTTCCTGCCGCACAGCTACCATTTCCCTGTCACAGCGCATCCATCCGTCCAACCAGGAGTTTTTCATGACCTCACGTCTTCCTTCACGCCGCTTGATCCTGAGCCAGAGTGCAGCCGTCATCGGCGCGGCCTCAACCGGCCTGCTGCTCCCCCAAATCGTGCGGGCACAGTCCAACAAGGTGCGTGTCGGCTTCATGCTGCCGTACACCGGCACATTTGCGCAGCTTGGCGTGGCCATTGAAAACGGGTTTCGTCTCGCGATCAACCAGCAGGGCGGCAAGCTCGGTGGCCGTGAAATCGAATACTTCAAGGTCGACGACGAGTCCGAGCCCTCCAAAGGCATCGAAAACGCCAACAAGCTGGTGCAGCGCGACAAGGTCGATGTGCTAGTCGGCACCGTCCACTCGGGCGTGCAAATGGGCATCCAGAAAGTGGCGCGCGACTCAGGGGTGCTCAGCCTGATCCCCAATGCGGGCGTCCACGCTGCCACCCGGGGACTGTGCGCGCCCAATGTCTTTCGCACCTCGTTCAGCAATTCGCAACCCACACGCGCGCTGGGCCAGGCCATGGTGGCCAAGGGCCACAAAAAAGCCGTCTGGATCACCTGGAAATATGCCGCTGGTGACGAGGCCTTCGAAGGCTTCAAGGAAAGCTATACCGCTGCCGGTGGCACGATTGTCAAGGAGCTCGGCCTTCCCTTCCCGCAGGTCGAGTTTCAGGCGCTTCTGACCGAAATCGCCGCGCTCAAGCCCGATGCCGTGGCCTGCTTCTTTGCCGGCGGCGGTGCTGCCAAGTTCATCCGCGACTACGCTGCGGCCGGCCTCAAAGGCAAGATTCCCCTGTACGGCTCGGGCTTCCTCACCGAAGGCGTGCTTGATGCGGCCGGCCCCGCCGCCGACGGCATCATCACCACCATGCACTACAGCGACTCGCTGGACACACCGCGCAACAAGGCTTTCCGCCTGGCCTACGCAACGGCTTTCCGCAGCCAGCCCGATGTGTACGCGGTACAGGGCTATGACACCGGCCTGCTGCTGGTGCAGGGCGCCAACGCCGTCAAGGGGGACCTGAGCAGCAAACCGGCGCTGTACAAGGCCATGGAAGGCGCCGTCATCGACAGTCCGCGCGGCAAGTGGACCATGAGCAAGTCGCACAACCCGGTGCAGGACATGTACCTGCGCGTGGTCGAAAACAAGGAAAACAAGGTGCTGGGCATCGCCGCCAAAGCACTCGCCGACAGCGGCGCCGGCTGCAAGATGGGCTGAGGCCCCACACTCTGTCATTCCGGGCTTGACCCGGAATCCATGCCCCGCGTTCTGGCGCTGGTTACTGAAACCGGCCAGTTCAAAGCTATCGGTGCGCCAACATGGATGCCGGGTCAAGCCCGGCATGACAGCTTCTTTGCTCTGTGATATCACCCGCACCCTACGATGGATCTCGCCAACTTTCTCATCCAGCTGCTCAACAGCGTGCAGTACGGCCTGTTGCTGTTCATGCTGGCGGCCGGCCTGACCTTGATCTTCGGCATCATGGGTGTGGTTAACCTGGCCCATGGCAGTTTTTACATGCTGGGCGCCTACCTGGCCTGGTCCCTGAGTGCCCAGTTCGGCAGCTTGAGCCTGGCCATCATCGGTGGCGCTGCGCTGTCGGTGGTGTTCGGCCTGGCGCTGGAGTGGCTGCTGTTTCGCCACTTCTACCACCGCGATCATCTAGACCAGGTGCTGCTGACCTTTGGTCTGATCTACATCTTTGAAGAACTGCGCTCCATCCTCTGGGGCGACGATGTGCACGGCGTACCCATTCCCGAGCTTCTCAGCGCCTCCATCCCCCTGACGGAGAACATGTCCTACCCGGTCTACCGCCTGTTCATGTCGGGCCTGTGCCTGGCACTGGCGCTGGGCCTGTACCTGCTGATCTCCAAAACCCGGCTCGGCATGAAAATCCGCGCCGGCGCCTTCAACCGGGACATGGCCGGTGCGCTGGGCATCAACATCAAGCTGATCCACGCGGTGGTCTTTGCCCTGGGCGTGGCCCTGGCGGCAGTGGCGGGCATGATTGCAGCGCCGATTGCCAGCGTCTACCCCAACATGGGTTCCCAGGTGCTGATCATGTGCTTCGTGGTGGTCGTCATAGGCGGCATCGGCTCGGTACGCGGCGCCATGATTGCCGCGCTGCTGGTCGGCCTGGTCGACACCTTTGGCAAGGTTCTGCTGCCGCAGGTAGCTGGCATGCTGGTGTACATGCTGATGGCTGCGGTGTTGCTATGGAAGCCTGAAGGTTTGTTCAAGCAATGAAACTCGACATGAACAGCGCAGAGGTTCATGCATCTCCCCGCGTGGTCAAGCAGGGGCCGCGGAACCGGCTTTGCCGGGCCGCAGGCGCAGTGGCCCCCTCGGGGGGCAGCGCAGTACACGAAGTGACAAGCGTGGGGGCGCAATGATCAAAGCAAACCTTGAAGTGCTGCCACGCAGCGTTCAGGTGACGCTGGCACTCGGGCTGGTGGCGCTGGCGGCCTTCCCCTTCGTCGGCACCGACTTCTACACCCAGATGGTCACACGCATGATGATCATGGCGATTTTTGCGATGAGCCTGGACTTGTTGCAGGGCGTCACGGGCCTGGTGTCGCTGGGTCATGCCGCCTACTTTGGCCTGGCCGGTTATGCGCTGGCCTTTCTGACGCCCCAGGGAGAAGCGGTCAGCCTGTGGTGGACCTTGCCGCTGGCGGTGCTGGCCTCCGGCCTGGCCGCCTTGATCATCGGTTTTTTCGTGGTGCGCACCCACGGCATCTACTTCATCATGGTGACCATGGCATTTGCCCAGATGGTGTTTTACCTGTTCTTCGACAACAAGGTGCTGGGCGGTTCGGACGGTCTGTACATCAATTTCAAGCCTGATATTTCGCTGTTCGGGTGGTCGCCGTTCGAGGCGTGGAGCCTGGACAACAAACGCACGCTGTATTACTTCACCCTGGCGGCGCTGCTGCTGGTCTACGGCTTCCTGCGCCGGCTGCTGTGGAGCCCGTTCGGCCGTGCGCTGGCCGGCATTCGCGTCAACGAGCACCGCATGCGCGCCATGGGCTTCGGCAGCTACCGCTACAAGCTCACCGCCTTCACGCTGGCCGGTGCGCTGGCAGGACTGGCCGGCTACCTGTGGGGGGCCCAGACCGGTTACATCAATCCCGAACTCATGGGTTTTCACATGAGCGCACACGCCATCATGATGGTCATCCTCGGCGGCATGGGCAATTTCGCCGGCGCCATCGTCGGGGCTTTTGCTTTTGAATACCTGCTGCACGTCTTCAAGGACCTGCCGCAGGTCGGCAGTGTCAACCTCGGCAAGCACTGGCAGCTCTGGATGGGCCTGTTCATCGTGCTGCTGGTGTCCTTTGCACCGCGCGGCCTGCTCGGGCTGGTGGAAAAGTCCGGACTGCGCAAGCCGCGCGGTGAGGAGGCTGGCCATGAGTAGTCCGGCGCACGAAGTGTTGCTGTCTGCGCGCAAGCTGACCAAACGCTTTGGCGGGCTGGCTGCGGTCAACGATGTGTCGCTGGACCTGCTGCGCAATCACATACACGCTGTCATCGGCCCCAACGGCGCCGGCAAATCCACCCTGACCAACCTGCTCTCCGGGGATCTGCCACCGAGCTCCGGTTCGGTCCTGCTCGCGGGCCATGATGTGACCGGCTGGAACCCGGAGAAAATTTCGCGCCAGGGTTTGGGCCGCAGCTACCAGAAAACCAACATCTTCCTGCCCTTCACCGTCTGGGAAAACGTCCGCCTGGCGGCCCAGTCGCGCCAGCCGCAAGCCCTCCACTGGCTGCATCGCGCTACTGATTCAATAGCAGTCAATACCCGTACTGAAAGGGCCATTGAGCTGTCCGGTCTGCAAAACCGCATCAAGGCGATTGCCGGAACCACCAGCCATGGGGAGCAACGTCAGTTGGAGATTGCGATGGCGCTGGCCACCGACCCCCAGGTGCTGCTTCTGGACGAACCACTGGCCGGCATGGGCGCGGCTGAAGCCGAGCGCATGGTGGCACTGCTTGTCAAACTCAAGCCCGACCACGCCATCCTGCTCGTCGAGCACGACATGGACGCCGTTTTCGCACTCGCTGACCAGTTGACGGTCATGGTGGACGGGCAAGTCATTGCCAGCGGCACACCCGCAGCCATCCGCGCCGACGCAGGCGTGCAGGCCGCGTACCTCGGAGAACACTGATGGCTGACCTCCTGATCGACGCCAGGGGCATCCACACCTACTACGGCGCCAGCCACATCCTGCGTGGCATTGATTTTTCGGTGGCACGCGGTGAAACCATAGGGCTCATGGGCCGTAACGGCATGGGCAAAAGCACTTTACTCAAAAGCATCATGGGCCTGGTCAGGCCGCGCTCGGGTGAGATCCGCATCATGGGCAAGCCCATGCTGGGCCGCGCGCCCTACGAAATTTCCCAGATGGGCATTGCCTATGTTCCCGAGGGACGAGGTATCTTCGGCAACCTCAGCGTGGCCGAGAACCTGAAAATGGCCGCGCGCGCCGGCACACGCGGGCAACGCGACTGGACTTACGACCGGGTGCTGGAGACCTTCCCCCGCCTCAAGGAGCGGCTTGCCCATGGTGGCCAGCAACTGAGTGGCGGCGAGCAGCAGATGCTCACGATCGGCCGGGCCCTGATGACCAACCCCGATGTACTGATCCTCGACGAGGCCACCGAAGGCCTGGCTCCACTGATCGCGCGCGACATCTGGCGCATCTGCCAGATGGTGCGCGAAACCGGCATCAGCAGCGTCATTGTGGACAAGAACTGGAAACATGTGACCCAGGTCACCGACCGCAACATCATCCTGGTCAAGGGTGAAGTCGTCTTTGAAGGCAGCTCGGACGAGTTGCACGCGCGTCCGGCCCTGCTGGCCCAATACCTGGGAGTCTGAGCCAGCGGCGGCTTTGATCGACAAAGCCTCACCTGCATGGCATCATGCTTGACATCAAGCAAGCCCAATCCTCGCCTTTGCAGTCAGGGCTACCTCGAAAGGTCAAAGCAGTGACCCTGACCCGCACAAAGCGTCTCGACAGCGCCAGTTCATGAACGACAGCCCCAAGCAGGCATCTGGCCACCGGGTGCTTTGGCTCGGCGCCTTGCTGGCGGTGGTTTCCGGTTCAGGGCTGTGGATCATGCTGCTTCACCTGCATGGGGAAGCGCTCAGCTCCGGCGAAAGGTTGACGGAGTCGCTGGCGCATGTGATCGAGGAGCAAACCAGCCGCACCTTTCAGGCCGCTGATCAGCGGCTCCAGTTGGCTGCCTTGCGCCTGCAGACCCTTGAGGCGGAAGGCCGGCTCAACGAGACATCGGCCAGGGTCATGTTGCGGGACCAGGTCAAGGAACTGCCTTTCGTCAGGGCGATCTGGGTGCTGGATGCCGGTGGGCGCATCCTGTTCGACACCGATGTGGGAAACACCACCATGCTCATGGCAGACCGCGAATATTTCAGGGTCTACCAGGAGCGTGCTTCGACCAATTTCCATTTGAGCGCGCCAGTGCGCAGCCGGTCCACCGGTACCTGGCTGATCAGCGCCTCACGGCCCTTGCGCTCCGCCAGCGGGTCAGTGGTTGGCGTCATTGTGGCGGCCATTGAACCACCCTACTTCGAACAACTGTGGCGCAACATTGACATAGGCGCAGAAGGAGCTGTTGCGCTTTTTCGCAGGGATGGCGTGCTCATGATGCGCAGCCCGGGCGACGACGCAGCCATGGGCAAAACCTTCCCTGACATCCCCCTCTTCACGACGCATCTGCCTCGCAGTTCGCAAGGCAGTTACCGGACCAACAGCGCATTTGACAAGCTGGACAGAACCATTTCATACCGCGCCCTGTCGAGCTACCCGGACATGATCATCAATGTAGGCCGCTCCTACAAGGCCGTGGTCCATGGCTGGACACATTTCGCCACCCTGTCCATCAGCATCTGGCTGGCGGCGGTCGCTGCCATGGGTTTGTTTCTGGCCCTGCTTCATCGCCAGTCTGCCAGGCAGCGGAGCATCGAGCAGCGTTTCCACCAGCTCGCGCAGGCCATGCCGCAAATCGTCTTTATCAGCGACGCCAATGGCATGCTTACTTTTGTCAATAAACAATGGAGCACGGTGACGGGCGAGCCGGTGGAGTCGGCCCTCGCCGGCGGCTGGCTAGCGCGCATGCATCCCGACGACCGGGACCGCGCCATGGCCGAAACCCGGCTCGCGGTGGATACCGGAGAGACGGTCCCCAATGAGCACCGGCTGCTCTACGCTGACGGCAGCTACCGCTGGCAATTGGCACGGGCCACACCCAACCGCGACGGGAGCGGCCGTATCGTGTCCTGGTTCGGAACCTCCACCGACATTGATGACCTCAAGCAGGCTGAGGCCGCCCTCACAACCCAGGGCAACATGATGCGCATGGCCGGAGAGGTGTCGCGGCTGGGTGGCTGGGCGCTTGAGGTTCCCGACATGCGTTTTGTCTGGTCCGAGGAGGCTTCCGCCGTGCTGGGCCTCGAGCCAGGCCGCAATCCCACGCTGGAGTCGGCCATCGAACTCTGTGCGCCTGAATGGCGCGGCCTGGCAACCCGCGTGGCTCAGGACTGCCTGGTTCACGGCACGCCTTTTGACGTCGAGGTGGAAATGATCACGCCATCGGGGCGCCGCGTCTGGGTACGCTCCATGGCCCGCGCCCAGCGCAATGACAAGGGTGTCATCACCCGCATGCAGGGAGCGCTGCAGGACATCACCCAGCGCAAGCTGGCCGAGCAGGCGCTGGTGGAAAGCGAGCAGCGCCATGCCGCGCTGTTTCATGCGGCGCCGGTGCCGATGTGGGTGATGGACAGGGAGGGCCGGCGCCACATCGCTGTCAACGACACGACGGTCCAGTTGTATGGCTATTCACGCGAAGAGTTGATGGCCATGAGTCCGTTGGGCCTGCGGTCCGCCCGCGAGCATGCCCGCATGAGCAAATTGCTGGATGAAGGGCTGCCCATGGACGCGCCCGAGCTGTGGATTCACCGCCGCAAGGACGGTACCGAGTTTCCGGTAGAGGTGGTACGCCACATGATCCGCTATGGAGATGCCGATGCGGTGTTTGTCGTCGGCATGGATGTCAGCGCCCGGGTGAAAGCCGAAAATGACATCAAGGCTTACCTCGAGACGCTGCAAAAAGCTGCCGAGGCGGCCCAGGTCATCACTCAGCAGCAGACACCCGAGGCCCTGATGCAGGAAGTGGCGGACCAGGCCCGCTCCATCATAGGCGCGCACCAGGCACTGATCAGCCTGACCTTAAATCAGGACTGGGCACAGGAAATCACCGGCCTGTCGCTGTCCGACAAGTACGCCCGC
>JAKFXR010000087.1 GCA_021731285.1 Polaromonas sp. | reverse complement strand
CGCCTGTGCTTATTCGCGCCGTCATGCCCGCGGGTTAAAATCAGAGGCTTTATTCGATTTGAATAAATCTGAAAAAAATCAAGGTTAAGGAAATCTCATGGCGATCGAACGCACTCTCTCCATCATCAAACCCGACGCAGTAGCAAAAAACGTCATTGGTCAAATTTATGCACGCTTTGAAGCTGCCGGCCTGAAGGTGGTCGCGGCCAAGTTGGCCCACCTTTCGCGCGGCGAGGCCGAAGCCTTTTACGGTGTCCATAAAGATCGCCCCTTCTTCAAGGATCTGGTGGGTTTCATGATCTCCGGGCCCGTGATGATCCAGGCACTGGAAGGCGAGAATGCCATTCTGAAAAATCGCGAACTGATGGGCGCCACCGACCCGAAAAAAGCCGCTGCCGGAACCATCCGGGCAGATTTCGCGGAAAGCATTGATGCCAATGCGGTGCACGGATCCGATGCGGCCGAAACAGCCAAGGAGGAAATCAGCTTTTTCTTCCCGGGCATGAATATTTATTCGCGCTGACATGTTGCCTTCACGCCTCTTCGCGCTGCGATATCTCCCAAGGGGATTTCGCGCCGCTTGGGGCGGTCCGGCATTGTGTCGGTGTGAGTTCCTGATGCAATGACGTCCAATCTGCTCGACTACGATCTCGAAGGACTCGCCGCATTTTGTGAAGGGCTGGGGGAAAAACGCTTCCGCGCCACCCAGCTTTTTCGCTGGATACATCAAAAAGGCGCGACCGGGTTTGACCAGATGACCGATCTGGCCAAGTCTCTGCGCGAAAAACTGCCCGCTTCTGCGCATATCCAGTCGCTCAAGGTCGTTTCCCGACACGATTCAGCAGACGGAACCATCAAGTGGTTGTTTGATGTGGGTGCTGGCGATGTCATTGAAACGGTGTTTATTCCCGAGTCGGACCGCGGTACCCTGTGCATCTCCTCCCAGGCAGGGTGTGCGGTAGGTTGCCGTTTCTGTTCTACCGGGCACCAGGGGTTCAGCCGCAACCTGACAACCGCTGAAATCATTGGCCAGCTCTGGTTTGCCGAGCATTTTCTCCGTACCCATTTGGGCCGGGATGAGCGCGTTGTCTCCAATGTGGTGATGATGGGCATGGGTGAGCCGCTGCAAAATTATTCGCAGTTGCTGCCTGCCTTGCGGGTCATGCTGGACGACCATGCCTATGGGCTGTCGCGACGTCGCGTGACTGTTTCAACTTCCGGCGTGGTCCCCATGATGGACCGGCTTGCGCAGGATTGCCCGGTAGCACTGGCGGTGTCTCTGCATGCCCCGGACGATGAGCTGCGAAGCAATCTGGTACCCCTGAACAGGAAATACCCGATTGACGACCTGTTGCAGGCCTGCAGCCGCTACCAGCTGGCTGCGCCGAGGGATTTCATTACCTTTGAGTACTGCATGCTCGATGGTGTGAACGACCAGCCCGAACATGCGCATCAGCTTGTAGCCCTGATGCGAAAACATTCCAACGAAGGTCTTTCGTGCAAATTCAATCTCATTCCGTTTAACCCTTTTCCGGCCTCCGGTCTGAAGCGGTCCGGCATGCCGCAGGTCATGGCTTTTGCGAAGATCCTGATGGACGCGGGCATGGTGACAACCGTGCGCAAAACCCGTGGCGACGACATCGATGCCGCTTGTGGCCAGCTTGCCGGGGATGTGCAGGATCGTACCGGGGTGCAAAAGCGCATTGCCTCGCAGCGTCAGGGTATGCTCAAGGGTATCAAGGTCGTCTCCAAAGAGGTGGGTGTATGAAGCTCTTTCACATGGTCATGCGACTGTCCGCGTGCTGGGCGCTCGTGCTGATTGCGGGTTGCGCCGGTGGCGCCGGAAAACCCGGCACGCCAGCAGCCGGTGGAAGCCGTGGCGAGGTGATGACGGAGTCGGACGAGCCCGACAGCCGCAGGCGCGCACGCATCCGTCTGGAGCTGGCGACCAATTATTTTCAGCAAGGGCAAACCAATGTGGCCCTTGATGAGCTCAAGCAGGCGCTGGTGGCTGACCCGACTTTTGCGGATGCCTACAACCTTCGGGGCCTGGTGTACATGCGACTGAACGATAACGCGCTGGCCGAAGAAAGTTTTCGCCGGGCCATGGCCCTTAATCCACGCGACGGCGATGTTTTGCACAATTACGCCTGGCTTTTGTGCTTGCAGGCACGCTACAGCGAATCCTCTTCAATATTCGAACGCGCCATAGCCAGTCCATCTTACGGCGGGCAGGCAACGTCTTTGACCATGCACGGAATCTGCCAGGTGCGGGCGGGTCGCAACGCGGAGGGCGAGCGGAGCCTGCTGCAGGCCTTTGAGCTGGATGCCGGCAACCCCGTGACGGGCTACCACCTCGCGAACTTGTTGTTTCAGCGGGGCGACCTTCCGCGCGCGCAGTTTTACATTCGCAGGTTGAACAACAGCGACCTGGCCAATGCCGAGACCCTGTGGCTGGGCATCAAGGTCGAGCGCGCTCTTGCAAGTCGGGAAGCCATGGCTCAGCTGGCGGGGCAACTGAAAAAGCGGTTTCCGCAATCGCGCGAAGCTGCGGCCTATGACAAGGGGGCTTTCAATGAGTGAACAGCAAGCCTCTTCAATGGAAAGCCAGCCGGCCGCGGAGCACGAGGCTTTGCACGGGAGCCCGGTTCCCGAATCCACGGCAACACCCGGCGCGCTCCTCAAACAGGCGCGCGAGGCCGCCGGCCTGCACATCGCCGCCCTGGCTGTGTCGCTGAAGGTGCCGGTGAAAAAACTGGAAGCTCTGGAGGCTGACCGACTCGATCTGTTGCCTGATGCCGTTTTTGTACGCGCACTTGCAGCCAGCGTTTGTCGCACCCTCAAAATTGATGCCACGCAGGTGCTGGAGCTCCTGCCGCAAACCGGCAAGCCCCGGCTGGATTACCAGCATGCAAGCATCAATGCCCCTTTCCGTTCACCAAGTGACGGCCCCGGCCCGTCGCTGTGGACACAGATTTCCCGACCCGCGGTTCTCGCGGGAATGCTGCTCTTGCTGGGGGCGCTGGTGTTGATCTTTTTTCCGGTGGCGCAGCCGTTGGACAAGGTAGTTCAGGCTGTCGGTGGGGCTGGCGCAGTGGTTTCCACACCGGTGGATGCTCCGTCCAGTTCTCTCAACCCTGTCGCTGCTTCGGGTCAGACCGGCGTGCCGATGGGGGGTGTTGAGCTGGTGGAAAGCGCGAAAGCAGCCCCGCAGGAAAATCCTGCTGCAACGGTTTCTGCGGGTGCTACCCCGGTCCCTGTGCTCCCGGCCGTGGCTGCGCCAGCACCCGGCGTGCCGGCCGCTTCGGCCTCGCCGGTCAAGGGCCCGGTTGAGTCCTTGCCAGCTTCTGGCGGGATCATTGTTTTCAAGGCCAAGGGAGAGTCCTGGGTTGAAGTCACTGATGCAAAAGGTGTTGTTGTTTTACGGCGTACCCTCCTGTCCGGCGAGTCGGCCGGCGCAACCGGCGCCCTGCCGCTGGCTGCAGTCGTGGGCCGGGCCGATGCGACCCAGGTCCAGGTGCGCGGGCGTGCCTTTGATCTGTCCGCCGTGAGCAAGGACAATGTTGCTCGTTTTGAGGTGAAATAGTGGATCCCTGTTTTCCGGTTGAGTCGGCAGCGCCAAAGGCGCGTGTTTCATCCCAGGCGCGGGTGGTCTGGGGGTCTCGCGTGGTTACCGTTGGCGGAGACGCGCCTGTGCGGGTGCAGTCCATGACCAACACCGACACGGTCGACGCGATTGGGACCGCCATTCAGGTCAAGGAGCTGGCGCTCGCCGGCTCTGAGATGGTGCGTATCACCGTCAACACCCCCGAGGCGGCCCAGGCTGTCCCTTATGTGCGGGAGCAACTGGACCGCATGGGCGTGGATGTGCCCTTGATCGGTGACTTTCACTACAACGGCCACCGTTTGTTGACGGATTACCCGGCCTGCGCGCAGGCGCTTTCCAAGTACCGCATCAACCCTGGCAACGTCGGCAAGGGCGACAAGCACGACAGGCAGTTCGGCCAGATGATCGAAGCTGCAGTCCGCTGGAACAAGCCCGTGCGCATCGGGGTTAATTGGGGCAGCCTGGACCAGGAACTGCTGGCCAGCCTGATGGACGAGAACAGCCGCCGTACCCAGCCGTGGGATGCCAGGCAGGTGATGTACGAAGCCTTGATCACTTCCGCCATCGATTCTGCGGTCCTTGCCGAACAGATGGGCATGGATAAAAACCAGATCATCCTGTCCTGCAAGGTCAGCGGTGTCCAGGATTTGATTTCCGTCTACCGCGAATTGTCCCGGCGCTCCCGCTACGCGCTGCACCTGGGCCTGACCGAGGCGGGCATGGGCACCAAGGGGACGGTCGCCTCAAGCGCGGCATTGGCGGTGTTGCTGCAGGAGGGTATTGGCGACACCATCCGGGTTTCATTGACGCCTCAGCCCGGCGAAGCGCGGACCCAGGAAGTGTTGATTGCCTCGGAAATCCTGCAGGCCCTGGGACTGCGCAGTTTTGTGCCCAGTGTCACGGCCTGTCCGGGCTGTGGCCGGACCACCAGCACCACCTTTCAGGAGCTGACCAAGGAAATCGACGATTTCCTGCGTGCGCAAATGCCGGTCTGGCGCGAGCAGTACCCCGGTGTGGAAAAGCTCAAGGTTGCCGTGATGGGTTGCATTGTCAACGGCCCGGGCGAGAGCAAGCATGCCGATATCGGCATCAGTCTTCCGGGCTCCGGCGAAGCACCGGCGGCGCCGGTTTATATCGACGGTGAAAAAAGTGTCACTCTGCGCGGGGATCACATCGCGCAGGAGTTCCGGGTCATCGTCGAAAACTACATTGAAAAGCGCTTTGGCACGCATCCTGTCGCCCAGGTCGCCTGAACTTATCCATGGCTGAAAAACTGTTTGCCGTCAAAGGCATGAACGACATATTGCCGCCTGATTCAGCGCGGTGGGAGTGGCTGGAAGACAAGGTCCGCTTGCTGATGGCGCGGTATGCCTATCGCAACATCCGCACGCCCATCCTGGAGCACACCCAGCTCTTCATACGCGGTATTGGCGAGGTCACCGATATCGTTGAAAAGGAGATGTACTCCTTTGAGGATCGCTCCGACAAACACGGCGATCACGATCACCTCACCATGCGGCCGGAAAATACCGCCAGTGTGGTTCGGGCAATCACTGAGCACAACATGCTTTACGACGGTGGAAAGCGCCTGTATTACATGGGCCCCATGTTTCGCCGTGAACGGCCACAACGCGGCCGCTACCGCCAGTTTCACCAGATCGGCGCCGAGGCGCTCGGTTTTGCGGGGCCCGAGGTCGATGCGGAGCTGATCCTGCTGGCGGCGGCGCTCTGGAAGGAACTGGGTCTGAGCGACTGGCGCCTGGAAATCAACTCCCTGGGGCAGCCGGCAGAGCGTGCCGAACACCGGGCGCAGCTGATTGCCCACCTGGAAAAACATGCCGATATGCTGGATGAAGAAGCCCGCCGGCGTCTGCACAGCAATCCCTTGCGCATCCTCGACACCAAAAATCCGGCGATGAAAGCGGTGGTTGAAAGCGCTCCCCGATTGATCGATTTTCTGGGCCCCCAATCGCTGGCCCATTTTGACGGCCTCAAGGCCATTCTTGATGCCAATGGCGTTGCCTGGACGCTGAACCCCCGCCTGGTGCGCGGCCTCGACTACTACAACCTCACGGTGTTCGAGTTTGTGACCGACCGCCTGGGTGCGCAGGGCACGATTTGCGCCGGCGGCCGCTACGACTATCTCATCGGCCAGATGGGCGGCAAGCCTGCACCTGCTGTGGGCTGGGCACTTGGCGTCGAACGTGTGCTGGACCTGATCAAGGAGCAGGGCGCTGCAACCCAACCGGTAGCGCCGGATGCCTATGCCGTGGTGCCCGATGCGGGTGCTTTGCCCGTGGTGCTGCAAGCCCTGCAGGCCTTGCGCGCCCTGGGAGTCAGTGTGCAGATGCACGCTTCGACCGGCCCCGATGGCATGGGCAGCATGAAATCACAATTCAAAAAAGCCGACGGCAGCGGCGCGCGCTTTGCCCTGGTGTTTGGACAGGCGGAATTGGCCGAAGGGCGTGTCGCGGTCAAAGCCCTGCGGGGTGCCAGGGATGCAGAAGCGCAGGCGCAGATACTGCAACCGCTCGACAACATCGCCGCGTGGGCGCGCGGGCTTTGTTCCGGCGGCTGACGCAGGCCACCTACAATCAACATCTTCACTGGGCAGGACAGCAGAGCTTTATGGCAAAACATCTCGATTTGGAAGAGCAGGAACAGCTAGCCGAGCTGAAACACTTCTGGAAGCAGTACGGCGACCGGATCACTTGGGCACTGCTTCTTGTTTTGGGTGCTGTCGCAGCGTGGAACGGCTACCACTACTGGCAGCGCAGTCAGGCGGCGCAAGCGGCTGTGATGTACGACGAGGTCGAGCGTGCTGTCCAGTCGGGCGAGATGCCGCGTCTGGACCGTGCGCTGGGCGACATGAAAGAGCGTTATGGTGGCACTGCCTTTGCGCAGCAGGCAGGCCTGCTTGCCGCCAAGACCTACTACGACAAAGGCAATGTCGATGCGGCCAGGTCAGCCCTCAGCTGGGTCGCCGGCAAAAGTTCCGACCCAGGCTATCAGGCCATTGCGAACCTGCGCCTCGCAGGCCTTCTGCTGGAGGCCAAGGCCTATGACGAAGCCCTGAAGGCCTTGTCGGGGAGTTTTTCCAGCGACTTTGCAGCGTTGGCTGCTGACCGCCGCGGCGATATTCTGATGGCGCAAGGCAAAAAAGCCGAAGCCAGAAGCGAGTATGAAAAGGCCTACAAGGCCATGGACGGGCGCACCGAGTACCGGCGTCTGGTCGAGGTCAAACTCAATGCGCTCGGAGTGAACCCGGCCACTGCATTGCCAAGCCCTGCAGCTGTTGCTGCAGTTCCTTCTGCATCTGCCACAGGGGTGAAGCCATGATTCCCAGGTCTTTTCAGTCATTGGCCCTTTGCGTACGAGCGCCGCTAGCTATATTATTGATAGCAACCTTGTCCGGCTGCGCCATGGTGGGCGGCTGGTTTGGGAGCTCCAGCAAAAAACCGCAACCGGCAGAATTGCAGCCTGTGGTTGCGCTGGTGCCCGCCAGGCTTGCCTGGACAGCGCGTATTGGCGATGTGGCATTTCCGCTTGAAGGCGCTGTGACGGGCGACACGGTGGTGCTGGCCGGCACTGACGGCACCGTTGCCGCCCTGGACGCCCGCACCGGACGCGACCGCTGGCGCGCAGTGATCGGTACCCCTATTGCCGCCGGTGTGGGCAGCGACGGCAGGATTGCGGCAGTCGTTACCCGGGCCAATGAGGTGGTGGCGCTGGACAACGGACGCGAAATCTGGCGCCAGAAGCTCGCGGCACAGGGTTTTACCGCGCCTTTTGTCGCTGGTGGGCGGGTATTTGTGCTTGCTGCGGATCGTTCGGTCAATGCATTTGACGGGCAGACCGGGCGAAGGCTCTGGACCCAGCAACGTCCCAGCGAGCCGCTGGTCCTGCGCCAGTCCGGTGTCATGCTGGCGGTGGGGGACACGTTGGTGGTGGGCCTGGCTGGCCGCCTGACAGGACTCAACCCTCTCAATGGCAGCATCCGCTGGGAAGCACCCATAGCGTCGCCCCGCGGCATCAATGATGTGGAGCGACTGGTGGATCTGGTGGGACACACAGGCCGAAATGGGTCGACCGTGTGCGCACGGGCCTTCCAGGCCAGCGTGGGTTGCGTCGACGCGCAGCGCGGCGCCTTGCTGTGGACCAAGCCGGCCAATGCGGCGCAGGGTGTCGACAGCGACGACCGCTTTGTCTTCGGCACCGAAGGCGATGGCAGGGTGGTGGCATGGCGCCGTGCGGACGGCGAAAACGCCTGGAGCACGGACCGCCTGCGTTACCGCAACCTGACCTCGCCTCTGGTGGTCGGACGCTCGATTGCCATTGGTGACTCCGCTGGTTTTGTTCATTTGCTGTCGCGCGAAGACGGTTCGCTGCTGAATCGCCTCACAACCGACGGTTCACCGGTGGCTGCCGCTCCGTTGCTGGCCGCCAATACTCTGGTGGTGGTCACGCGCTCTGGCGGTGTCTACGGGTTCTCTCCAGAATAAGCTTGTCAGTCGTGATGGCTGTGAAACGTATTAATGAAACCTGTTCTTGCCCTCGTCGGCCGTCCCAATGTCGGTAAATCGACCATATTCAACCGGCTCACCAAGACGCGTGACGCGATCGTGGCTGACTATGCCGGCCTGACGCGGGACCGCCATTACGGCAATGGCCGGCTCGGTCCGCAGGAGTTCATCGTCATCGACACCGGCGGCTTCGAGCCAGACGCCGTCGACGGCATTTACAAGGAAATGGCCAAACAGACACGGCAGGCTGTGGCGGAAGCCGATGTGGTCATTTTTGTGGTGGATGCCCGTGCCGGCGTGAATGCCCAGGACCACGAGATCGCGCGCTACTTGCGCAAACTCGGCAAACCCACGGTGCTGACAGCCAACAAGGCCGAAGGCATGACGGAGGGCGTGCAACTCTCGGAATTTTTCGAACTGGGCCTGGGAGAGGTTCTGGCTGTGTCGGCCTCCCATGGCCAGGGCATGCGCTCCCTGGTGGAAATGGCGCTGCAGCCCCTGAAACTGCCCGATCCCGCCGAGGAAGAGGTTCCAGACCCTTCGGTGATCAAGCTGGCCGTGGCAGGGCGCCCCAATGTAGGGAAGTCGACCCTGATCAACGCCTGGCTGGGTGAAGAGCGGCTGGTTGCCTTTGACCAGCCCGGCACCACGCGGGACGCCATTTCCGTGCCCTTTGAGCGTGCCGGCCAGAAATTCGAACTGATTGACACGGCCGGCCTGCGCCGCAAGGGCAAGGTTTTTGAGGCGATAGAAAAGTTTTCGGTTGTTAAAACGCTGCAGGCCATTGAAAGCGCCAATGTGGTGCTTTTGCTGCTGGACGCCACGCAGGGCGTGACGGATCAGGACGCCCACATTGCGGGCTACATCCTGGAAAGCGGTCGCGCGGTGGTGCTGGCGGTCAACAAATGGGACGCGGTAGACAGCTACCAGAGGGAAATCCTGGAGCGTTCCGTCGAGACGCGTCTGGCTTTCCTCAAATTTGCGACCATCCACAACATTTCCGCCATCAAGCGCCAGGGGCTGGGCCCGGTCTGGAAATCCATCATCCAGGCCCACGCGTCGGCCAACCGCAAGATGTCGACGCCGGTGCTGACACGTCTGCTGATGGAGGCCGTGCAGTTCCAGAGTCCCCAGCGCGCGGGCATGTTCCGGCCCAAACTGCGCTATGCCCATCAGGGCGGCATGAATCCGCCCATCATCATCGTCCACGGCAATTCGCTGGAGCACGTGACGGACGCCTACAAGCGCTTTCTCGAAGGGCGCTTTCGTAAAGAGTTCGAACTGGTCGGGACGCCCCTGCGCATCCAGATGAAATCGTCGAGCAACCCTTTTACGGACAAAGATTCAGCTTAGGCCTACATGGCGGGCGAATTCCCTGTGGTAAGGTGAAGTCCTATCAACTCTTGAACACGGAAAATATCGTGAGCAATAACAAAGGTCAGCTGTTGCAGGACCCCTTCCTCAACACTTTGCGCCGTGAGCATGTGCCGGTGTCGATTTACCTCGTCAACGGCATCAAGCTCCAGGGCCAGATCGAATCTTTCGATCAATACGTCGTTTTGCTGCGCAATACGGTCACCCAGATGGTTTACAAACACGCGATTTCGACGATTGTCCCCGGTCGTGCGGTTAATTTTGCGGCAGCAGAATCCCAAGAAAGCCCAGCCAGCTGAGTCCGCAGGCCCCCCCGAAGACAGCGCTTCCCCTGGCCATTCTGGTCGGGGTTGATCTGGGGCTTCCCAATTTTGATGCCAGCCTTGAAGAGCTGGGATTGCTGGCACAAACAGCAGGCATGCAACCCGTCGCCCGCGTCGTCTGCAAGCGCAGGGCCCCGGACGCCGCCTTGTTTATTGGCAGTGGCAAAGCCGACGAAATCAAGATGCTCGCGCTGGAGCACGGCGCCAGCGAAATCCTTTTTGACCAGTCCCTGAGTCCGGCGCAGCAGCGCAATCTGGAGCGCACGCTCGAGTTACCGGTCAACGACCGCACTTTGTTGATTCTCGAAATTTTCGGTCAACGGGCACGCAGTCATGAGGGCAAGTTGCAGGTCGAGCTGGCGCGGCTGCAATACCTGTCCACCCGCCTTGTCAGGCGCTGGTCCCATCTGGAGCGTCAAACCGGTGGCGCGGGCGTACGCGGTGGCCCGGGCGAAAAGCAGATCGAGCTGGACAAGCGCATGATCGGCGAGTCCATCAAACGCACCAAAGAACGTCTGGTCAAAGTCAAGAAGCAGCGACAGACCCAGCGGCGCCAGCGTGAGAGGCGCAATGCCTTCACCGTGTCACTGGTGGGCTATACCAACGCCGGCAAATCAACACTTTTCAATGCGCTGGTGAAGGCGCGCGCCTATGCGGCTGATCAGTTGTTTGCCACGCTCGATACGACAACCCGGCAAATGTACCTGGGCGACGCGGCCCGGTCCGTTTCGCTGTCCGACACGGTAGGTTTCATCCGCGATCTGCCGCACGGCCTGATTGACGCGTTTGCGGCCACCTTGCAGGAGGCCGCGGATGCGGATTTGTTGCTGCATGTGGTCGATGGTGCCAACCCTGAACATTTGCAGCAAATCGAACAGGTTCAGCGGGTGCTCGCCGAGATCGGCGCAGCAGATGTGCCGCAGATCCTGGTATTTAACAAACTGGATGCCCTTGAAAAGTCGCGCTGGCCACTTCAACTATCCGACAGCTTTGAAATCAAGGACGCTTTTTCCGACACTGGTGCACGTGTTGACCGGGTGTTTGTCAGCGCGAAGACTGGGGAAGGTTTGCCCCTTCTTCGCCAACTGCTGGCCCAACACGCATCGCGTTTGCGGGTTGAGGATACCCCCCGGATAAATGAGGCTGTCGCCTGATTGGGCACAATGTCGGAGTATTGCAATAAAGTGAGCCTGATTCCATGAACCTGAATTCTGTACTGCAGACGTTGACACGTGCCGCGAAAGGCCGTCCCCGGCCAGTGACAGCCCCCGTGGGCGGCGGCGAAGCTTTGGGCGCGACGACCTTGCTGGGGCGCTTGAAGCAAGGTGCCCTGGGCATGTTTAACCTGAACGATCCACGTTGGGGCCGGGACGATGACAACAAACCGGCCTCTGGCGAGGGCAAACCTGAGGATAGGCCGGAGGACGCGCCTGCGTCCAGACCTCCGGCGCCCCAGCGTCCCCAGGGCCAGGGCCCCGGCAAGGGACCGAATCAGGGCCCCCCTGATCTGGACGAGTTGTGGCGCGACTTCAACCGCAAGCTGGGCGGCCTGTTTGGCGGCGCCAAGAATGCCGGCCAGCGTGTTCGTGGTGGCGGCGGATCCGGCGGCCCTGGTGGGCCCGGCGGTTTTCAGCCCGACATGAAAAATGCGGGAATAGGCATCGGCCTGATCGCCGGTGTGGCAGTGCTGATCTGGCTGGGCACGGGCTTTTTCATTGTGCAGGAGGGTCAGCAGGCCGTCATCACGCAGTTCGGCAAGTACAAGTCCACCGTGGGCGCCGGCTTCAACTGGCGTCTGCCGTACCCCGTGCAGCGCCACGAGGTGCTGTTTGTGACCCAGATCCGGTCCGTCGACGTCGGGCGGGACAGCATCATCAAGTCCACGGGTCTGCGCGAATCGGCGATGCTGACCGAAGACGAAAACATTGTTGAAATCAAGTTCGCGGTGCAGTACCGGCTCAATGACGCCAGGGCTTATCTGTTTGAGAGCAAAAACCCGGCGGATGCCGTGGTCCAGGCGGCCGAAACCGCTGTTCGCGAAGTTGTCGGCAAGATGCGCATGGACGCAGCGCTGGGCGAGGAGCGTGAGCAGATCGGACCCCGCGTGCGCAAGCTGATGCAGACCATTCTTGATCGCTACAAGGTGGGGGTCGAGGTGGTGGGCATCAACATGCAGCAGGGTGGTGTGCGTCCGCCCGAGCAGGTTCAGACCGCATTTGACGACGTGCTCAAGGCAGGGCAGGAGCGGGAGCGCGCCAAAAACGAAGCCCAGGCCTATGCCAATGACGTGATTCCGCGGGCGGTCGGTTCTGCCTCACGTCTGAAGGAAGAGTCTGAGGCCTACAAAGCCCGCATCGTGGCCCAGTCCCAGGGTGATGCGCAGCGTTTCAGGTCGGTGTTGACGGAGTATCAAAAAGCACCACAGGTCACGCGCGACCGCATGTACCTTGAT
Source organism: Polaromonas sp. (assembly GCA_021731285.1). Classification (GTDB taxonomy): domain Bacteria; phylum Pseudomonadota; class Gammaproteobacteria; order Burkholderiales; family Burkholderiaceae_C; genus Polaromonas. The sequence continues at coordinate 14,039 of JAKFXR010000087.1, read as the reverse complement.
GCCATGCAGCAGGTGTACAGCAGCGTCACCAAGGTCATGGTTGAATCGCGGCAGGGGTCCAACTTGCTGTACCTGCCGCTCGACAAGATCATGCAGCAATCGGCAGGTGTTGCAGCAGAACCGGTCAATGGCGCGGTGACCGCGCCTGCGGTGCCGGCCGTGCCTGTTCCCGGAACCACCGATACCCGTGCCCGCGATGCTTCCCGCACGCGAGACCGCGACACCCGCTAAGGAAGAAAAAAGTGAACAGAGTTGGATTAATCGCTTCTTCACTGCTGGTCCTGCTTGCGCTGGCCAGTTCCATGCTGTTTGTGGTGGACCAGCGCCAGTTTGGTGTGGTTTACGCCCTTGGACAGATCAAGGAAGTCATCACCGAGCCGGGACTCAATTTCAAATTGCCGCCGCCTTTCCAGGACGTGAAATACCTCGACAAGCGTTTGCTGACGCTTGACAGCACCGACACAGAACCGGTTCTCACGGCAGAGAAACAGCGGCTGGTGATTGACTGGTATCTGCGCTGGCGCATCACCAACCCGTCCGAATACATCCGCGCCATTGGCGTTGACGAAAGAGCCGGTGCCAACCAGTTGAGCCGCGAGGTGCGAAATGCTTTCCAGGAAGAGATCAGCAAGCGCACCGTGCGTGAGTTGATCTCCACCAAGCGCGAATCCCTGATGATGGAAGTCCAGCGCGAGGTGCAGGAAAAAGTTCGCAGCAAAAACTGGGGCATGGAAATTGTGGATGTGCGCCTGACGCGGGCAGACTATGTCGAAGCGATCACCGAGTCGGTCTATCGCCGCATGGAGGCAGAGCGCAAGCGGGTCGCCAATGAATTGCGTTCAACGGGCGCAGCCGAAGGTGAAAAAATCCGCGCTGATGCAGACCGCCAGCGTGAAGTCACTGTTGCCAATGCCTACCGCGATGCGCAGAAAATCAAGGGTGAGGGCGATGCCCAGGCCGCAGGTATCTACAACGATGCTTTTGGCCGCGACCCGCAATTTGCCCAGTTTTACCGCAGCCTGGATGCCTACAAGGCCAGCTTCAGCAAAAAGAGCGACGTGATGGTGCTCGATCCATCGTCGGATTTTTTCAAGGCCATGCGCGGTTCTGGCGCGGGCGCCCCGGCTAAAAAATAGGCAGCCGCCCTGTGGACAGCAGCACGCTCTGGCTGGCACTGGCGTGTGTGCTGGTTCTGGAAGGGCTGTTTCCGTTCATTTCACCCGCCGGCTGGCGCGGCATGTTTGAGCAGATTCTCAGGATGAGCAACGGCCAGATACGCTTCTTTGGCCTGTGCAGCGTTGCTGCCGGATCGATCTGGATCGCGCTCTTGCTGTGACGGTGCTGATTGAAATGCGCTGCAACCGCGGCAGTATTTGCGCCTGACTGTCGCATCCAGCCCGAAGCGGGCCAAAAACGCCGCCCAAGCCCGGTAAAATCCTGTTTTTAACAGCCCACGATAAATACATGCGCGCCTGGTCGTCATCATGGCAATTGCCGGATCAAATTGCCGATGTCCTGCCTTCCGAGGCGCGTCACATCGAAGAGCTCCGCCGTCTGTTTCTGGACACCGCGCGCAGCTACGGCTACGAGCTGGTCATGCCGCCCCTCTTGGAGCACCTGGAATCGCTGCTCACCGGTACCGGCGAAGCACTGGACCTGCAGACATTCAAACTGGTTGACCAGATCTCCGGCCGCACCCTGGGTCTGCGTGCGGACACGACACCGCAGGTGGCGCGCATTGATGCGCACCTGCTCAACCGGCAGGGCGTTGCACGCCTGTGTTACTGCGGGCCGGTGCTGCATACACGCGCAGACCGTCCGCATGCCACGCGCGAGCCCCTGCAGTTCGGGGCGGAAATCTATGGCCATGCCGGACTGGAGGCAGATCTGGAGGCCCAGTTGCTGGCGCTTGAAGGCCTGACGAGCGCGGGGGTCACGCAACTGTCGGTGGACATGGCCGATGTGCGCATTGTTGGCAGTTTGCTGGCAGGCGCTAGCGTCAGTGCAGCCATGCTGGGCAGGATTCACGCAGCGCTGGCCGCCAAGGATGCCAGTGAACTTGCCAGCCTGACGGCCAGCCTCAATGGAGAGTTGTCCGCAGCTTCGCGCCAGGGCTTGCTGGCCTTGCTGCAGTTGTATGGCGACAGCAAGGTGCTGGCGGAAGCTGAGAAAGCCTTCAAGGCCCTGCCCGAAGCCGTCAAGGCAGTGCAGAACCTGAAATGGCTGGCCACCCATGTGGCCAGCCTGGCGGGCAGCGTCGCCATTGGATTTGACCTGGCGGACCTGCGCGGCTATGCCTATTACAGCGGCACACGTTTTGCGATTTATGGCCGCGGCCAGCGCGAGGGCGGGCAGGGCGCCGAGCTGGTTCGAGGCGGCCGCTACGACGAAGTCGGCGCAGTGTTCGGCCGCAACCGTCCTGCAGCAGGTTTCAGCCTGGACCTCAAGGAGCTCGTCAGCGTGCTCCTGCCCAAGCCTCTGAGGGCTGCCATCCGGGCGCCGTGGGGTGAGGAGGCCAGCCTGCGCGCAGCGATTGCCCAACTGCGTGCCGGTGGTGAAACCGTTGCCTGTGTCTTGCCGGGCCACGAGCATGAGGTCGATGAGTTTGACTGTGATCGCGAACTGGCTCAGGTGGCCGGTCAGTGGCAGGTGCGCCCCTTGCGCGCCTGAATTCCTTTCTTGCTATCCGCATTTCCAACGAATCCTTAGAGAGTAAACAGATGACAAAGACAATGGCCGCAAGCGCCGGCCGCAACGTGGTGGTCGTGGGCACCCAATGGGGCGACGAGGGCAAGGGCAAGCTGGTGGACTGGCTGACCGAAAGCTCGCAGGGGGTTGTGCGTTTCCAGGGCGGACACAATGCGGGCCACACGCTGGTGATCAACGGCATCAAGACGGCCCTGCACCTGATCCCCAGCGGCATCATGCGTCCCGGCGTGAAGTGTTACATCGGCAACGGTGTGGTGCTGTCGGCGGCCAAACTGTTTGAGGAGATCGAAGGCCTTGAAAAAGCCGGGGTGGAGGTGCGTTCGCGCTTGCGCATCAGTGAGGCGTGTCCGCTGATTTTGCCTTTCCATGTGGCACTGGATGTTGCGCGTGAAACCCGCCGCGAAACCGGTGGCACCGTGAAGATTGGCACGACGGGCCGCGGCATCGGTCCGGCTTACGAAGACAAAATCGCCCGGCGTGCCCTGCGCGTGCAGGATCTGAAGTACCCCGAGCGTTTTGCCGCCAAGCTGCGCGAGCTGCTGGACCTGCACAACTTTGTGCTGACCAGCTACCTGCATGCGCCAGCCATCGAGTTCCAGCCGGTGTACGACGAAGCCATGCGCCAGGCCGAGCTTCTCAAACCCATGATGGCCGACGTGTCGCGCGAGCTCAACGATGCGCACCGTGACGGCGCCAACCTTCTGTTTGAAGGCGCCCAGGGCACCTTGCTGGACGTGGATCACGGCACCTACCCGTTTGTGACTTCCAGCAATTGCGTGGCCGGCAACGCCGCCGCCGGCGCCGGTGTTGGCCCGGGCATGCTGCATTACATCCTGGGCATCACCAAGGCCTACTGCACCCGCGTGGGCGGCGGTCCTTTTCCGACCGAGCTCGACTGGGAAACGCCGGGCACACCGGGCTACCACATGAGCACCGTGGGCGCCGAGAAGGGCGTGACGACAGGGCGCAGCCGTCGCTGCGGCTGGTTCGATGCGGCGCTGCTCAAGCGCTCGGCGCAGGTCAATGGCCTGTCGGGCCTGTGCCTGACCAAGCTGGACGTGCTCGATGGCATCGAAAAGCTCGAGTTGTGCACCGGCTACGAGCTCGATGGCCGTGTCACCGACATCCTGCCCATGGGCGCCGAAGACATTGCCCGTTGCAAACCCATTTACGAAACCCTGCCTGGCTGGACGCAAAGCACGGTAGGCGTGACCGACTACAACAAGCTGCCCGAGGCTGCACAGCGCTACCTGAAGCGCATTGAAGAGGTCACCGGTGTGCCGATTCACATGATCTCCACCAGTCCGGACCGTGACCACACCATCTTGCTGCGGGATCCCTTTGCAGCTTGACCTCCCTTTCCCGACTGTCAGGGAAAATCGGTTTCCTGCCCAGTCTGGACGCCGCAAGTCAGCTATTAAATCAGGAGCAATTCAATGTTGACCGAAGACGGCAAACACCTCTACGTCAGTTACGACGAGTACCATAACCTGATTGAAAAGCTGGCCATCAAGGTGCATCAGTCGGGCTGGGCGTTCGACACCATTTTGTGTCTGGCACGCGGCGGCATGCGGCCGGGTGATATTCTCTCGCGCATTTTCGACAAGCCGCTGGCCATCATGTCCACCAGTTCCTACCGCGCCGACGCGGGCAAGACACAGGGCAACCTGGACATCGCGCGTTTCATCACCACCCCCAAGGGCGAGATTGCCGGCAAGGTGTTGCTGGTCGATGACCTGGCTGACACCGGCCACACGCTCAACGCCGTGATCCACCAGCTGCGCAACAACTACAAGCCAATCACCGAGCTGCGCAGCGCCGTGATCTGGACCAAAGGTGTATCCAGCTTTGCGCCTGATTACTCGGTCGAATTTCTGCCGACGAATCCCTGGATTCACCAGCCTTTCGAAGGCTACGACAGCATGGGCCCGGAAAAGCTGCTGGAGAAGTGGAAGATTTAGCCCCCACGGTCGCTCACTTCGTGTAGCTTCCTGCCCCCCGAGGGGGCCGCTGCGCCTGCGGGCTGGCAAAGCCAGACCCGCGGCCCCTGCTTGACTGAAGAGCCCTTACCGTAGCGACGCAGGTGTCTTGCCAATCGTCTGCCGTTAACATGGGCGGATGAGCGACATTTCCACCCAGCTGATCCATCATCCTTACCAGCCGCCGGCCGGGTTCGAGTCCGTCCAGCCCGGCGTCTACAAGGCGTCGACAGTCATTTTCCCGACCGTGGCCGCCTTGCGCCAAAGGGACTGGAAGCACAAGACCGGCTACACCTATGGCCTGCATGGCACGCCGACCACCTTCACGCTGGAAGAACGCATCGCCACGCTGGAGGGCGGTACTTTCTGCACGCTGGTGCCCAGCGGACTGGCGGCCGTGGTGCTGGTGGGCATGGCCTTGCTCAAAGCCGGCGACGAGGTGCTGATCCCCGACAACGCCTACGGTCCCAACAAAGCCTTTGCCCAGCATGAACTGGCTGCCTGGGGCGTGACCCTGCGCTTGTATGACGCCATGTCACCGGCGGACCTGGCTGGCAAGTTAAGCGGCAACACGCGCCTGGTCTGGCTGGAGGCACCCGGCTCCATCACGCTGGAGTTTCCCGACCTGCCGGCACTGGTGGCGGCAGTGAAGGCGTATGGTCAGCCGCACAAAGACGGCGTGGTTGTTGCACTTGACAACACCTGGGGCGCGGGCATCGCTTTTAATGCCTTTGATCTGGGGGCAGACATTTCCGTGCAGGCCCTGACCAAGTACCCCAGTGGCGGCGCCGATGTCCTGATGGGCTCGGTCGTCACGCGCAGCGAAGCGCTGCATCATCTGGTGCATTTTTGCCATATGCGGGTGGGCTATGGCGTCAGCGGCAACGATGCCGAGCTGGTGTTGCGCGGCCTGGACACGATCAGCCTGCGTTATGCCGCCCAGGATGAAGCCACACGTGTGCTGGCGATCTGGCTGCAACAGCAGGCTCAGGTCGAAGCCGTGCTGCACCCAGCGATTTCCGGTTCGCCGGGGCACGAGGTCTGGAAGCGCGATTGTTCCGCTGCGGCTTGTCTTTTAAGTGTCGTGTTCAAGCCAGACTTTTCGCAGGCCGCGGTGGACCGCTTTTGCGACAGTCTGCGCCTGTTCAAGCTGGGCTACAGCTGGGCCGGCCCCATGAGCCTGTGCGCGCCCTACGACGTACCGGCGATACGCAGCATGCCCTGGCCCTGGAAAGGCGGCTTGGTGCGCTTTTCCATCGGGCTGGAGGCGGTGACCGACCTGCAGGCCGATCTGTCGCAGGCACTGGCCTCTATGCAGTACAGTTAGCCTTATATCCCTGAAGAAAGCACACTGTGGCAACTCCCAATTACTCCTACGAAAAACGTCAGAAAGAGCTGGCCAAAAAGAAGAAAAAAGAGGAAAAACTCAAACGCAAGGCCGAGGGCAAACCGGACCTGCCCGATGACGATGCTGCCGATGGCGAAGAGGGGGGTGCGCCCGCACCAACGCCCACAGACCCTGCGGCTTGAGGGTTGCAGCAAAAGCAGTGAACCGATTTGGACCTTTGCCCTTTGACGACGGGTTAAGTATGCTATCTTTTATATAGCAAATTAACCACCAGGCTCCGCCGGACAGGCCTCTGTCCCCGGAGCCTTCTTTTTGCGCCGTTCAGGCCGCCAGCAGTGTCTGTGCCAGTTCGCCCATGGCGCTGGCCGTGTGGTTGCGCGGTGTCAGGACGCGCGCGGTGCCGTACTGCTGGAAGTTGCGCCGTATCGATTGCAGGTAGGCCGGGTCGTAATGCTTGACCAGCAGCTCCTGCACCACAGAGGCCACGTCCCCACTGCGGGACCGCGCTTGCCAGTCACGCACCGTCTCCTTGCCGCGTGCCTCGGTCAATGCACCCAGGCGTTCACAGAAAAATTCGATGTCCCGGACAAAAAAATCATAGTCTTCGAGCAGCAGGGCCACCCTTTCGGCTTCGGGCAGATCGAGTTGCAAACACGGACTGGCGCGCATGGCGGCGACCAGGCCTTCAGGCAGGGCGACGTTACCCACCTTCTTGCTTTCGCTTTCGATGTACACCGGCCTGTTGGCGTCAAAACCGCGCAAAGCAGCCCAGATGGCGGTGTCAAAGGCTTTCTGGCTGGGTTGGGCGACGCCGGGTATCAGCCCCAGCACCGAGCTGCGGTGGTTGGCCAGGGCCTCGAGGTCCAGCACCTGCGCGCCCTGGGCCTGCAAGGCCTGCAGCAGCCGCGTCTTTCCTGAGCCGGTGGTGCCACACACCACCTGGTAGTTGAACTGCGTCGCCAGCTGCGACAGGTCAGCCACCATGGCCGCGCGAAAGGCCTTGTAGCCGCCATCGATCAAAGTCACCCGAAAGCCTATTTGCTCCAGCACCAGTGCCAGCGAGCCACTGCGCTTGCCGCCGCGCCAGCAGTACACCAGCGGCTGCCATTCCCTGGGTTTGTCCAGCACCTCGCGGTGTATGTGTTCGGCGATGTTTTTTGCGACCAGCGCCGCCCCGAGTTTTTTGGCTTCAAAGGCGTTGATCTGTTTGTATTGGGTACCGACGATTCTGCGCTCATCGTCATGCAGGCTGGGCCAGTTGACGGCACCCGGCAGGTGGTCTTCGGCGAATTCACTTTCGCTGCGGGCGTCAATGACCAGCGAGAAGTGATTCAGCGCCCCGAGCGTGTCCGCGGCGGCTATACGCTCCAGGCTCACTTGATGAGCTTCTTCAACTCTGGCCAGACATTGGCCAGCATTTTTGCCTGCGATCCCTCATTGGGATGAATGCGGTCCGCCTGGAAGTTGGCGACAGGGTCATCCACATCCGCAACACCTTTGAGAAAAAAGGGCACCAGCGCAGCCTTCTCGGCCCTGGCTACTTTTGCAAACAGGCCGGAAAATGTGGTGCCGTACGCGCCGCCATAGTTGGGCGGCACCTGCATGCCCAGCAACAGCACCCTGGCGCCAGCCTTTTGGGCCGCCTGTGTCATGGCCGTCAGATTGTTTTCTGTCATGTCCAGCGGCAAGCCGCGCAAGGCGTCATTGCCGCCAAGCTCCAGCACAACGGTGGTGGGCTTGTGCTGCGCCAGCAGGGCCGGCAGCCGGGAGCGGCCGCCTGAGGTTGTATCACCGCTGATGCTGGCATTGACGACTTTGGCAGTCAGCTTTTCCGCGGCCAGCTTTTTCTCGAGAAGTGGTACCCAGCCGGTGCCGCGTTTGAGGCCGTATTCGGCGCTGAGGGAGTCGCCGACCACCAGAATGACCCCGGCTTGCTGCCCGGCCCTGGGTGGCTGCACCGGCGCAGCCGCGTGGACACCGGCCACCCCGGCAGCCAGCAACAGCGCGCCGAGGGGTCTTGCCAGGCGCTGTGCGCTTGTGCGGACAAGCTTGGTAAAGTCGGTTTTCACGTATTTTGACAAGGCTGCCATGTTTGAACCTGCGGTTAATGGGCTGAACGACGCTTCCCCCGCGTCCCCTACCTCTTCAATTATTTCCGTTGAGCATGTTTTCAAGAGCGTGAGCGACTCAACCGGTACATTGACCATTTTGCGCGATATCCATTTTGCACTGGCGCCAAGGGAGACTGCTGCGATTGTGGGCGCGTCCGGCTCTGGCAAAAGCACCTTGCTGTCCATCATCGCGGGCCTGGACACGCCGACGCAAGGCACGGTGCACCTGGCCGGGCAGGATCTGTTTGCCATGAGTGAAGACGACCGTGCGGCCCTGCGTGCCCAGAAAGTCGGATTTGTATTTCAGAGCTTTCAGCTCATGGGCAATCTCAACGCCCTCGAAAATGTGATGCTTCCGCTGGAACTCTCGGGCACCAAAAATGCCAGGGCCCAGGCCACGGAGATGCTGCGGCGTGTGGGTCTGGGCGAAAGACTGGGCCATTACCCCAAAGTCCTGTCCGGTGGAGAGCAGCAGCGCGTCGCATTGGCGCGGGCATTTGTCGTGCAGCCGGCGGTTTTGCTGGCCGATGAACCTACCGGCAGCCTGGACTTTGCCACCGGCGAAAAAGTCATGGCGCTGATGTTTGAGCTCAATCAGGAACTGGGGACGACGCTGGTGCTGGTGACACACGACCAGGGCATCGCAAAGCGCTGCGAACGGCGTATCACTATCGAGGCTGGGCAGGTCGTTCAATCCTGAAGAGAAACCGACCGTCTGCCCTTTTAGGACGGGAATAGTCTGCTATACAAAAGATAGCGTCGCGCGGGCTCAGGGAAGTTTGAGTGTCGCGGCCAGAAATTTTTCGCGGTCGGCCGCGCGGTCCACTTGTGCCGCCAGGGCCTGTCGCAGCGTCTCCAGGCTGGTGTGCCGCAGCACTTCTTTCCTCAGAATCGTTTTGGCCAGCGGACCGATCGCCTGGCTCAGCGCCCGCTCCAGAATCGTCAGTTGTGCTGCGCTGAAATGGGGCGAGGATATCGGCCCGGATTTCGAACTGATGGGTTGACTCGCATCCGCATGGGGACGGCTGAGCGAGGCGAAGTCCGAACGGACGCCCGACACAGGCTGGGTTTTGTGGCTCTTGGGGCGCAGAAAAAGTTCGCGCGCCGTTGGGTCGGGGATCGAGACCCCCAGCATGTCCCGCAACCCCTGTGCGCTGACCGTTCGCGGCACGGCCTTGTTGACCAGCACTTTGGCGAGCGGCCCGATGTTCCGGGCCAGCTCTGCTTCAATGTCGGCCACCATCTCCGGCGTCAGTGAAGCCAGTGCCGCAAACGACGCAGTGTTTTCGAACTCGCTGCTGCGCTGAACAGCTGCTTGCGCGGGTCTGGATTGCGCGTCGAGCACGGCGTAGATTTCATGCGAGCGCAAATGTTCATCCAGATGCGGGCCGAGCGCACTGAACATGCCAATCGCGTTGTCGGTGATTCGCGATATGACGTCGTAGTAGGCGCGGGACACAACAATCTGGTTGGGATGGGAGAAGGCCACAATGCGCTGTGCCACATTGATGCCATCGCCTACCACGTTGGCGCGATGGTTGACGTCAAAAATGATGCGGATGGGGCCCAGGTGCATGCCTATACGCACCGACAGCATCTGTCCGTATTTTTGGAGCAAGAGGCTGCGCAGCAGCATCGCCGACTGGAGCGCTTCCTCAGGATCACCCAGAAAGCAGGTTGCAGCGCCGTCGCTGGTATCGACAACAATGCGCGAGTCCTCGGGTACTCCTTTGAGTACCTTGGTCATGAGTTCCTTGAAGCGTTCCTTCAGAACAACCTGATGATCGACTGTTTGCCGCGAATACCCCACCAGAGTCAGCACCATCACGGTCCCCAGCACGTTCTTGCGGGCCTTGTCCGCGCTGTTGCCGGAAATGGATTGGGCGTGGTTGACAAAGGCCAGTACACCGCCGCTCGGCGCGCTTGGGGTCCCGACTCGCTCGTGGCCTGCGGGGACCGTCGTGTCGTTGTGCACGTTCTCGGCCGCCACCAGGGCGTTGCGCATCTCTGCCACACTTTGAGGGCGAAGTTTTTCGTCCGGCGTGAGGGCCCAGTCAATGGCGCGGAGCAGTCCCTCCCCGAACACCCCGGTGTCGGCGAGCTGCAAGGCCCTGGGCATGACATCACTCTGGACGCGTGCTGTGGACTCCACCGGTTTGACGCCTGTGGTCAACCAGTACAGCACTGCGCCCAGTGAGTAGACATCTGTCCAGGGGCCCTGATTGCCGCGGCTGTGGTACTGCTCAAAAGGCGCAAAACCCGGGCTGACGATGTTCGTCATGTCCCGAGCGCCGCTGAAACGACGGGCGGCGCCAAAGTCCAGCAGCACCGGCGAGCCATCGCCACGGATGTAAATGTTGTCCGGTTTGATGTCCCGGTGCAGAAAGCGGAGCTTGTGAACAGCCTCCAGCCCGTCCATCAGGGGGTAGATGATCCGCAGCAAGGCCTTCTGACTGAGTGACGGCTGGCGCGCCAGCCAGCGCTTGAGCGGATCGCCTGACTCGTATTCCATGACGATGTAAGCCGTGCCGTTTTCCCTGAAGTAACGCAGCACCCGCACGATGTGGGGATGACGAAAAGCCGCCAGGGCCCTGGCTTCCTCCAGAAAGCGCTCCAGACCGTCGGTGAAGTGTTTTTCACCATCGGACGTTCTTGCGCATACCGAGAGATTTGCCGACCGCAGTGCCAGCTCTCCAGGAAAATATTCCTTGATTGCCACTGGCAGTTCAAGATTGATGTCCTGCGCCAGATAGGTGATGCCGAATCCGCCGCCCCCCAGGGTTCTGTCGATGCGGTATTCCAGCACCTTGTGCCCTGCAGGCAACGCTGCCGGGTCGATGCTTGACCCCTTGTGCTCGCTGCTGGGCTCTGCGACTCCATTCATGCGAACGCCACGCGCAGACACGCTGCATTGAAGGCATTGACGCGAGCCGATAACCGGGCCGGGCTCATGGGCCTCATCGACCGTCTTGGTCAATCATCTGCATGGCCTTTTCGAGGCTGCGACGCATGCGATTGAAAGAGCTTCCAAGAATGGCTACTTCGTCGCGTCCCCCGTCCGAAAACTCCGGGACCTCAAAGTCACCCGTACTGACCCTGTCGGCCGCCAGCGACATCTGCCGGATGGGGTGCACGATCAGCCAGTTCAGCATCAGGTTAAGCGCGATAAAGGCGACGAGAAAAACGCCGGCAACGGACAACATGAAGGTTTTGAGCGCGCGGTCGGCGTTTTGAATGGGAATGTCCATCGGAACGGTCACCACCTGGGCGCCGATGATTTCATTGTGCTTCCATCCAAAGCCGTTGGCCTCGCCATAGATTTTCAGCATGCTGGCCGGGGCGGCGGCAGGAACACTGTGGCATTGCAGGCAGGCCGCGTTGGTGATCTGTATGGGTTTGGCGATGTACAGAATGCGACCGGTTCCCCCATTGCGCTCCGACACCAGCTCAACCGAGTCGGCATTCTGGCGGAACTGCTGGACGATGTCGGCTTCCCAGTCAGTGGCACGGTCACGCGGATTGGTCGGGTTCAATGTGGCTTCCTTGTAGCCATAGTCACGGTATTTTTTCTGGATGTGGTGCAAGGTCTCGGTGGCAGCGTAAGCCGGTACGGTTTGTGGCAGGAAGACGTCCTGCAACTGCTTGTCCAGGTGCGGTTTGACTTGCTCGACGGTGTAGGCACGCACGGACAGGGCGGTGTCCATCATCAGGCGAGCGTTGCGCAGCACCTCTTCACGTGCATTTTCCTGGAGCAACTGGCGCGAGATCAGTCCCACCGCGGTCAGTCCCGCGATGAACACGATTACCAATACCAGGTTGAACTTAAGTCTCAGCCCCATGTCACTCCCATTTCCCCAACATTTTGTTACTTTCCCGCCAAATCACCTCGACCGCCCATCTGCCTGCGCACGCCAGCTATCGATCAGGCTTCGACCAGTGATAATCCCCGGATGTCCTCTTCCCCCAAAGTCCTGTTTGGATTTCACGCCGTGGGTGTGCGTATTAAAACCGCTCCCCAGTCTGTTTTCGAAGTTTTTTTTGATGTTTCAAGGCGTGATGCCCGCATGCGCCAGTTCCTCGACCGGACCCGCGAGGCGGGCGTGCGCTTGATTGAATCGGACGGTTTGCGCCTGGCCAAAATGTGCGGCAGCCACGGCCACCAGGGAGTGGTGGCGCGGGTGGATCCCCTGGCACAGGTCAAGTCGCTGGACGAGTTGCTCGAGCAACTGGAAGCGAGCGGGGGCGAGCCCCCGCTGCTGCTGGTGCTCGATGGCGTGACCGATCCGCACAACCTCGGTGCCTGCCTGCGGGTGGCCGACGGCGCCGGTGCGCATGCGGTGATTGCGCCCAAGGATCACGCAGCGGGGATCAACGCGACCGTGGCCAAGGTGGCCAGCGGCGCAGCCGAAACCGTGCCTTACTTCATGGTGACCAATCTGGCGCGTACCCTGGGAGAACTCAAGGAACGAAATATCTGGTGCATAGGCACCGCAGATGACGCACCCAAAACCATTTACGACGTCAAGCTCACCGGCCCGGTGGCGCTTGTGCTGGGCGCCGAGGGCGAGGGCATGCGCCAGCTGACCCGAAAAACCTGCGATGAGCTGGTCAGCATTCCCATGCGTGGCGCCGTGGAGAGTCTCAATGTTTCGGTGGCCAGCGGCGTCTGCCTGTACGAAGCGATGCGGCAGCGGACCTGAACTTCAACCCGGCCTGCTCAGGCCGGGTTCGCGTTCCACTAAAACAGGTAGCTGCCCACGCGCTGCAGTACAGCCTCTGCATCGGCGTACCGGCCCAGCCCCTGCAGCATTTTGGCCATGGCGAGATCGCTGCGGATGATCAACTCGGTGTGAAGAACGGCGCTGTCTGCAGGGCTCAAACCTGCGGTCGAGCGCGCAAGCTGCCGGAATTGTTCGGATTTGACCGGCAGACCGCCAGCCGCATACAGCACTGCAATGTGGGTCAAGGCCTGTGCTTTTTCGGGTCCGGATTTGGGTTCCAGCTGCGATTGCAGGCTCGTGGTCATGGTTTGCAGCTGTTCCCGGGAGGCGGCGTCCGCCAACTGGGCAATGGCCCGAAGCCACGCTGCACGCTCAAGAGGATTGGCGTTTTTGCCCGCCAGCGCCAATGCAGCGTCCAGGCTTTGTACGGCCTTGTCGTTGTTCCCAAGAAGCTGCTGAACCTGATGATCGACTGCGTAAAGACGGACCTGTGACCACGCGTCTGGTGCCTGCTTGACCAGTTCTTCGACCTGGACGGCGGTGGTTTTGGCCTTGGCCCATGCGCCCGCCTTGACGCGTGCACCGATCTCACTGGCAAATACCTCCGCCATGGAGACCGCCAGGTCTCCCAGGGCCGCATTGGGCTGGCCGGGGCCAGTGACCGATTTGACCGAATCGGATGCAAGTGAAAGGAATGCCCTGGAGACCTCAGTCGGCATCTGGGGATGCCGGCTGAGGATGACGGCAACGCTGCCCAGCAACTGCGCCCGCTCGGCCGGATCAGCAATGGCGACGATCTTGTCTTTCAGGTCGATCGCTCCATCGCGGCCCCGGATGGCATCCAGTCGTTGCAGCGCCCAGGCCTGGGATTGAAGGTCGGAGCGGCGCACGGCTGCTGCCGCCGCCGCATTGGCGACCGGGTCAATCGAGGCCAGCGCCGCCTTCAGGGCTTCACGTGCGCGCGAGACTTGTCCCATCTCTGAAAGTGCATTGCCGAATTCTGCCGTCAGTACGGCCTTGGTGGGCTTGGGTACATCGACCGCCGGGGCCGCGCCCGCCAACTGGCCTGCACCAACGGCCGCGCTTCCCGGCACGCCAGCGGCCGCAGCTCCTGCAGGACCTGCGCCGGCGGCCCCTGCCGCGCCTGCCACTGCACCTGCGCCCCCGGCCC
>JAKFXR010000014.1 GCA_021731285.1 Polaromonas sp. | reverse complement strand
ACCCCATGAGCTGGCTGATCGAGCAGGCCGGCGGCGCCGCCACCAACGGCAAGCAGCGCATCCTCGACATTCAGCCGACCAAGCTGCATGAGCGCGTGAGTGTGATCCTGGGATCGAAGAACGAGGTCGAACGCGTCACCAGCTACCACGCCAAGTAAGCGTTAGTTTTGGCCCGGCTATAATTGCAGGCTGAATTCAGGAATAAACGCCGGTGTAGCTCAGTCGGTAGAGCAGCTCATTCGTAATGAGAAGGTCGGGTGTTCGATTCATCTCTCCGGCACCAACAGCAGCAAGGCCTCTTAGCTATCTAAATAATAGCAAAGAGGCCTTTCTCATTTCCGATGTAACGTGCGATGTAAGAGTATTTCGAGACATTAGCATGCCCGGCATGATCAGCCACAGGAGCGGACATAACCAGTTACTGTGATCGACGAGACGAAGATGGATGAGAGCAAGATCATGCAGCCAGACGGTAAGTCGCGCTGCCCTTCTTCTTTTCGACGACGCCTTTCGCGACGAGACGCTCGAGCCAGACTCGAGTTTGAGTCTGATTTAGATCCAACTCCTCAGCGATCTCCGCAACCTTTTTGGGTGCTTTGAGCACCTGTGGAATTAATCGTTCGAAGGTCGCGAACAATTCCAAACTCGAGTCATTAGGCGAACCATAGGGTGGCTCAACGGTTGACCGTTTTTTCGTCGGAACCTCGATGTCTCGAGGAGCATCACTGGGCAAACCTGGCTCACTCGACAATTCCTCAAGCAGAGATGTCTGGCGCCCCCCCGTGAAGTCGATATGCGAGGGATCGCTGGGCTTGCCTACCGTGCGATCGAGGTCACGATGCATCGGAGGAACAAGACTATCCGTCCGGACGTTTTCTGCAAGCTGCTTGACAAACAGAGCCTCTAGCGCCGCCCCATCTACTGGGTTAGGCCACGGCAACGCGCCCTCCTCTAGCAGCGCGTTCAGGCCAGCGGAGATCTTGCCGCTGGATCGAATGAAGAGTGGAACGTAGTGACGCTTTCGAAGCTGCTCGATCGCCCCCGCCCACGTTCCGCCCTTCTCTAAATCTGAGTTCACGACCAAGCCGATGTCAGCGAGGGCGAAGATGAACTTGTTGCGCGCGAGAGCATGACCAATGTTGAAACCAGCGCTTGGGTCGTAAGGCGAAACCAGCAACGTGCGCTGTTCAAAGAGGCCTTCTCTGAATCTGCGACTGATTGCCGCTGTCGCCAGACCCTCCGCCATGACGTTGCAGACTATCCCGCCCAAGGCGGTTGCACCATCCATTGCAGCGCTGTCGACGCCTCTCGCCCCCCCAGAAATCAGGCCCCTGCCAGCACTGGCCGCGTTCTCTCCAGCACGTTGGGCATAGCTCAAAACCTCATCGTCTGCGTCTCGCGAGCCCACGACAGCCAAGCCACCGTTGTCGACAAGCTCTGGGTTACCGCAGCCGTATATGACTGGCGGAGCTTCGTGTTTCAGGCGGGACTTGATTCGTTTGGGATAACGAGCATCTGCGCGGCTCACCACCCAAATCGACCGAGCGCTCCAATAATCAAGCGCCTGGGCAAGCTGAAATCCTCTCCCTATCAGTCGAGTAAGTCTTCCCTGTGCGAAAAGGTGCTCAGCTTGGCTAAGTGCGGGAGATTGTGAGTTGAGAAGGTCGGAAGGCTGGAAGCCTCCCTGCAATAGGAATTTTGTAAGTTCGCCGTATTCGCTTTGCTTGAGCAGCTCCGCAGGCGCGCCACTCTTGCCGACCATTAATGGAGCCGTCAACAGCAAAATAGCTTGGCAGTTTGCTGAGATCTGCAGGTTCATTCTTCGTTTCCAGTTTTTGCTAGCGCCAGAGGCCATACTTCGCCGCACCCGTTTAAGCGCAGCAGCCAAGCGCCGATCGTAAATGTCCAGCCTGAATTTACGATATCGTCTACCAATAATACTGGGCCGGCTTTGCCGGCAAAGTCGTTGAATTCAAGCGACGCATCCAAGTTCCTCGCCTGTTGAGAGCTATTGTGCATGGACTTTTGAGCCGAGGTGTGCTTCACCTTCGTCAGCGCAGCATAGAACGGAAGGCCCAGCGCGTCGGCGAGCCGTTTAGCAAAACTGGGCACCAGCTCTGGGTTCCCCAAGGACGGGATGCAAGTGACCCATGCTGGCGGTGGATCGAACGCTGCTCGTTGCACCAGATCGACGCATGCCTTGACGAGGTCGGCGTCGAAATGTTTGTGCACGTAACGCGCATCATGGACGATGTCGCCCCACCCCGCCGTTCCGTACATGGAGAGCGCGCATCCATCCTGAGCACGCAGGTGTTCCTTAATGGTGCCTCTCACGCCATATTCCTTCAATCCACCATCGGGCCACTTGCGGCGCGCGTTGATTGGCATGCTGGTGTCCTTCATATAGAGATCTGCCTCTGCGACTAGGCGAGGATCCACCGCTGTTGGAAGGGGCTGACTCCGCGGCGCCTCGACCGTCGTTGGGTCACCGTCAAGAGCCGCGACCAAGAACTCCATGTGGCCGTTGGTGAGAGCCATGTATTCTTTCATCTGAGCATGTTCGCCCCGGCGCAAATCTGTCACCCTTTCAGCCGTTTCCCGGAAACTAGCCGCCACCGGGGTTCCCGTGACTCGCCACGTGGACTTCTCCTTGACAATCGGCGCCGGGCTTTCGACTGCTAAAGCGGTAAGCGTTTTCTCGATGCGCCCCTTACTCAAGTTGATGGCTTCCTGCAGACCGGAAACAGTCAGACCATCGTCCCCTGCGGCGTCAAGCGCCTCCATGACATCGGTCACCTCCTGTGGCTTCGGAAACGCACCTTCGATAAAGTAGGTATTTATATCCCGCTGGTTTCTGACCGCCAGTGCTACCCCGCGAGCGTCCTCTATTGCGCGACCGGCGCGGCCCACTTGCTGGTAGTAATGGACGACCGAGCCTGGCGGCTGATAGTTGATGACGAAGGTCAGATCGGGCTTGTCGTAGCCCATGCCGAGTGCGGAGGTAGCGACAAGTGCCTTGACCTTGTTCTCCTTGAGCGCCTGCTCGAGGACGTCACGATCAGGCGAATCGCCCGTGTACCCTGCAACCAACAGGCCGCATTTAGTGAGCCAGCTGACGATGTATTTCACGTGCGACTTCGTCAGGGCATAGATGATGCCGCTGCCAGGAAGCGTCTTGACGGTCTGTGCAAGCCAAGCGAGCCGTTCTGCGTCGTGCTTAAAGGTGATCGTCTGGAGAGTGATGGACGGGCGGTTCAGAGAACCCCGCCGGACTTGAAGGTTAGGCCCAAGAATGTGCTCAAGGTCGTTCGACACACGGTTGTTGGCCGTTGCAGTCGTTGCGAGCACCGGAAGGGTGGGAGGCAACGCCGAAATGAGGCGTGTGACGAGCTTATACTCCGGCACAAAATCGTGCCCCCAGTCCGAGATGCAGTGAGCCTCATCAACGACGAGCAGCGACACGTTGGGGATGTTCGACAGCAAATCGGCCTGGAAATCCGGGTTGGCCAGCTGCTTCGGGTGGAACATGAGGACATCGATCTGCCCGGCGGAGATCTGTTCGGCGATTGCCGCCCACTCCCCGCGGTTGGTCGAGTTTGCTGTCCTGGCCACCACCCCCATTCGCTCAGCAGCCGCCTGCTGATCCCGCATGAGTGCGAGTAGGGGAGAAATCAGGAGCGTCGGTCCTCCCCCGCCCTCGCGGATTAGCTTTGCTGCGATGAAGTAGACGAAGCTCTTGCCCCAACCGGTCTTTTGGATGACCAGGAGGCGCCCCTGCGCGCCCGTGACCAAGTGGCGAATCGCATCTTCCTGCGAGTCACGGAAGGCGGCGTCAGGCCGACCACTACCTTGCTGCAACAACTGGACGGCACGAGCTTGGTTGTAATTCATTGGATTCCTTGGGTCAAAATTACTGCGATTGGTGAAGTGGCATGGAGGTGAATCGGACGAGGTCTGCTGGTCAGCTAGGATACGTGATCCTCCCGCGCCTCTGGTAGAGCTGGCTTGGCTTATTCAACACACGGAAAATGCGGGGATACGCTCAACCGGACGCCTCACCAAATTGGGCAAGGAGTATTGCTGCCTGATTCCTTCACGCCTTGCGGCGGCAGCCGGAGGGCATCCGAAATTCGCCGCCCCATCGCAGCTCGCCGCCTTACGAGCAGGTGGTCATCGGCAGCGACGCTCCATGGCGCGGTGGTGCACGGTGGACCCTGGCATCTTCGTGACTTCAAGCGGAGGCTGGCCAACCTGGATACGCGCGAGCAGATCAAGCGCCGTCGCGATCAGCGCCAGGCCTACGCCGTCGAGCAGTTGCTCCGTGAGGGGCGTCTGGAGTCAAGCGTCAAGCCTTGACAGCAAGAGGCACGGAGATCGGGAGGGGGTAGCAGGCTCTGGTTGCCCGGAGGGCCACAGCTGCCGATCCGGCACGTTCGCCGATTGAGCCAGAACAACAGGCTGCCTCCTTGGAGCGGCTCCCACACTGCGGTCAACTGCACAGTTGTAGGAAATCGTCCCACTTTCCAATAAACCATCCACTTGATTTCTCAATGCACTTCAAGGGTGACAATTTAAACCGCCCAACAATCGCGTAGGCCATCACTGCCGGTGGATGAGGAGCATAAGAGCTGGAAAAGTACCTTCAGTTTTGCCTGGCGAAGCGCCAACATTGTTGCCATGACCTCGAAAAATACCCTGCCGACGCCTTCGCGCCAGAATAAGACCAAACCGGCCGAGCAGATGCCCATGACCTCGCTCGCTGTAGAGCGTGTAAAGCCCAAACGCAGTACCGAATTTCAACCAAGCTCAAAAAATACCACCAGGGCCCGGAATGCGGCAGCGGCGTCCAAATCTCTGGTTAAACCCAAAGGCAAGGTTACGCCAACGGTCAAAATATCGTTCCGCGCGACGCGCCACACGCCCCCAGAGGCCCACAACACGGGGAAAGGCCGCGGTGTCGGCGGTGGCCAGCCGACCTTGTTCAAAGAGGAATACGCAGCGCTCGCTCACAGAATGTGCGCCATCATGGGTGCTACCAATAAAGAGCTTGCCGAGGTGCTGGGCGTCACAGATCGCACAATCAGCAATTGGATCGCCGCGTACCCTGAGTTCAAGACTGCGGTGAGTTCGGGCAAGCTGATAGCCGACACGAATGTCGCAGCCGCGCTCTACAAGACCGAAGTGGGCTACGAATACCCGGACATGGACATCCGCACCGTCGCGCTGGGTGGCAACGCAGGCAGCGAGATCGTGATAACGCCGATCATCAAGATCGTGCAACCCAACCCAACCTCGATCCAGTGGTGGCTAAAGAACCGCCGGCCCGCCGCCTGGAAAGACAAAAGCGATGTAACAGTCGCGCATTCTGTCCCGGATGAGGAAGAGGGCCGTTCCCGGTTCACCGATCGGATGGCCGCCTCCGCACAGCGACAAGCTGATATGCGCGCATCCCGGCGGGATCGCGGCATGACGGGCGACTGAGAGGCAAAGCCATCGCCTTTATGAGCTTGCAAGCCCGGTGGGCTAGCGTTCAGTCAGGAATCGGCGGCAAGTTGCGCAGGCTGCTGCGCTCGGAGTTCTGGCCGAACTGCACAACTTCCAGGGTCTCGACGTCATCGACCGTGACCACCTCGACGGGCACGTCATCGCCTTCCTGGAATGACGCGACCAGCGTATCGCCTTCCTTCAGAAACTCGATTACACGGTCGACGGACTCCACATAGGTCCAGTGCAGCAAGCCCAAGGTCTGCATCTCTTCATCGGGCTCGTCCGTGCAGAAGATGGCCAACTTTAAGAGTCGGCCGTCTTTGTAGGTTGCTTCACCAGTTAAATATTTGCTCATGGGCTTCAAAGTAAGTCAGGCTCTTTGGCCTTGGGCGCAACCGGGGTGGCCAGCAGCTTATCGGCTGAGAAGTGTCGGATGAAGTCCATGCCCTGATCGACAGGGACGTTCAACCACTCGTCGTACCGGTTCTCGGGCAGGATCACAAGGATCCTCTTCTCATCTTCGGGCCGGTGGTAGTTTTTCAAGAGCGCGTGCTCGGTGGCGTTCATCGTCAACATGGTAAAGCTCAGCAGCGGCGCTTTGCCTGGCTCCGTCCACACATCCCACAGGCCAGCGATTCCCAGGGGGTGCCCGTCATTCCGGGTGAAGCGGGTAGGCACCGCCTTGCCGGTGCGCCAGTCTGGCTCATAAAAAGCGTCAGCCGGCACGATACAGCGCTGCCCACGTTGCCAGGCCGGGCCAAAGGTGAAATTCCTTTCGATGCCTTCGATGCGGGCGTTGAACGTGGACCGCGCCAGCGCTTTTTTGATGCTATCGGGGTCAGGTTTGAGACGCCACGGCACTAGGCCCCAGCGGCCGAGCAGCGCCTCCTTGGCGGGCACGGCTTCATCATGAGGATCTGTCTCGGGCGGCTTGCGGATGAACGTGCCGCTGTAGCGCGGCCACATGTCCAGCTTGCCTTGCGGTGGTGTGGGCTGCAGGACGTCGAAGTACTTTTTGTAGTCCTCGTAAGCCCTGAGCGCTTCAAAGTGGCTGCACATTCTTGAAACTTTACGCTGATTCAATATACTGTATGAATGCACAGTATAAATCCGCCCGACGCCACGGCCTTCTCTCCCGGCCCGCGCGTGCCCGTTGCGTGGGTGGATGGCAACCTGCCCGCTGGTTTCCCTTCTCCAGCCGCTGACTTTGCCGTCAAGCGGCATGACCTGAACGAGCTGCTGATCACCCATCCGGCCGCCACCTTCATGTGGCGGATCTCGGGGCAGTCCATGATCGAGCTGGGCATTTTTGACGGCGACATCGTGGTCGTCAACCGGGCGCTGCTTCCCGCCAAGCACGGCGACATCGTGGTGGCAGAGGTTGATGGCGACTTCACGGTCAAGCAGTTCTGGCGCCGCGCCGGCGTGGTGCAACTGCGGCCCGCCAACCCCACGTTTCCAGCCATCCTGTTCCGCGACGGCCAGACCATGACGATCTGCGGCGTGGTCACCGCAACCATCAAGCGCTTCAAGTGACGCCATGTTTGCGCTCGTGGATGGGAACAATTTTTACGTTAGCTGCGAGCGCGCGTTTCGACCCGCGCTGAAGAACCGGCCCGTGGTCGTGCTCAGCAACAACGACGGCTGCGCCATCGCCCGCAGCAACGAGGCCAAGGCCTTGGGCATTCGCATGGGCGCGCCTTGGTTTGAATGCCGGCAGCTCGCCGAGGAACACGGTGTGGTGGCCTTGTCAGCCAACTTCGTGCTGTACGGCGACATGAGCGACCGCATGATGTCCGTCGCCGCCGGGCTGGGGCCGGGGCAAGAGATCTACAGCATCGATGAGTCCTTTATCGACATGGCCGGCGTGCGCGGCGACATCACCGAGCGTGCCAGGCGCGTGCGCGAGCGCGTGCTGCAGTGGACGGGCATACCCACCGGCATCGGCATCGCAGCCACAAAAACCCTCGCCAAGCTGGCCAACCACGTCGCCAAGAGCGCCGACCGCAAACCAGGCAGCTACCCCGCCGAGCTGGCCCGGGTCTGCAACCTGGCCAGCCTGCCGGCGGCCGATCTGGACGCCGTGCTGCAGGCCACTGCCGTGGGCGAGGTGTGGGGGGTGGGCCGGCGGATTGCTGATCAGCTCAACGAAGGCGGCGTGCTGACCGTGCTCGACCTGGTGCGGCTGGACCCCGCCACCGTGCGCCGGCGCTGGAGCGTGGTGCTGGAGCGCACGGTGCGCGAGCTGCAGGGCCAGCAGTGCATCACGCTGGAGGACCAGCCGCCGCCGAAAAAGGAAATCGCCTATACCCGCAGCTTTGGCGGCGCCGTGACAGAGCTGGCCGACCTGGTGGCGGCCGTCACCCGCTTTGCCAGCGGCGCGGCCGTCAAGTTGCGCGCCCAGGGCAGCAAGGCGGGCCAGCTCCAGGTGTTTGCGCACACCAGCGCATTTCGGCCAGGGCCAAAGTACAGCCGCAGCTTGATCATTCCGCTGCGTCGGCCCACAGACGACAGCCTGGCTCTGGTGAATGCGGCCGTGCGCGGCATTGAGGCGATCTACCGGCCGGGCTTCAACTTCGCCAAGGCCGGCGTGATGCTGCTCGACCTGCAGGACGGCGGCATCGAGCAGGGCGAACTGGATCTGGAGCCGGAACCACAGTCACGTGGCCAGCTGATGGGCACCCTGGACAGGTTGAACGACCGCTACGGCCGCGGCACGGTACACATGGCCAGCGCTGGCGTCAAGGGGCCACAGCGCGACTTTGAAATGCGGCAAAACCTGCTGACGCCGCAATACACGACCTGCTGGGAAGACCTGCCCGTGGCGAAAGCGTAAGGACCGCGACGCCTACCCAATGGCGCGCCTCTCGACAGGGCACGCAAGACACCGGGGTACACCACCTGCTGGGCCAACCTGCTGGTGATGCGCTCGTGACTTCAATCCAATCAATGTTTTGATTAATAGACGTGCGTGCAGCACGGTGAGCTTCATAGGCTCCTTATCCTGGGCCCGCGCTTCTGTCCAAAGCCATACCCGTCTTTTAAACACCCGGTGGTAGAGAGTCTGCGCGGACGTGGGTCGGGTGTTTTTAAAGAGTTTTCAAAAATTTTTGCAATTCGAAAAATCCCAGATATTAATGCCCGCGGCGGTGGGTTAGATCTAAGCACCTCAATTCCGTATGATGCCCTCGCCTTCCGTGCGCTGAAGCATCGCAGCAACCTGTGGCATGGTCTTCAGGGGCACCGTTTGGTCACAAGCAGTACCGTCTGCGTTAATGGCGAGACAAACATATTCGTAGCTATCCAGCATCCTGCCACCCCTTCTGCACTGGGTCAGCCTGAGCGGCAACAAGTGATTTGGACAAACCATTTGTTTATCGACTTCGTCAAGATGGTTCCGCACACGTCCATGAGTCTCCTTGATCATTGAGTCACTTTGCCAAGCGGCCTGGCGGCTTTCACGGGGCGTATCGAAGTCGGCGCTTTCAGGCCGAACGACGCTTACTGTTTGCTGGTTCGGATGGATGGTTATGTTTGGGCACGGATGCCGCTTGATGGCAGTGCATTGCCACCAAAAACCCCGTTCCTTTTTGGTCAGATTGAGAAGGCCTTGCCTGACTCGCATCGCACTACTGCACTCGGGACATGTCTTCGCCGCCAAGATGCCGACGTTGGCGCTGAGCTCATCGTCATCCAGAGTATGGGCATCGAGCTCCTGTGCTCTGTCCCTGAACTCCTGTGCATCCCGTGCTGCGTTGGCTTCCTCCATTGCCTTGCGCAACCGGTCGCGCTCATCTTCAAGTTCACGTAGGCGATCGGCATCGGCCTGGGACCGTCGCCCATCACGCTGGTATTTGGCAGCAAGGTCACGCTCTTCATTGGCCAAATCCTGAGCGGTACCGAACAGGTGGTCTGCAGCCCCAGACACCACACGCGTGGCGGCCTTGCCAAAAGACGAATTGTCGATCTGGCGAAGAATCTCGCCTACCAGCGTGCTACCAACGCTGACCAACTCGTTGATGAGCGCCTTGGCGCCAGAAAACAGTGCATCGAGAAAACCCATAGCGCCTCTCCCTTTTTTGTCGTTTTTGGTCAAGCCCCGCCAGCCAACTGATCCCGCACACTCTGCTGCCAGATGTGCCGGTACACCACCTGCGCCACCTGCGCCTTATCGTCTGGTGTGTAAGGCGGCTCTGGCAGTTCCTGATAAACGTGGTTGAGAATGAAAGTCTCCACCTCCGCCTGGGTCTGCTCTTTTTCCGTCCAGTGGTCAAGGGTTGCAATGACCTTCAACACGCCTGCCAAAAGCTCCCTGCTGGCCTGCTTGATGCGCTCGCGGTCCACCTTGGTCAGATCAGCGCGCTGCACAAGGTCGAACAGCGCCAGCTGGTCTTCACTCAGGCCTTCGTCCACGGCCCGGCGCTGCTCCGCGCTCAGGCTGTTGGCCAGGTCGATCAATTTGGCGAAGGTATCTTCTACCGTGGCCCGGTCTTTGTCCTGGTTATAGGCGGCGATGATTTCCTGGTACTTCTTCTCGTAGTTCATCCGCAAGGGGTTGCGAGCCAGCATCTGAGCCAGCTTTTCTTCCACGATCTGGCGTATGTCCTCGATCACCGTGGCCTTGCGCTTCACTTTCTTGGCAAACTCGTCGCGCAGCCTTTCCATGTTGATCTGCGACAGGTCTACCGTCAATCCACTGGCCTGATCGCTACCGGAACCTTGCGATGCAATCGCCTGGTTGACGATACGGTGCAACAGTTTGAGCAGCTCACTGACATCGGCCGTGTCGCGCCGCTCGCTCAGCTTATTGTAGATGGCCTCGATGTTGTCATGCCTCTCGGCATAAATCAGTGCAGACGGCTCCACCAGCAGCGCCTTGAACCGGCTAAACACCACACGCGCCAGAATTTCATAGCGGCGTTTTGACTCATCGTTGGTGTAAACCGCCTCCACGGCGTCGGCCAATAGCTCAATCCGGGCAAACCCTTTGGTGCCCAACAGGCCATTGGCATCAAATCCGAGACCCCTCAAGTGCGCTTCGGTCACGGCGATGGCATCGGCCAGCGCGGCCACGCGTTCCTCGATGGGCGCCACGATTTCAGCCTCGCCGCCGTCGTCACCCAGCGCATACTGGGCCAAGGCTTCACGCAGGCTCTTGAGCATGCCGTTATAGTCCACGATCAGGCCAAAGTCCTTGCCGGGATACACCCGGTTAGCCCGTGCTATCGCCTGCATCAGCGTGTGTGCCCGCATGGGCTTGTCGATGTACAGGGTGGACAGACATTCCACGTCAAAGCCGGTGAGCCACATGGCGCACACCACCGCAACCCGGAACGGGTGCTTGGGGTTTTTGAACGCGGTTTCTACATCCACGCGCTGGCCGTCATTGGTCTCAAATCCCAGCTTCATTACCGAGCGGTGGGGGATGATGTCAAAGCCCCAGTGCCTGAAGTCGGCCACTTCGTTTTGCGCTTCACTGATGATCAACTCGATGATGGTTTCGTCCATCCAGGCGGCCTTGGCCAGCAGCCGGTCCCGCTGCGCATGCAGCACCTGGCGGGCTTCATCATCGGCGGCGGTGGTAAGGGCCGCTAGCTTGGTTTGCGCTTCAATCCGCACGGCGGCGGCCTTGGCCGTCCACTTTGGCCCGATCAGCTTAAGCATTCGGGCACAGGTGATTTTGTCAATGCAAACCATCATGGCCTTGCCCGCTTCCCAGCGGGTGCTGCAATGCTCCACAAAATCGGTGGCGACCTGGTCCAATCGTTCATCGGCAGTGATGACTTCGTAGTCTTTGCCCAGCAGCCTTTCCAGCAAGGCCGTTTGGTCGGGGTCCAGGTCGGCCGCATCCACCGCGGCAGAGATACGGTCGTTCAGGTCCAACTTGGCCAAGCCCAGCTTTTCACCGCGGTTCTCGTAAACCAGTTTGACGGTGGCCCCGTCTTCCTCGCTGCGCTTGAAGTCGTAGCGCGAAACATACTCGCCAAAGATGCGCTTGGTGAGGTGGTCGTGTTTGAAAAGCGGCGTGCCGGTGAACCCGATGAACGCCGCATTGGGCAGCGCCATGCGCATATTGCGAGCAAGCTTGCCCGACTGCGTGCGGTGTGCCTCATCAGACACAACGATGATGTCGTCGCGCTTGCTGTAGGGGGCGTCTGGCGCTACCTCCTGGTTGAACTTGTGAATCAGGCTGAACACATAGCGGTGGTTTTCCGACAGCAACTGCTTCAGCGCAGCGCCCGAGCTTGCCCGCGGGGCTTGCTCGTCGGCCACGCCGCAACCAACAAATGTTTTGTAAATCTGGCTGTCCAGATCGTCCCGGTCGGTCATCAGTACAAAGGTGAAATTACCCGGGACTGTGCGGCGTACCTTCTCGGCAAAAAAGGCCATGGAATACGACTTGCCACTGCCCTGTGTGTGCCAAACCACGCCCAGGCGCCCCAGGTCCTGGTGGGCGCGCTCGATGATTTGCAGGTACTGCGGCTCCGGTTCGGCGGCCATGGGCCCGGGTGCAAGCCCATCATTGGCGGCATTGTCAGCATCCACAGAGGGCAGCTCGATGGTGCGATGGGTCAGACGCTGGCCGGTGGGAAATTCGCGCTTCAACGCCTCTTGCCGCAGCACCGAGGCCACCGCCTGGTTCACGCCCAGCATTTGGTGGTTACGCGCAACCACCTTGCGCACGGCACCGGCCTTGCTGGCATCGAACAAGATAAAGTTTTCAAGAATGTCGAGCAGCCGGTCTTTAGCCAGCATTCCGTTCAGCAGAACCTCGGCGGCCACATTGCCCGCATCGTTCTCGTGCAAGCGCTTCCACTCGCCAAAGTGTTCCCAGGTGCTGGTAATGGATCCAAACCGGGCGTTGTGCCCGTTGCTGACAATCAAGAAGGCGTTGTGGTGAAAGGCATGGGCGACCACGTGTTCGTCCATGTAGTCGCGCAGGTTGCCGTCAAAGCCAGCGCGGATATTTTTGTACACCGCTTTCAGTTCAATAAATACGAGCGGCAAACCGTTCACAAAACACACCAGGTCGGCCCGGCGGTTGTAGTTGGGCGTGCGCAGGCCCGTTAGCTTGAGTTCGCGCACCACCAGAAAACGATTGTTGGCTGCAATGCGAAAATCAATCACCGCGGCCTGCGCGTAGCTCAGTTGCCCCTGGGCGTTGCGGTAGCTCACCGGTACGCCGTCGCGGATCAGCTTGTGAAACGCCTGATTGTGCTGCAACAGCGAACGGGAAAAGTCGTGATGCGTCAGCTTGGTGATCGCCTCTTCGATGGCCGGGGGCGGTAGCTGCGGGTTTAGCTTGACCAGCGCAGTGCGCAGATCACGCGCCAGCACCGCGTCACGCTCGCTGGCGCGGCCCAGAGTGCCGGTGGGGCCAAAGGTTTCCTGGTTCCAGGCATAGACGCTATCCCAGCCCAGCGTGCTTTCCAGATGCTCGGCAAAGGTGGCCTGCACCAGGCGGTCTTCGCTGTTGATGTCGGTGTAGGCCATGTTCTGGTTCGATATTAATGTCCCAGGTTCTACTGCGGAGTCATTGCTGATCTATGACGGGGACATCGCCTGGTACTGCCAGTTGCTGAGGGTCCTGCCAACGATCTTGAAAATTTGAGACATTGAAGATGATTGGGCTTGAAGACGACGATGCTTTTCCAACCAAGATCGCTGTAAGGTGAGGAAGCGTTGAAATCGCTTGCGAATATTCCTCGCCCATGTAATTGCGCAAGAAGTCCAAGCCAGTTTGGTCAAATGATCGAAGTGCAAAAACGGTATTGCATTGATTGAGAATGGTCTTTGTTACGTTCGCGGTGCGTTGTGTAATCAACATCGTCCCCAGACCAAACTTTCTTCCTTGGAGAATCACTCGCGCGGTTCGGTTGACTTGCTGGGTATCGCTTGACTGAGCTACCTGATTCCATTCAGGTATCAAAGAATGCGCTTCTTCAAAAACGATACAAAGACGAGCTGGTATGTCGACGCCGGCGCGCAGCCGAGTGGAATTTTGCAGAGTTTCAAAACACTTCTCAGCGAATTCGGCTGTAGCTTTTGGAAACCCCGCGGTCGCATTGGCAAACTGATAAATAGCCAGGTTAGAAGCACCTGCCAGCCATTCGGCAACGCCCTCTGGGCTGGTCAACGCCGTTGGATTGTGGCGTTGCAAATAGTGCCAATGCTGGCGCGTTATATCTAGAATTAAAACTTTAATCCCCGCCGCCAAGTAAGCTTCAATTAAATGGAATGCTAGATATGACTTGCCACTACCAGTTACTCCAATAAGCGCTGTGTTGTGAGTTATAGCATCCGAGATGTCCACATGAACTGGGAAGTGGGAGTTAGGTACGTGGCCTACCGTGCAGCGCCCGGCTGGCATGGCACCTGTGTAAGCCCCCCCTCGAGTAACTGCAACCAACTCACCTGCTGGTGGAACCCAATCAATTGGGGTAAAAGTAGCCTTTGTTTCGTTCCAACTCCCAAGTTGTCCCGCCACAACCCGGACATTTTGTAATGAATTTCCTTCTGCCAACGCTACTTCACCAATCGTAGCCGCGACAATTTGGTAGTAGGCGTGCGACTGATCAATTGCAACTTGCACAACCTCTCCCGAGTGGAGTGAAGTTCTCGGATCGACCTCAAAAACCAATCTCCCAATTGACGAACCGACGCCCACTACACTGACCGGCGGGGAGGAGGAAACAGGGGTATCTAAAAATCCGAGTTCGACCCGTCCGCCCGCGCTAACCTCGCCCCACTTCGATCCAAACTGTGTGAGTGCTACGCGGCCCTGCCGCAGCCCTTGCACGATTCGGTCGTCGAACAATATGCCTTCCGCGACCTTCTCGCCGTCCGCTAGCTTCAGTACGATGGTTTTCCCGATAATTCCTTCTGACAGGTTGGACCGTAGCTTCACCTCTGCCAGTCGAGGGCTTTGAATCCCCGACACTACACCTTCAATTGCGACTGTGTCGGACCTCTGTAAAAAAAACGATGACACAGCATGAGCAATTCCAGGCACATTCAAGATCATGAAAACTGCCCAAAACAGAAGCAAACTGTTAATCGCCGCCCCATCTTTGGGATAAGAAAATTGGAGAAAAATGCCCCCGAGAAAGAAAGCAGAAAAGATTGATTCCGGGCGACCTATGATTCGATTCAACCGGGAGAGGAATCGCACAGTTGGTGTCTCAAGAAACAGCGCACGTGAGCGAATTGTCATTAAGACGAAGCTCAAGACCAAAAGGTAGGTGGCCCAGCAAAAGAATATCCACCACAAGCCGAAACGTTGACTTTCTGATACCGTAAAGAGTGACACCAATGCGGTGGCCCCATTCACGAAGACATTTGCATCTTTTGAGAAATGTGGCTGATCAACCAGCGACAACAAAATCAAGAGTAGTGCGCCCGAAACAAACCAAAACTGCCCTGTTGCAAAGTCAAAGCTGCCAATGCTCCATCGGCCAATCACCAAGATGATGATGATCGAGATAAACATCACGGTTAGTCGGTAGCTTATTTTCATGGTACAGATCCTCGTTGATTCGTGATACCCATCGCACAACAATGCACTTTCAAACGATGAGTTCACCGTTCACTAAGCGTGGCAGCAAAAGATCGCGGGCGGCGCGGAGTTTTTGGTTCGTCCCTTCGAGCTTGTCCAACTGTGCATGAATCGGTTCAACCGTTTCATGAAACGAGCGCAGCAATGTGACCGGAGGGTGCAGCAATGGTCGGCTGTACGCAAAATCGCGATTTAGGCCAGGAACCGCAACATCGGTACTGATGAAGTGCATGTTCTTCAGAGCGTAAAAAAGGTACAGACTACTGCTTTCGGGACTGACGAAATAGACGGTGTCGATGGGGTAAAAGCTCTTGCTGGACCAGTACACGCTCCCCACATTTCCCTTGCGACCCAGGATGATCGCTGGTCCTTGGACCAAAGGCTTTTCATGGGTTCCAACGATGCCGCTTGAACCATAAACCGGATAATCACCTTCGACACGTATCTCAGCCTTCAGCGCCTTGCCGTAGTTCAAAGTAATCGACTCACCCAGCGTCTTGCGCATCCACCCCAGCGGCACGCCATCTACGATAGGCGTGTGCTCATAGCCGGGGAAGCGCAGGCGGACGAACCATTCACGGTAAAGCAGCCTGGCGGACTCTTCGAGCAGTGCCATGCGGCGGCGGTTGTTTTCGATCAGGTCGTTGTAGGCCGAGAGGTTAGAACCGATCTTCCGCTGTGCTGAAATTGGCGGCAGCAAGAATTCAAATGCTCCAATTTGTTTGCCACTGATATGCGGCACACCTACCCCCCGTCCGACACTTTGTACGTATGCAACAAAACTGGGCGACGCAATCAAATGGACGAGGAAAGATTGATCCAGCCCGTTTCGAGATCTGAGCCGTGCAACCCGCTGTACCAACAAAGCCTCTGGTGCTGACGCTTCGATTTTTGCGAATTTGAGACCAGCCGGAACCCATGGGCGGTCCATCGCCAAAACCACATCTCCTGCGAACAACTTGTAGCGCGCAAGTTCATCTGCATCCTGACACGGCCAGCGCTTTGATATTTCCCAAAGAATTTCACCTTGCCCGACGTTTTCGCCTTTAACCAATGGAATGTCATTTGCGTCGTCGGTAAATCCTTCGCTTTTAAAGGGATAGCCGCTGAATACCTCGCAATGCTGGCCTAGTGTCGCCACCTTCCAGCCTAACTGACTCATACCCCCAACTCCTCAAAGTTGGTTTGAATTTGCGCCGCTAAGTCCAGCGACTCACGGTTCAAATCCGCCAGCTCCAGGTGGATGTCGCGCAGGGTCTGCTCGAAGTCGAAGTCTTCATCCACCTCGGCAGGGGCCACGCCGACAAAGCGGCCAGGGGTCAGGCTCCAGTCTGCGGCGGCTATGTCAGAGCGGGTGACGACTTTGCACAGGCCCAGCACGTCCTGCATTTCGGCCTTAGGGAATCGATCCTGCAGCCAGACGACCTGGCGGTGCAGGTAGGCGCAATCTTTGAGCTGTTCGACGGCAGACTTGCGTTCTTCGTCGAGTTGCCTGGTAAGTTTGCTGACTGCGCGGCGTTCAAAGAACTCGGCGGCCTCATCGCGTGCAGCCAGTTCTTGCGCCAGTTGCGCAGTACGGGCGGCCAGTTTGTAGAGCAGGTCAATCTGCTTGACCAGGCCACGGGCGGATTCGGCCAGCGGATCAAAGGCCCGACGCGCGGCGTGTTGAGCTTTGTTGGTCTGCGATGGCTTTGCAATGGACTTGCAGAACGCTGCCAGGTCAGTCACCAATCCACTCCGGTCGGCGGCATAGGCCGTGGCGGCGCTGGTCCACTCAGTCATGGCATCGACAAGCCCTTGGCGTTTGTCTTGCGGCAGGTCTTCGATAGCCTTCACGCTGTCCATGAATGCCACCAAAGGGGCGCGACTTTCGGTCAGCGAAGCCTCAAACGCGGTGAGCGCGGCATTCACAGCTGCTGCCTCGGTACCCAGGCGGGTGATGTAGCTTTGCACCAGCCCCAGGAAGCGCTCCTGCTGGCCCCGATACAGCCACACGATGGCGGCCAGATTGGCCTGCTGCTCGGGTGAAAAGTCGTAAATCTTGCGAGTGACTTTGCGGTACACATTGCGGGCGTCCAGCATCAATACCTGGTCTTTACGCTCGGCGGGCTTGGAACGGTCAAAGTGCCACAGCTCGCAGGGCACCGTGCGCGTGTAGAAAAAGTTAGCGCGGATGGCGACCATCACGTCCACGTCACCCGTCTCCACCAGCTTGCGGCGAACTTCTTTTTCGCCATGGCCCGCGCTGCTGGCCTGGGACGACATGACAAAGCCAGCCCGCCCGGTTGGCGACAGATAGCTGTGGAAGTACGAAATCCACAAGTAGTTGCCGTTGGAGACGTGTTTGTCTTTGTTGACACCTGGCAGGCCAAAGGGAAGACGGCGGTCGGTCTTGATGGATTCGGCATCGACCTTGTCCACGTTAAATGGCGGATTGGCCATCATGAAGTCGCAGTTGCCCCACAGCGGGCGGCCGTCTTGCAGGCGGTGCACGTCTTGATAGAAGGTGTTTGCTTCGCGAATGTCACCCTCCAGGCCATGCACGGCCAGATTCATCTTGGCCAAGCGAATGGTGGCGGGTGTTTTTTCTTGACCGTAGAAGGTGACCCGCTTCATGGTTTCGAAACCTTCGTGCTCAATGAAGTGACTGCTTTGCACAAACATGCCGGCAGAGCCACAGGCCAAATCAGCGACCACGCCATGGTCGGGCTCAATGACATTGACCAAGGTTTGCACCAGCGACGGCGGCGTGAAGAACTCGCCGTTGTCTTGTGCGCCCTGCATGGCGAATTTCATTAAAAAATATTCGTAAATGCGGCCGAACACGTCACCGGTGGCGTTGCGAAGTGCTTCAGCGTCGAAGCAGCGCAGCAGGTTTTCGAGCAGCTTGTTGTCAAAGCGGTCGTAGTCTTTGGGCAGGCTGCCTTGTAGCGGCGGGAAGTCGGCCTCGATGGCGTTCATGGCCGCCACCAGGGCACCGCCCAGGCTGGCGCCGGAGGGCAGGTTCAGCAGGGTGTCGTAACGTGCTGCCTCGGGCAGCATCAGGGCGCGGCGCTTGATGAAATCGGCCTTGACCAGCGGGCGCTTGGGCATGGTGCCGGCGGCCTGGTCGGCATCAATGGCTCTGAGGGCTGTCTGGTAGCGGTTGGTGGCGTGGCGCAAAAAGATGACGCCCAGCACCGGCATGGAGTATTCAGTCGCGGTGAGGTTGGAGTTAGCGCGGAGCTGGTCAGCGGCGTCCCAAAGGCTTGTTTCGACTTGGGTGATGCTGTGGAATGCGTTGGCGGTCATCTCGTCATTTCTTGTTATTTGCTTTTAGGCGTTCCTCCGCCCTCCTGCGAATGATCATAAATTGCAAATGCAGGCCGCAATTACCAAAAATCTCACAATGCGAAATTAATCCCATTCGCTTATCGCCAAACAGCTCCACTGGATCATTGACCTGCTTAACTTCAATAGCGCAACCGCCGCCGTACGCGCTGGAGACAGCCCTGAAAGCGCCAGCTTAATAAGCCACCAGAACCTGACAAACACGACAGTCAGACAAAGAAACAGCCGTTCCGATACGCCTCATTCCACAGTCGCGAGTAAGAAAGAACTTCATTCAAATTACCGCCCCGCCCGGCCATCAGTCCGCCACCCCGTCTATTCCAACCGACCAATTGCCGCGATCTGGAGACGCATCCGCGTTGCAAATTCGTCATGACGGCGTAACACGTCGCGGGCCTTGAACTGAACCTCTTCCATCCGGCCGACGGCGGCCAGAACCGTTGCTCCACCACGTGATTCCTCAAACTGTTCGACATTGAGTCGGTGGTATTGCTCGACGCCTGCGGTCAGCGAACAAGCTGCATCAAGCAACTCCCGGAAATTGCTTGCATCCGGCCCCGCCAAGGTATCGCTGGTTTCAATGCCGTCGGCGATGCTCTCTGCAGTTTGAGTCAGCATTTTGCGCACCGCCTGAACACAGGCGTTACGACGGGCTGCACGTGCGTCGCGCTCAGGATCGTTCGACAAGCCAAACAGAAAATCCATTGAAACACCAAGCGCTTTTGATGCGGCGAGTACGGCGTATAAGGGCGGCGCTCTCCGGCCGGCTTCCCAGAGCGACCACTGCGTGCCGTTCGCCATGCCTGCGAGTTGAGCGGCTTCCTGCTGCGGGATGCCGTTCAGCTCACGCGCCCCAACCAGACGGGGACCGATTGTATTGAACGTCAACGCGCGGTCGGGGCTCATTTGTACCGACGGGGGGCCATCCGCCTCGCAGGTAGCGGCCCGGTACAGGGTCGCCGCATCGTTCGCGGCAAGGGCAGGCCGAGCCAACTGAGCGAACATACCATCGCTCACACTCAAAATTTCGGTGCCAGTTTCGGGCGCGGTGTCGGTCATCGCGGTGTTCACAATGCACCACCTTGCACAAGGGTCAAGACGGGGCGGTCGATGCGGCTACGGCCCGCTTCAAACTCTTCTTTGGTACTGTGCGCGAAGCACCACTGATCTTCGCTTTTTGAGTTTTCAGCGGCGCTACAGCCATTCTGGCAAACCCCAAACTTTTCGATGCCGCCGCCGGCCACCCAATCAGGATCATTGCGGCCGTTAGCACTGCAATTTCTGCAGTTCCTAGAAATGTGCAAGCGCTCCTCCACGGGCTCACTGCGATGGCCGTTTGCCCCTTCAAGGAACGTCTTGAAGATGTGATGGGTTTTTTTCGGTATTGGCATTTGGGTTTCTTGGTTTGGGGATGGTGGATCAGCTACTAGCGCGGGCACGTTCGAGGCGGTCATCGGGGCTGAGAGGGATGTCGATAACACGGGTCATGGTTTGGGCTTCGGTTGAGTTGGCGGTGATCAGGGTGTTGGCGTAGTTGCGGATCTTGGCGGCAGCTTCGGCGCTATGCCTCGTTTGTGTACAGACGGCTGCTACCCATCTTTTTGGCTTGCAAGAGCACTGAGCTTTCTTGCCAGTGCTGGTACGTGCCTTCGAAGCTCAATGCCAGTTCACCGACACGCCCCTGGCGGTTCTTTGGCACGTCGCATGCAACTACGCTCGGACCTTGCGGGTTGGTGCTGTAGCGACTGAGCAGGATGACCACATCGGCATCCTCCTCAATAGCGCCGGACTCCTTCAAGTCGCTCAGAATCGGCCGGCCGCTGGGGCGCTTTTCCACCTCGCGATTGAGTTGGCTCAATGTCACGATGGTTATGTCGAGTTGGCGGGCCAGGTTCTTCAAGCCCCGGGACAATTCTTCGATCTGGTGATGGCGGCTGTCCGTGGCCTTGCCGGCCGCACAGAGCTGCAGGTAGTCGACAACGATGAGCTTGATGCCATGCTGGCGCTTGAGCATTCGGGCCTTGGCCGAGATGTCAGACAGCGTGAGGGCTGGTTGGTCATCGAAGTGCAACGGCAGGTTGCGCATGATCTCGATGGCCTCTGTCAGGCGACTCCACTCATACTGCTCCAGCTGCCCGGACAGTAGGCGGTCCAGTGCAATGCGGCCGATGTTCGCCGCCGCCCGGTCGGCCAGCTCTTCCTTGCCCATTTCCTGCGAGAACATGGCCGCTGGATGGCCGGCGCGCGCCAGGTTGATGCACAACTGCTCGGCCAGGGACGACTTACCGACAGACGGCCGCGCGGCGATGATGACCTGCTTGCCGGGCTTGAACCCGCCGCCCAACAGTTGATCCAGCGATGAGATGCCGGTGGGGATGCCTGGCATGGCGGATCCGTCTGCCAGGCGCTCCACCCGATCCAGCAGCCCGACGATGGTGTCGGCAATCACCGTTGGCATATGGCGCGCCTTCTTGAGCTGCAGCGCCTGCAGCACGCCCTGGGCCTTGTCCAGCCGGCCCAGCACGGGAACGCTGGTGTCGCCAGCAATGTTCTTAACCTCGTCAGCGGCAAGCACGAGGTTGCGCATCAGAGCGCGCTCTGAGACGATTTCAGCGTATCGGCGCAGGTTTGAGGCGCTGGGGACGTACTGCGCCATCTGGTTCAGCATCAACAGATCAACCCCCTCCCCAGTACCGGATGCCTGCAGTTGGTCGAAAACTGTCACGATGTCGGCCGGCTTGCATGCCGAAATCAGGCCGCCAATGGCGGTGAATATGCGCCCGTTGCGGACGTCGAAGAATTCCTCGGCGGTCAGAATGTCGCCCACGCTATCCCAAGCTCCACCGTCGAGCATCAAGGCGCCCAAGACGCTTGATTCTGCTTCGGGGGACCAGGGCAATGCTTTCGAAATAAATTCACGCGGGTGCATGTTCAGGCCCCTTGGTGACGTTCATTCGGGTTTCAATCACGCGTTTTTCCTGCAAGCCGGTCGGCGACCAGTCGGCATGGCCTTCGGCGTTCACATTCCAGAGGCGGTACCAGCGGTCCTTGATGCTGTTGGCAAAGGCAGCCGGCCAGTCGATGTACTTTTTGGCCTTTGGGTTGGTCTGGTGCCGGTCCTTGAACACCAGCCAAGCGATTTGCCGCATGTCGTCGGTGATGCCGGCGTCCCGGCAATACGCGCGGATGTGGTGGTCGTCAGGAACTGGCTTTTTACCGTCAGTTTTGCAGATGGCAAGGTACTCACTCAGCGTTATCTCGAGGGAGGCAGCACGCGGCTTGCGCGGGCTCTTTGTCAAGGAATCAGGAATCAGTAACAAGGAATCAGCAGGATTTCCACCGTCCTGCTTTTGGGATTCCTTGGGCTCTATCCGTGCTTTAACCGTTATTTCACCGTTGATGCCCGGAATCTCCGAGGCCTTTTCGGTGTGATGCGGGTTCTGGTGCTTGGCCCAGTTGGTGACCTGGATGTACCGAAAACCCCCAACCTCATAGCGCAAGACAAATGCTGCATCATGCAGCGCTTGCAGCATGGCGTCCATGTCCACATCATCGGCAGGAAAGACCGCAATCTTGATCTTCTTGGGCCGGTCTTCAAGGCGGCCGTCGCGGTCAGCGATCGTCCAGAGGCCGACAAAAAGCAAACGCGTAGCGAAGTTCAGTTCCACGAGCCCGTCGTTAACAAAAAAGCCGGGTTTGATGTTGCGAGAGCGCGCCATTACGATGCGCCCTTTGATTTTGGAGTTGGCGCCGTCCCCAGGTAAATCGCGTACAAGTACTGATATGCCAACACGACGTCGTAGCGAGCTACCGCGCGGATCAAACCCTCTACATAGTGCATCACACGGCGCCAACGATTAGGCATGCCATTGCGCACAGATTGCTGAGGAAACGCTTCCTTTATGATGTTTGCAATAACTTCGGCCCAAGAAATGGAAAATCTTGGGTCGTTTGCCGGGCCACAACGGGCATGATTGCCGGACTTTTCCTCATATACGTTGAAGGGCTTTTCAGCCGCCAAGTGTGCAACCACCTGTGCGGCTTTTTCTTTGGACGTTGGACGGTGCGTCAGGCCGATGACGGACTTGTGCATTACGCCAATCCCAGGACTTTTTTGATGCCCGACACAGGCCATGCGAGGCGGCCATTCACGCGCATTGGCATCAAGCCTTCCGGATAAGTCGCAGCGGAGGCCCACGCACGCGCGGTCTGTTGCTTCTTGGTCAGATGCCAGCAAAGCACCGCCGTCGGAACGTGGGTGCGCACTTCCTGACTCAGCGGAATGAAGTCAGCAGGTGGAATTTTTTGGGTAAGTACAGCGCGGCGGACACCTTCGCTGTGGTGGACGGTTTTCATGGCGAGTTGCTTTCAATGTCCCCCGCAACGATTGCAGGGATTGAAAACAATCCTTGAATGAACAAGCGCCGATCTATGTCATAACGTTTCAGTGCATGAAAACCTGCGCCAACCCGCATAAATGCAGGCTTCCCGCATTTTTATCAATCCGTGTGCAGCTTGTGCACTTTTCGTTTGTGCAGTTTGTGCAGTTTGTGCAGCGTGTGCAGCCGGCTACCGGGGTGGCATCCAATGCCTTCCACCGAGAACATGAGTTCTTAGATAGTTCGCGCTGGGATTGATACCGCCGTCAGTTAGTACATTATTTGCACGACACCACTTTGCCATCGAGTCGACAATGGAGCTCACTGTTGGATTACCTCCCGCTGTGCGCATGTCTTTCCAATGCAGAGTAGCGGCCTTCTGGACTTCCATCTTCCAGCCGGTCGGAGGCTGAACCCGCGCGGACTCTTCTATTGAATCACTCACTTCCTCTTCCAATGAGGGTGATACGGGCAATACATATTTTTGCTGGGAGTCAAACGTATAGGAGCTTTTCAGGCCCACTGCACCAAGCCAACGACGAATTTCGGTTCGGGCGAAACGCTGATTTTCGAAATCGCCAATCGACTCCCTGAATCTTTTAACCAGTTCCCAATTGCGGTCCGGCTCATATTGCAGCAGCATCGGGTACCCGTCTAACTGCTTACTTACGAGGGTATGCGGGAACAGTTTGTGTTTTCGCCATATTCGAAACTGTTCAGCAGTCATTGGAATCCCAGCAAGGACAGTTCGCGCAATGCGATACCCCTCGCGCATCAGAACAAGCACCTCATCCCTGTACTCAGGGTCGGCGCTCGCAATCAAGAACGCAATCCGATTCGGGTCGAAATCTTCGAATGAGTCCCAGTGGCTTAAGTCAGTCAAATTCAACTCCAGAATTTTTCACATCAAATATCGTCGCTCCGGGCGGCCTCAATCACGGCTCCCGCTAGAGTCCACCATGCGGCCGCTACCGCGGCATCGCCGTAGGCATCGGCAGCACGAACCAAAAGCGAATGCATGTTTGTGCTTTCAGGATACCGGGCAAACATGGGCCTTAGGCGCATAAAAACACGCGGTCCCAGTCTATCAACAGAACCCGAAATCAGTCCTTCAAGGAAGGCGCGATCGGAGGATAGCCGGCTCACAGCACTCGCTCTGTCGCAATGCTTGCGCCGAGACAGGTCAATTTGATACTTTCACTACGCCCACGCCGAAGAGGTCGGCCCCGATGTCGTCCGAGGCCGGGTGCGTCATGACAACTGTACTCCCGCTCGCTTCCTCGAAGAAGTGGAACGCGACATTGAGTTGCCCCCGAAGAATGAGGCACGGGAAGCTGGGAGCGGGCAGCACCGCACACTGATTAGGCGACCATCTTCAGGGGGGGCACAAAAGTGCTGCCAGACGCTTCCGTGCCTTCATGTTCGCGCTGGACGCCAGCCTGCTCCAAAATGTGCGCTTCGATCAGGGTCAGGAACGGCCGTAGCGCGTCAACGCTGCGTGGTCTATAACCCTCAGCTGTCGCGGACGGCTTGTGACCCATTACCTGCGCGATGGCCCCGGCCGGGGCGCCTGCAGCCTCGCCAAGCAGCGAGAACGAACGGCGAAGACCGTGGATGGTCAGGCCTTCGATGCCGGCGCTCGCGAGCGCTTTGGAATGACTGGCGCGCGTATCGGCAATTCGGCCAGTCTTTCCACTTGATGCAAAAACAAAGTCGTTTGTGCGGGGGAGCGTCGCGAGAAGCCGTGCAAGGTACGGTGTCAAGGGAATCACTCGGGTAGCGTCCACTTTGTCCGCAATTTCGAGCTTGCCCCAGCGAAAATTGATGTCGCCCCAGCGTAGCGCTGCGAGTTCTTCACGGCGCGCGCCAGTCAGCAACAACGCGCGCAGGTAGACCGATGCAGTCCGGTTGCTCAATTCTTCCACGCCGGACCACCAGCCAGGGAGTTGCGCCGCCTCCAACGCATCAGTTCGACGGGTACTGCGCGGCAGCGCCTGCACGATTGCCGCACTTTTTCCTGCGTCGCGATCGACCAGTGCGCGGTACTCAGGTCGCGACGAGCCCCAGCGCAGAAAGCCGCGGAACATCATCAAAGCGCGGGCTGCCTGGTGCTTTCCGGTTTTTGCTTCGCGGTCGTACCAGCTTTTTAGCGTGTCCTCATTCACATCGGCCAGCGCCATTGGCAGCAATGGATAAAGAGGTCCTGGCCGAGTCAGGCCTTTTCCTCGCTTCTTAGCGATGCCCCCGGCGGAAGCCATCCCTTCCAAGTCAGCACGATAGCGGGGCTTCCACGCATCACGCCGTTTCGGTGCGCCTTCGGCCAAATAGGTCGGCCACGCATCGCCAACTGTGACAGCCTCAAGTCGATCAGCTTCGCGCTTCGCAACATCCTTCGCAACAGCCTCGGCCTTGAGCGCGCGTGGATCTCGCCCCTCGTCGATTTGCCGCTGCAGCTCTCGCGCCTTGGCCTGCGCGTCAGGAATGCGCCAAGCTTCGGCGTCGCCGATAGTGATGCGCAGGCTCTTTCCCTGATACAGACCCTGAAAAATGAAGGCTGGCACTCCCCGCGGGGTGACGCGTAATCCGAGCCCCTGCGCCTTGCTGTCCCATAAGAACGCTTGAGCCTTTTTAGGTGGGCACGAGAAGCCGGCGACGCGCGGTGCAGTGAACGCAATTTTTGTCATGCTTGCATTCTCTTACATCGGCGCCTGAAGTAACGGCGGATGTAAGAGAATTTTTGATATTGCGATCAACAGAGCAATATCATCGACATTCGGCTTTGCGCTTCCCTCTCTCAGATTTAGCTCTGAGATCAACGCAAACCAACAAACCTCAATCAAGTTACCCGCTCATTCGTAATGAGAAGGTCGGGTGTTCGATTCATCTCTCCGGCACCAATAAAACAGACAAAAGCCTGCTATCAATTAGATAGTGGGCTTTTTCTTTTGGCGGCGCTGTAGGCAATCTGTAGGCAATTTGCAGAGTTTCAGCGCAAGACTACCGGTAGCTCAGGCCCAGCTCGCTCAGGCTGCACAGATTCTCCACTGGATTGAGGACCATGAATGGCGTCTTGGGGACTGCACGAAAACCGAGCCGCCTGTAATACTTCTTTAGCTTGCGAGTGCTGGCGTCTTGGCTTCCAGAAAACGAGCTTAGGCCGGCCTTTTTGAAGAACGCTTCATTCTGATTCTCGGCTGGGGATCCGCCCTCGTACTGAAGCGGATACGGCTTCATCGCGACGATGCCGCAGCCAATGGAGAGACGAGTCATGAGTGTGTGCAACACCACCAACCCCTTGTTGCTTCCTCGGTGCTTAGGAGCGATCACTAGGCGGTCGAGTATGAGCATGTTTGGAGCCCAGAACCCGTCACTACCTAGCGCTTCCAGCACCACCTCAGGGAAGCCAAGATCATCGTCGTACAGCTCGTAGTAAGGCATGGTCGCCTGGTGAGTGTCGAAGGCGTCAAACGGGGATGCGCCTTCATTTATGCAGCGCTCAAGATCAATCAGGAACACGGAAAACTCGCCCACCTTGATGCGCCGATCGGATTTGGTGTACCCGTAAACTCCGCCCGTTATGTGATGTACGAAGCGGCTGGGCTCCGCGTCGTCGCAAAGAACATCTTCTCGCTTGAATACCAGATCCAGATGCATTAACGCCCTCCATTTTTAGAGCATCTTGACACCGACTCACGACTGACAATGAGAGGTTCGGTAAGTCAGTGCACTGTTGCAACCGTGCTAATTCGGCGCATCGGCTAGCAGCTTCCGCTGTTGTGCTGCAACTCGTCGGGCTCGCTCATACCGGTCGTCAACGAGCAATGCACGCTAAAGTTGCTACTTTACTAATGTTCGACTTGGCTTAAAGAAGCCCAGCTTCGGCAGCCAAACAGGAGTACGGATGCCACAGTCATCATCTTGGGAACTTGAGGCCGTCATCGGCGGGGCGATAGACGAGCGCTACAGGCCTAGCTCCTCAGAGCGGCTCGCCATCCTTAAGCAGTTGGCACTTTCCCTGCTGACAGCGTTTCCCGACAGTGCTGCAAGCGCTCCCGTAGATGGCTCTTGGGACCAGCGCGAAAAGCAATCGAAAGCCTTGGCTGCTGATGATGAATGTTTTCTGTGGGCGCCCATTGAGCGTCTGATAAGTGACGCCGATGCGAGCCTCGAAAGATATCCCGACAATGGGAAGCAACAGGAACGGTGGATCCAGTCCGCGATTGGGAGGCTTGATGGGCCCAAAGTGTTGATTTCCATCCAATCTTGACCCCAGTTTTTCATTCAAACCTGACCCCACTATTTGCAGTTTAACGCCCTGCAATTGGGCTGTGGATAAGTATCGGTTTTACTCTGTGGGTAGTGATTCTCCTTCTGTCAGCGGCGGCTGTTTGGAT